>NZ_JBEOYD010000007.1:0-359363 GCF_040296885.1 Streptomyces sp. NPDC001980 | reverse complement strand
GTCTGCAAGGTCGTCGTCGCGGTCGTCGGCATCATCGCGATGATCATCGGCGGGCCCATCCTCGGGCCCCGGCCGCGACGCGGCCGGCGCCGCCCGTCGGGCCGCTCGGCCCCGAGCAGGAGATGCTGCTCGGCCGGGGCCTGGCCCGGGTCGAGGACTTCACGCACAGCCATGTCCTCACCGCCACGACCCCCCTCGACGCGGACCGTCTGCACCGCTCGGCCCAGGACCTCGTCCGCACCCATCCCACACTCACCGACACCCTGCGCGGGCGGGTGCTCGTCCCCGGCGAGCACTGGCACTGGACCGCCGAGGCCGCGGGCACCGACCCCGGGCGGGTCATGGCGGCGCAGCGTGCCGCCTTCGACCGCGCCACGGGGCCCCTGTTCGCCGTCGCCCACCTGCCCGGCGCCCCCGGTGAGCCCGACCGCGTCGTGCTGACCGCCAGCCACCTCGTCGTCGACGGCATGTCCTGGGCCGTCCTGATCAGCGACCTCGCGGACCTCTACCAGGGCGGGTCACCCCGTACGGAGAACGCCGGATACGCCGAACACGCCGCTGTCACAAGGGAGGCGGACCCGGCTGCGCATGCCCCTTACTGGCGCGACCAACTCGCCGGCACGGGCCCGTACAGCTGGCGGCTCGACGGCCCCAACACCTACGAGGGCGAACAGGCGCTGGAGGTCAGCGTGCCGCTGACGCCGCAGGCACACGGCACGCTGCGCGCCGCGGCGCTGACCGCCGTCGCCCGCGCGCTGCGTCCCTGGGCACCGCACGAGCAGCCGTCGGTCTGGCTGATCGGCCTGGGCCGCGACCCGCTGCCCGCGCTGCCCGACTGGGACCCGGAGCGTGCCGTCGGTTTCTACTCCGCCGCCCACCCCTTCCGGGTACCGCTCACCGGCGGCGACGCCACCGACGACCTGCGCGCCACCACCGTCGCGCTGCACACCGTCCCCGACGCGGGCAAGACCTTCGGCCTGCTCGGCTGCGCCGCCGATCCCGTCCTGCGTGCGGAGTTCTCGGCCGCCGCGCGTCCCCGCGTCGTCGTCAACCACCTGGGCGAGCTGGCCGACCCCGTCGGCGCGGGCACCGGCCCCTTCACCGCCTCCGCGCAGACCGCGTTCCCCGGCAACCCGCAGACCGAGCGCGAGGTCGACGTCGACGTGGCGGTGTCGGTGCAGGACGGCCGGGCCGTCCTGCGCTGGCTCTTCAACCCGGGTGCCGTCGACGAGGCCGCGGTCCGTGCGGCGGCCGAGTCGGCCGCCCGAGAACTGGCCGGCCTCATAGGACACGCGAACCGTCCCCAGGACCCGGACCGAGTGCCGGGCGTGACAGGAGTGACTGAGGAAAGCATGGAACGCCTCTTCGCCCGGCTCAGCCGGGAACGACGCGAACGGCAGGGTGCCGCCGCACACGGCACCGACGGCCGGCCGACGACACCGGGGGAGCGGGCATGACCGAGACCACCCCCACCGAGTCGGCACCGGTCGCCGGCCGGCGCCGCGGACCGCTCGTCGCACTCCTGACGGCCCAGTACCTGTCCGCCTTCGGCAACGCGATCACCATCGTCACCGTCCCCCTCTTCGTCCTCCACACCACCGGTTCCGTCGCCACCACCGGCGCCGCCGGATTCGTCAGCGCCCTGCCGATGATCTTCGCGGGTGCCGTCGGCGGTGTCCTCGTGGACCGGTTCGGCGGCCGTCGCCTCAGCGTGCTCTCCGATCTTCTGGCCGGCCTGCTCGTCTTCTTCGTCCCGCTCCTGGACACCCTCGGGAAGCTGCCCGTCCCGCTCCTGTTCGCGCTGCTGTTCGTCCGTACGATCGTCGCCACCCCTGCCACGGCGGCCCGCATGACCCTGGTGAAGCCGCTCATCGAGGACGCCGGAGCCCGTCTGGAGAGCGTCAACTCCTGGTACCAGGCCGCACCCCGGCTGGGCCTGGTCGCCGGTGCCCCGCTGGCCGGCGTACTGATCGCGGCCACCGGGTCCGCCGCCGGCATGTACGTCGACGCCGCGAGCTTCCTGATCGCCGCCGTCCTCGTCGCCCTCGGGGTCCCGGCCGCCGCGCCCGCCAACTTCCCTGCCACGCAGGGGAACACGACCACTCCCGGCTTCTTCGGCCAGTTGCGCGAGGGCTTCGCCCTCCTGCGGACCATGCCGGTGATCAGCGCCATGACCGCCTTCGTCATCGTCACCAACTTCCTCGACGACGCCTTCACCCCGCTCTTCCTGCCGGTCTACGCACAGCGGGTGCTGCACAGCGGCGCCGCAATGGGCTGGTTCCTGGGCGCCGTCGGCATCGGCTCCGTCGTCGGCACCCTCCTGTACGGCCCCCTCAGCCGGACCGTCCTGTCGCACCGGCGCCTGACCCTCTTCGGCTGCTTCGCCGTTGTCGCCGTACTGCGGGCGATGCTCGCCTTCGAACCCGGCGCCCTCGGCGTGACCGCGATCTGCTTCCTCGTCGGCGTGGCGGGCGGCCCGCTCAACCCGATGCTCTCCACCATCATGCTGGAACGCGTCCCCGAGCAACTGCGCGGCCGTGTCTTCGGCCTCACCGGTGCGATGGCCCTCACCTCCGCCCCGCTCGGCGTGCTCACCGCCGGCTGGCTGGTCGACGTCGCCGGGCTGCGGGGGCCGATGCTCTGCTTCTCCCTCGTCTACCTCGTCCTCATCGCCGTCAGCTGGCGCCGTCCGGCCCTGTACGCGATGGACGAGCGCCCCGCCGACACCTCCGGCGACACCCCGGCCGCGGACCGGCCCGCCCCACCCGACCAGCCGGCCGACCGGCCCGCCCCCGTCGCCGACCGGTCCGAGCCCGGAAGCGAGGCGACCGTCCGATGACCGCGTCCCCCGCGCGGGCAGGCGCCCTGGAGGGGCGTACCGCGGTCGTCACCGGCGCCGCCCGAGGCACCGGCCGCGCCATCGCCCTGGCCTTCGCCGACGCCGGCGCCGATCTCGTCCTGGTGGACGTGGCCGGGCCCGTCGACGGCGTCCCCTACCCGCTGGGCACCCGCAGCCAGCTCGACCACACCGCCGACGCCTGCCGCAGACGCGGCGCGGACGTCCTGACCGCCGCCGCCGACGTCCGCGACCTCGCCGCCCTCACCGCCCTGCGCGACGAGGTGCACGACCGCTTCGGACCACCGCACGTCCTCGTCAACAACGCCGGTGTCGTCGCCCCCTCCGGCCGCCCCGTCGACCAGACCGACGAGGCCGCCTGGCAGCTCATGGTCGACATCGACCTCGGCGGAGCCTGGCGGGCCATCAAGGTCTTCGCCCCCGCCATGGTCGAACGCCGCGCCGGAGCCGTCGTCAACATCGCCTCCGTCGCCGGCCTCGTCGGCTACCGCAACTTCGCCGGCTACGTCGCCGCCAAGCACGGCCTCGTAGGACTCACCAGGGCCGCCGCCCTGGACTACGCCTCCCACAACGTGCGCGTCAACGCGGTCTGCCCCGGCAACATCCGCGACGAACCCGCCATGGACGGCCGCATGCTCTCCGAGGTGGCCCGCGCCCTCGACGTCCCGCTCGCCGGGCATGCCGAACTGTTCACCGCCGACCAGCCGATGAACAGCCTGGTCGACCCCGCCGACGTCGCGGACGCCGTCCTCTGGCTCGCCGGCGACGGCTCCCGCCACGTCACCGGTACCACCCTGACCGTCGACGCCGGCTACACGGTCCGGTGACACCGATGACCGCCGCACCGGCCCCGACGGGACGCCCCGCCACCGCCACCGAGCGCCAGTTCTGGTTCGCCGAGCGCATCGCGCCCGGCTCGCCCGCCTGGCGGGTCCTCAGCGCCGTACGCATCGACGGCGCAGTGGACCGCACGCTGCTCACCGAAGCCGCGGGCCAAGTCGTCGCCCGTCACCCGGCCCTGCACTCGGTGTTCACGCCGGCCGGCGGCGACCTGTGGTGCGCCCCCGTGGCGCCCGTCGCCCCACCGCTGACCGACCTCCCGCCCGGCGCCGGCTTCGACTCCGCCGCCGGCCTGCTGGCCCGCACCGCCCTGCTCGACATCGCCGCCGGCCACCACGTCGTCCTCGGCCTGTCCCCGGACGCGGCCGACGCCTCGGGCGCGACCCTGTACGTCCTCACCCACCACCTGGTCCACGACGGCCTCTCCCACGAGGTGTTCACCGCCGACCTGGCCGCCGCCTACGCGCGCGCCGCCGCCGCCGACGACGCGCCCGAGCCCGCGCCGCCGCCCCCGGCGCCACCGCGACCGCTCGACCCGGGGGCCGAGGCCGAACTCACCGCGTACTGGCGCACCGCGCTGGCCGGTGTGCCCGACCTGCCCGGTGCCGACGACGGCCCCACGCAGCGCGATCTCGCCGAGGCAGACCCGGTCGGCCACCCGGTCACCTTCCCCGACGGTGCCGCGCCGGCGGTGAGGGCGGCCGGCAGAGCCCTGGCCTGCCCGCCCATCGCCGTACTGCTCAGCGCGTACGCCCAGGCCCTGCACGACCTCAGCGGCGCAGACGACTTCTGCATCGGCACGCCCGTCTCCAGCCGCACCCCGGACCAGGCGGACACGATCGGCTGCCTCCTGACCACCCTGCCCGTGCGGGTCCGCCGCCTGGCCGAACCCGGAGCCTGCGTCCGTATCTGGGAGGCCTTCGCCGACGGGCTGCTCCACATGGACCTGCCGCAAGACCGGCTGATCGGCGCCGTGCGCGGCAGGCCCGGCCGCCGACTCCCGCTCTATCAGGCGCTGTTCGCGTACGAGAGCTGGCCGCGCCCCGTCCACGACGCCGGCCCACTGCGGCTGCGCACCGAACCCGTGGTCCCGCTCGGCGCGCAGGCCGAGATCCAGTTCCAGCTGGGCGAGCTGCCCGGGGACCGACTTGCCGGTGTCCTCCAGGCGCCCGCCGGCGGCCTGTGGGCCGAGCGGCTGCCCGCGCTGGCCGCCGCCGTCCGGCGCCGCCTCGCCGAGCTGACCGCCGTCGCGATCTCCACCTCCACCTCCGCCACCAACGACAGGGGCTCTCGATGATGCGGGTGATGTGCCTGCCCTACGCTGGAGCAGGAGCCGGCCTGTACCGCCCGTGGAAGGGCCTTTCGGACGGCCGCCTCCAAGCGGTCCCTCTCCAACTGCCGGGCCGCGAGGAGCAGTACTCCCAACCCTTCTACCCGTCCTTCGCCGCGGCCGTCGCCGACATCGCCGGCCGGGCTGTCGAGGCCGCCCGGGGAGAGCCGTTCGCGCTCTTCGGGCACAGCTTCGGCGGGCTCCTCGCCTTCGAGGCGGCCCGGCACCTGTACGACAGCGGCGGCCCCCTGCCCGACCACCTCGTGGTCAGCGGCGCCCGCAGCCCGCGTCAGCGTGGCTACACCGGCCTCAGCGACGACGACGAGGAGGCCGTCGCCTCGCTGAAGCAGGACGCCCGGCGCGGCTTCGAGGCCCTCGACAACCCCGAACTGCGCGCCCTGCTCCTGCCGGTGATCCGCGCCGACATCCGCCTCCTTGAGGAGTACGGGGACGAGCGCAACCCTGTCGCCGGCCCCCTGCCCATCCCGGTCACCGTGCTGCGCGGCGCGGCGGACACCGTGGCCGGCGCCGAGTCCAGCACCGACTGGAAGAACTTCACCAGCGCCGACCACACCGAGCTGGAGATGCCCGGCGGCCACCTCTACCTGCTGGACCACATGCCCGAGCTGTGGCGCGTCATCGAGGAGCAGCTGTGTCCCTGAGTCCCGTATCCGCCCTGCCGATTCCGGATGCCGAGGACGGCGGCCAGAGCGCCCTTGCCCGCACCGGCCTGACCGGCCTGCGTCGCGAGGACCCCGAACTGGCCGGTCTCCTCGACGCCGAGGTCCACCACCAGAACAACACGCTGGCGATGGTCGCCTCCGCCAGCACCGCCGACCCCTCGGTGCTGGCCGCCGCGGGCTCCGCGCTCGCCAACGTCACCGCCGAGGGCTACCCGGGTGCCCGCTACCACCCCGGCGCCGTCAACTTCGACGAGGTCGAACGACTCGCGGTGGGGCGTGCCAAGAAGCTGTTCGCGGCCCGGTACGCCAACGTCCAACCGCACTCCTGCTCCTCGGCCAACCTCGCCGTACTCTCCGCGCTCATGGCGCCCGGCGGCACCCTGCTCGGCCTCGGCCTGGACTCCGGCGGTCACCTCACCCACGGCTCCCCGGCCTCGGTCACCGGACGCCACTACCGGGCGGTCGCCTACGGCCTGGACGCCGCAGGCCGCATCGACTACGACCAGGTCGCCGACCTGGCCGCGCGGCACCGGCCCACCGTCCTCATCGCAGGAGCGAGCGCCTACCCGCGCACCCTCGACTTCGCCCGGTTCCGCGCGATCGCCGACTCGGTGGGCGCTTACCTGCTCGCGGACATCTCACACATCGCAGGCCTGGTCGCGGCGGGGGAGCACCCGAGCCCCGTCGACCACGCGCACCTGACCACAACCAGTACGTACAAGCAGCTGGGCGGTCCGCGCGGCGGCCTGATCCTCAGCGGGCGAGACCACCGGGCGCCGGGTCCCGACGGACACACCCCGCTGTTCCGGCTGATGCAGCGAGCGGTGTTCCCGCAGAACCAGGGCACCCCCGCCCCCGCCGCGATCGCGGCCAAGGCCCGCGCCTTCGCCCTCGCCGCCGAACCGGCCTTCGCGCGCACCGCACACCGCACCGTCACCGGAGCCCGTGCCCTCGCCGCCGAACTGGGACGCCTCGGGTACCGCGTACTCACCGGCGGCACCGACAACCACATGGTCCTGCTCGACCTGCGCGACACCGGGGTCACCGGCGTTGTGGCGGAGCGTGCCCTTGAGGCGTGCGGGATCCTCGTCAACCGCAACCGGATCCCCGACGACACCCGCCCGCCCCTGGTCACCAGCGGCATCCGGCTCGGCTGCAACATCCTGGCGCAGCGCGGCCTGGGCCCCGAGCACATGGCCCGATGCGCCGCCCTCCTGCACGACGTCCTCACCGCGACGACACCGCTGAACGAGACGGAGTTCCGTATCGACCCGCAGCAGCGCGCCCGGCTGAGGGACCGGGTCCACGCCCTCTGCGCTCGCCACCCGCTCCCCTACGCGGCGGCCGTCCAGGCCGGAGCCGGCCGCCGCGCCGGGGCCGGGCGCCCGGATGCCCTCTGGACAGGAGTTGACCTGTGACGACCGCCCCCGCCGACACGGACTGGCCCCCCGTTGTCGTCCCCGCCGACCGGCCGCGCCGGGCGGGCGCCCGACCCCGGGCCACCGACCTGGTCCGCGCCGCCCTGCCCTTCTCCGCCCCCGGCGGCCTCACCGGAGACCTGTTCGCCGCCTGCTTCGCGGCGCTCCTGCACCGGCTGACCGGTCAGGACCGCGTCGCGATCGCCGTCCCCGACGGCATCCGCGGCTACCACGTGGACCCCGGCACCACCCTGGCCGCCCTCGCCGACGGGGCCCTCGCGCTCCCCGCCGACCTCGGCACCCCTCTGGTCGCGCTCGCCCACAACACCGCGGTGCCGACCGCCCCGCACGCCGAGCTACACCTCGCCACCACCCTGGAGAGCGGCACCTGGTACGCCGAACTCCACTACGAACCACGGCTGTTCACGGCGGAAACCGCCACCCGGACCCTGTCCCGGCTGTGCACCCTCGCCGCCGACGCGGCCCACGACCCGGCCGCCCCCGTCTCCCGGCTCGCTCTCCTCGGCCCCGAGGAGACCCAGCGGATCCTGGTCGAATGGAACGACACCTCGGCCGACCTGCCGCACGACACCTGCCTGCACCGGGCGTTCGAAGCCCGTGCCACGGTACGGCCGGACGCCATCGCCGTCGTCCAGGGGGAGCGCACCTGGACCTACGCCCGGATCGACGCCGCCGCCACCGGCCTCGCGGAGCGGCTGCGCGCGTCCGGTGCCGGCCCCGGCGCCCGCGTCGGCCTGTGCCTGGAGCGCTCCGCCGAACTCCTCGCCGCTGTCCTCGGCATCCTCAAGGCGGGCGCCGCCTACGTCCCGCTCGATCCCGACTACCCCGAGCAGCGGCTGGCCGCGATGCTGGACGGCACGTCCTGCACCGCCGTCGTCACGGACACCGCCAGGGCCGCCGTCCTGCCCGCCCCGCCCCACGGCCGGACCCGCCCCACCCTCCTCGTGGACGGCCTCCTCCACGCCCCCGCCCCGGCCTCCGGCGGGGTCCTGGCCCCCACGGCCGGCCCCGACGACCTCTGCTACGTGATCCACACCTCCGGCTCCACCGGAGCACCCAAGCCCATCGCGCTGCGCCACCGCGGCGTCGTCAACAACCTCGCGGACCTCAACTCCCGCTTCCAGGTGGGCCCTCAGGACCGGGTCCTCGCACTGTCCTCACCCAGCTTCGACATGTCGGTCTACGAGTTCCTCGGTATCACCGCGGCCGGCGGCACGGTGATCGTCCCCGAGCCGGACCACGCCAAGGACATCGCCCACTGGGCGCACCTGTGTGCCCGGCACGGCATCACAGTGTGGAACTCCGCCCCCGCCCTCCTCGAACTCCTCGTGGACCACCTGGAGCGCACCGGCGAAGACGTCCTCGACACGCTCCGCCTCGTCATGCTCGGCGGCGACTGGGTCCCCGTCTCCCTGCCCGACCGCGTCCGCGCGCTCGCCCCCGGCGTCCGCTTCATCGTCATGGGCGGGGCCACCGAGGCCTCGATCCACTCCACCCTCTACGAGGTCACCACCACCGACCCCGCCTGGACGAGCATCCCGTACGGACGCCCCATGGCCAACCAGCGCACCTACGTACTCGACGACGCCCTGAACCCGGTGCCCCCCGGCGTGGTCGGCGAACTCCACCTGGCCGGCACCGGTCTCGCCCTCGGCTACCTCGACCGCCCCGACCTCACCGCGGAACGCTTCCTCGACTGGTCGCACGCCGGCGTCCACGACCGCCTCTACCGCACGGGCGATCTCGCCCGGTACCGCCCCGACGGCGTCCTGGAACTCCTCGGCCGCAAGGACTTCCAGATCAAGGTGAACGGCCTGCGCATCGAACCAGGGGAGATCGAGGCCGTCCTGCGCGCCCACCCCGACGTCAAGGAAGCCGTCGTCCTGGCCCGGTCCGAGGCCGGCGGGCAGCGCTTGATCGGCCACGCCGTGCCCCACCCCGGCACCGCGCCCGAAGCCGCCGAACTCCGCGCCCACCTCGCCAGGTCCCTGCCCGCATTCATGGTCCCGGCGGCCGTCCTCGTCCTCGACGCGCTGCCGCTCAACGCCAACGGCAAACTCGACCGCAAGGCGATCGGTGCCCTCGCCGCCGGCACCCCGGCACCCCCGCCCCCGGCCGCCGGTGACGCCCCGACAGGACCGTGGGAGAAGCACATCGCCGCGGTATGGGCGGAGGTCCTGGGGGTCGGGCCCGTCGGCCGCGACGCCGACTTCTTCGCCCTCGGCGGCGACTCGATGTCGGCACTGCGCTGCCTCGCCCGCATCGACGGCGGGCTGCGCTGGCCGGAGCTGGCCCGCCACCCCACGGTACGGGCCCTCGCCAACCGTCTCACCGCCGCCGGCCGTACGCCCCCACCCGCCCCTTGAGGAGAACAGGACCGTGACCGACCGACGCAGAACGCTCCCGGCCGCCCCCGCACCGCGCACCCCGTACCTGGACCCCGGCCCCGACCAGCCCCGCTGGAACCCGCAGCGCGGCTCCTCCATGCCCTACACCCGCTACGCGCGCGGCCCCCGCCCCGTCACCGACCCCGCCGCCCGCACCTGGCCCACCCGGACGCTGACCCGGACCCCGCTGTGGGCCTCGGTGGACCTGCGCGACGGCAACCAGGCCCTGAGCACCCCCATGGACCCGGCCCGCAAGCACCGGATGTTCGACCTGCTGGTGCGGATGGGGTTCAAGGACATCGAGATCGGCTACCCCTCCGCCAGCGAGACCGACTTCGCCTTCGTCCGAGGACTCATCCAGCAGGACCTCATCCCCGACGACGTCACCGTCTCGGTCTTCACCCCGGCGCGCCCCGAGCTGATCGACCGCACCTTCGAGGCGCTCGACGGCGCCGACCGGGCCATGATCCACCTGTGCAACGCCACCGCCTGCCTGTGGCGCGAGACGGTTTTCGGCATGACCCGCGACGAGGTACGCGCCATGGCCCTGCGCTCCGCGGAGCACATCGGCCGCCGCGCCGACACCGTCCGCGCCGATCTGCGCTTCCAGTACTCGCCGGAGACCTTCAACGTCACCGAGCCGGACTTCGCCCTTGAGGTGTCCAACGCCGTGACCGGCCTGTGGGACGCCGCCCCCGACCGCCCCGTCACGCTCAACCTCCCGACCACCGTCGAGACCGACTCCCCGAACGTCTTCGCCGACCAGGTCGAGTACATGCACACCAGCCTCGACCGCCGCGACGCCGTGATCCTCTCCGTCCACCCGCACAACGACCGCGGCACGGCCGTGGCCTCCGCCGAACTGGCCCTGCTCGCCGGCGCGGACCGCGTCGAGGGCACCCTCTTCGGCAACGGCGAACGCACCGGCAACGTCTGCCTGGTCACCCTCGCCCTCAACCTCCTCACCCAGGGCACCGACCCGCAGCTCGACCTCAGCGACCTCGACGGCATCCGCGAAACCGTGGAATTCGCCAACCGCATGCCCGTCCCCGCCCGCCACCCGTACGCCGGCGACCTCGTGCACACCGCCTTCTCCGGCACCCACCAGGACGCCATCGCCAAGGGCCTCGCCGAGATGGACCGCCTCACCGAAGCCGCCGGCGACCCGGCCGCCGTCCCGTGGCAGGTGCCGTACCTCCCCGTCGACCCCCGTGACATCGGGCGTTCCTACGAGTCGGTGGTCCGCGTCAACAGCCAGTCCGGCAAGTCCGGCGTGGCCCACCTCCTCAAGTCCGCCCACGGACTCGACCTGCCGCGCCCGATGCGCATCGACTTCGCCCGCCGAGTCCAGCGCATCGCCGACCGCGAAGGCGCCGAACTGACCGCCGCCGACCTCCGCGCCCTCTTCGACAGCTGCTACCTGACCCCGCGGGAAACGGCCCCGCAGCTCAAGGAGTTCCACGTCGAAGAGGCCGACGGCCGCGTCACCCTGGACGCCCTCGTCGTCGACATCACCGGCCACGCCACCCGCCTCCTCGGCACCGGCCCCACCCCGGCCGCGGCCCACACCGCCGCACTCACCACCACCGGCCAGACCGTCACCCTCGACTCCCTGCACACCCATCCCGACCCCGCCGGCGCCGGCTGCGTCGCCTACGTTCAGATCACCACCGACGGACGCACGGGCTTCGGCGCGGGGATCGACACCGACCCGGCCGCGGCGCAGCTGACCGCGGTGACCAACGCGACGGCCGCCGCACTCGCGACGGCCGATCCCTCGACAAACAAGGAACGAACATGCGCATTCTCGTGATCGGCGGCTCGGTCTTCCTCGGACGGGCCTTCGTGGACGACGCCGTCGAACGCGGCCACGAGGTCACCGTGTTCAACCGCGGAAAGTCGGGCCCGGACCTTTCCCGCACGCACAGCATCCACGGTGATCGCGAGAACCCGGCCGACCTCACCGCGCTCGCCGAGCACGGTCCCTGGGACGCCGTGATCGACACCAGCGGTCAACACCCCCGCACCGTCGGCCTGTCGGCCCGCGCGCTCAGCGGCCACGCCGACGCCTACCTCTTCGTCTCGTCCTTCCACGCCTATGCGGACTGGCCCGCCGGCCCCGTCGACGAGGACTCGCAGCGCCACCCCTGCGCGCCGGACGCCGCCGTCGACGACGTACCCGCCAACGCCCTGAAGGCCGGCTGCGAGCGGGCCGTCGAGGCCGGGTTCGAGGGCCGTACCGTCATCCTCAACCCCGGTCTCATCATCGGCCCCCGGGAGGCCCCCGGCCGACTGCTCTGGTGGCTGGAACGCATGGCGCGCGGTGGCGAGGTCCTCGTACCCGGCGGCCCCGACCGCCCGGTCCAGCTGATCGACGCGCGGGACATCGCGGCGTTCGGCACCCGGCTCCTGGAGACAGGAGCGGAGGGCCGCTACCTCGTCGCGGGACCCCAGAACACCGAGACCCTCGGCGGCCTCCTCGACGCCTGTGCACGCGTGACCGGCGCCGGCGCCCAACTCGCCTGGACGGACGACGACTTCCTCCTGGAGCACGAGGTAGGGCCCTGGACCGAGCTGCCGTTCTGGGCACCCGACCAGCCGGCCATGGCCGGAGTCTGGTCGGCGTCCACGACCCGCGCCGTCACCGTCGGCCTGCACTGCCGCCCGCTGGCCGACTCGGTCACCGACGCCTGGGCCTGGCTGCGCGAACGCGGACCGGCTGACGCGCCGTACCGCCAGGGGAAGGTCCCGCTCGGTATCGACGCGGACAAGGAAGCCGCCGTGCTCCGTGCCCGGGCACAGCCGAAGGGGCGCGACGAATGAGCAGATCGCCCCAGCCTCGAAAGGCAGAACCTCGGATGACACCCCTTGGGCTCCACGAGTGGTTCGCGCGATCGGTCCGCGCCCACCCCGACCGCTCCGCGCTTGAGGTGGGCGCCGAGACATTCACGTACCGCGAACTCGACGCCAGGGTGGGCGCCCTGGCCGGCGAGATCGTCGCCCTCCACGGCGGTACGGTTCCGGCCCGGGTGGGCCTGACCACGACACCGGAACCGCTGACCTACGTCGGCTACCTCGCCGCCCTGCGCCTCGGCGCGGCCGTGGTTCCCCTCAACTCGGCTTTCCCCCCGGCCCGTTCGGCTGCCATCGCGCACGCAGCCGCCCTCGACCTCACCCTCTCGGACGACCTCCTGACCCGCCTGCGATCCACCGGACCACCCCACGACGCCCCGCCGCCCGCCACCGTCGCCCCCGAGGACACCGCCTACGTCCTGTTCACATCAGGCTCCACGGGCGTACCCAAGGGCGTCCCGGTGTCGCACCGCAGTATCGACGCCTTCCTGCGCTACGTGATCGAACGCTACGAACTCGGCCCCGGCTGCCGCATGGCCCAGAACATCGGCCTTGCCTTCGACCCGTCCGTCTTCGAACTGTTCGCAGCCTGGGGCTCGGGTGCCACGCTGGTGGTCCCGCCCCGCCGGGACCTCGCGAAACCGAGCCGGCTCGTCGCACGCGAAGGCATCACGCACTGGTTCTCCGTACCGTCGGTCATCACCATGGCCCACCTCGCCGGCGGCCTCGCTCCCGGCTCGATGCCGACGCTGCGCTGGAGTCTGTTCGGCGGCGAACAGCTCACCACCCAGCAAGCCAAGGCCTGGCGCACCGCCGCACCACAAAGCGTCCTGGAAAACCTCTACGGCCCCACAGAGGTAACCATCGCCTGTACTCAGTACAGGGTGCCCGAGCACATCGCCGACTGGCCGCACACCGCCAACGGCTCCCTGCCCATCGGCCCCGTCCACCCCCACCTCGACCACCTCGTCCTCGATGAGGACGGCAACCCCGCGGAGATCGGCGAACTGTGCGTCCGCGGCGTACAACGCTTCACGGGCTACCTCGACCCCACGGACAACCACGGCCGCTTCCTCACCCCCACGGGCCGCCCCACAGACCCTCGCGAGCACTACGTCCCCAGCGACATGGACTGGTATCGCACCGGCGACCTCGTCCAAACCCTGGACGGAGGAACACTGGTCCACCTCGGACGCATCGACCAACAGGTCAAAATCATGGGCCAACGAGTGGAAATCGGCGAAACAGAAGCAGTACTACGCGACCAGGACGGCATCGAACAGGCCGCCGTCGTCGCCCTCCGCGGCCCCGACGGCCAAACCCGCCTCGAAGCCGCCTACACCGGCACTCCCCTCCCGCCCGCACACCTCCGCCAGGCCCTCTCCACCCGCCTCCCGCGCTACATGGTCCCCCATCGCTTCACCCACCGCACCACCCTCCCCCTGAACATCAACGGCAAACTGGACCGCCGCGCCCTGACAGCCGAGCTGACGGACCGCTGAGCCGCGGGTTGACGTCGCCCTTCGCTTGCTCCTCGACGAATGCCGTGCCGTGGTTCCGGTGATGGAGACTCGTGGGCTGTCCAGGGTCTTTCATACGACTGTGCGCCGGCCGGGTCTGGCGGGTGCCCTGCGTTCTCTGGTCAATCCGGAGCGAGTGGCGAAAACGGCGGTGGAGGACGTGTCGTTCACCGCCGGGGCGGGGCAACTGCCGGCCCTGCGAGGCACGGGTCGCGGGTGTGATCCCTTACCGCGAGCGGGAGCGCAACGCGCGCAACATCGGGGCGGTTTTCGGCCAGCGCACCCAGTTGTGGTGGGACCTTCCCGTGCGGGAGTCTTCGCGATCCTCCGCGACATCTACGGGGTCGCGGACGACGAACACCGCACCCGCCTCACGGAGTTCGACGCGCTACTGGAGTTGTTCTCTTTCTGGGACACCCGCCTGCGCCCTCTCTCTCTGGGCCAGCGCGTTCGCTGACAGGGTCTGCTGCACGATCGGGTGACATCTGAACTGGCTTGCCCTGTAGGGCGGGTGATCGATGGCGTCTGCCCGCCGGTACATCCCACGGGACAGTTCGTCCAGCTCCGCTTCCGTGACCAAGACCCGCAGGCCAAGAGCCCGCTCCATGGGGACTTCCCGGGGACTTTTCAGGAACGGGCCGGTCAGGGCCCGTCTCCCTAGCACTCGATGATGTTCACCGCCAGCCCGCCCCGGGCCGTCTCCTTGTACTTGACGAATGAGTCGACGCTCGCCCGGTCTCGTGTTGTGTCGGATCCTAAGGGCGTGATGACGTCGAGCACATGCGGTTCGGCTACCGGCCAATGACAGTCTGTCGATGACCGGACGCCGCCAGGCCCGGGCCAAATCTGGCTGAGGACGTGCGGGGCCTCGAACCGCAGTCTGCTGTTTCTGAGGTGCGAGGCTACTTGCACACCTGTGCGATCTGACCTCTGAACCGCCTTGCTGTGATGGATAGTCTCGGCCTGCCCCCTGCCGGCGGCAGGACTGCGCGCACGGTCAACGGGTTGGCGCTCGCGGTCAATGCCTTCCGCCGCTGCCTGCGCCAGACTCGACGAATCCGTTGCGCTGAACTGGGTTGGAGGCACTCGACGGTGCGGATCGTCTGTGTCGATGGTGGCGGCGAGCGTGACGTCGAACTGCGGCTCGGCCGACCGGACGCCACCGTCCGGGACCTGGCGACAGCGGTATGCATGCCTGTGGAGAGCGGGCTTGGTGTCGACGGCCGGGCGGTGCGTTCCGGCACCGTGCTGAGCGAGTCAGGTCTAGTCCACGGATCGCGCGTCGGCAGGGCCGGCTGGCTTGCCACTGGCGATCCCGGCGGGCCGGCCGCCGTTCTGCGCCTGGTCGGCGGGCTCGAAGCCGGTCGCGGTCTGCCGCTCACGGCGGGCCGGACAGTGGTGGGGCGAGGGGCGGAGGCGGACGTACAAGTCGTGGCGACAGGGGTGTCACGACTCCACGCGGCCTTCGATGTGTCGCCGGACGGTAGGGCCACCGTCACAGACCTGGGGACCGTCAACGGCACGGACGTCAACAGGGCCAGAACCAAAGCCCACGAGCCGTTCCCCGTCAGGCCGGATGACCTGATCTCGCTCGGTGGTGAGGTGCTGATCCGGGTACTGCCGCCGGACCGCCTCGGTCCCGTGCATCGGGTCAACCCGATCCGTGAGGCGGGCCCCGGCGGAACCATGCCCTTCAACCGGCCCCCGCGCGGCGGGCGGCCCGTCGAAGCACCGCCCGTCGCTTTCCCGGCGCCGCCGGCGCGCGCCCACAAGGCGCCTTTCAGCGTCTCCAGCATGCTCGGCCCGCTCGTGCTGGCCGGCGGCACCGTCGCTCTCACCGGCGACCTGCGCTACGCCGCCATCGCGGCGCTCACCCCGCTGATGTTCCTGGGGAACTTCTTCGAGGAGCGGTTGCGCGGCAGGTTCGCCCTGCGCCGAGGCATGCGCGACTACACCGCCAGGCTCGCGGAGTTCGACACGGCACTCGCCGCGCGGCACGCTGCGGAGACCACCGCGCGCCGTGCCGCCCATCCCGACCCGGCAGAGGTCGTCCACCGGGCGACCGCACCGGGGACCCGGCTGTGGGAACGGCGGCCGGGTGCCGCGGACTTCCTCCGCGTCGTGGTCGGCACGGCCGACCTGCCCTGGGCCCCGCCGCTGGGGGACCGTCCGGACGGCCGGCCTGAGCCGGAGGCGGCGGAGATCCTCAGCGCGCGGGCCGTGCTGTCGCAGGTGCCGGTGGAGGCCGGCGTCTCCGCGGGCGAGGCGGTCGGCTTCGATGGAGACCGGCAGGCCTGCCTGGCCGTCGCCCGGTCACTGCTGTGCCAGGCGGTGACGGGCAGCGGGCCTGCCGACGTGACGGTGGCGGTCTTCACCGACCCCGACCGCCTCGCCGACTGGGACTGGACGAAGTGGCTGCCGCACGGTGCCGACGCCCGCTCCGGGACGGCCCGCCTGGTGGCCGTCGGCGCGGAGCAGGCCGAGACACTGGCCCGTCACCTGCTCGCCACCGCGCCCGGTGCGGCACCGGAGGGCGGAACGACGGGCAAGGAGCCCGGCCCCGTACTGCTGGTGGTCGTGGACGGAGCCGCGCTGCTGGAGGGCCGCCCCTGCCCGTTGCGAGACCTGCTCGCCAGCACCTCCGTACGCTGCGGAGCGCTGGTGCTGACCACCCGGCTGCCCGCGCTGTGCACGACCGTCGTTACGGCGTCCGCCGAGGGCACCGGCCGGGTGCGCGACGTGGTCTCCGGCGAGATCACCGACCACGTCCTGCTGGGCGGCATGCCGGTGCGCGAGGCGCGGGAGGCCGCCAGGGCGCTGGCGCGCTTCGAGGACCCCGAGATGCGTGTCGAGGGAGCGGGGCTGCCCGACCGGGTCTCGCTGCTGACCCTGCTCGACCTGGGCACGGTCGACGGCGCCACGGTCGGCGACCGCTGGCGGAAACGGGCCCCCGCCCTACGCGTACGGGCCGTCCTCGGCGTCACCGAACGGGACGTGTTCACCGTCGACCTCGACGACGACGGACCGCACGCCCTGATCGCCGGCACCACCGGGTCCGGCAAGAGCGAGCTGCTGCGTACGCTCGTCGCGAGCATGGCCGTCGACGCCGACCCCGAGCACCTGACCTTCGCCCTGGTGGACTACAAGGGCGGCGGGGCGCTCGACGAATGCGCCGCCCTGCCGCACACCGTCGGCCTCGTCACCGACCTGGACGAGCAGCTGAGCGAACGCGCCCTGCGCTGCCTGGAGGCCGAACTCCACCACCGTGAACGCCTGCTGCGCGCAACGGGCCTGAGCCACATACGCGACTACCAGCGACTACGCGACACGGGACAGGCCAAACTCGAGCCGATGCCCCGACTGGCCGTGGTCATCGACGAATTCGCCACCCTGGTGAAGGCGCTGCCGGACTTCGTCGACTCGCTGGTCAGCATCGCCCAGCGCGGACGCAGTCTCGGGGTGCACCTGATCATGGCCACCCAGCGACCCGCCGGATCGGTCAGCGACGCCATCAAGAACAACGTCAAACTCCGCATGGCACTGCGCCTGGAGAGCACCGGTGACTCCCAGGACGTGATCGACGACCCCGCCGCGGCCGGTATCGGCAGCCGCCAGTGGGGGCGGGCCTACTACCGGCTCAGCGCACGGGAGGTCCTGCCCGTGCAGACCGCCCTGTCCACCGGCGTCACCCCGGACGCCGAGGTGACCGGGCCGGTGACCGCCGTGCCGTTCACGCTCGGTGCGCCGGTCGCCGGACCCGCCGCCGCGGATCCGGAGGGCGCCACTGATCTGCGGCGCCTGGTGACGGCCGCCCGGGAGGCCGCCGAGTCGCGCGGGCTGCCCGAGCCGCGCCGGCCGTGGCCCGACCCGCTGCCCGCGACGGTACGGACCGCGGACCTCCTGACCGTCGCGGAACGCGGCCTGCAGACCGAGACCCCCGGCCTGCCCGCCTACGCGCTCGCCGACGACCCCGATCGCCAGCGGCAGTACCCGGTTGGCTGGGATCCGTCTGCGGGCAACGTGCTGATCTACGGAAGCGGCGGCTCCGGAACGTCCACCGCCCTGGCCGCACTCGCCCTGGCCGTCGCCGCCGCCCGACCGCCCGCACAGTGCCATGTCTTCGCCCTGGACCTCGGCGCCGGCGACCTCGCGCCGCTGACCGGCCTGCCGCACACCGGTGCGCACATCGGGTCGGCCGAACGGGAGCGGCAGGTGCGGCTGATCAGACTGCTGCGCAGGGAACTCGACGCACGCAAGTCCCGCGGTGCCGCCGACGCCCCCGACTGGCTGGTCCTGATCGACAACGTCGGGGCCCTGATCTCGGACTTCGACAAGGACGTGGCCGGGATGAACCTCATCGACGAGCTCGCCCGGGTCTATGCCGACGGCCCCGCCGTGGGCATCCGGTTCGCCGTCACCGCCGACCGCTCCGGTGCCGTCCCCGCGTCGTGGGCCGCCCTGACCCTGCAGAAGCTGCTGATGCGCATGGCCGACCCGGGGGAGTACGGGTACTTCGACGTGCCGCGCGGCTCCGTCCCCACGTATGTGCCGGGCCGGGCGGTGGTGGCGGCCAACCGCCGGGTCATCCAGATCGCCTGGCCCGGTGACGACCTCGACGCCGCTGTCACCACGACCGCCGCCCGCTGGGCGGCGTCGCCCCGCACGGCGCCGCGCATCGGCCTGCTGCCCTCCGAAGTACCGCTGACCGGCCTGACGACACCGGCCTCGGTGGCGGCCGAACCATGGCGGGTGCCCGTGGGCGTGGACGCCGACAGCCTCGACTGCGCCGCCCTGCGGATGTACGAGCACGAACACGCCCTGATCGCCGGCCCCCAGCGCTCCGGCCGTAGCACCGCCCTGTGCACCATCGCCCGCGTCGTCACGGCCACGGAGAACCCGCCCGCCGTCATTGCCTTCGCACCACGCCGCTCACCGCTGCGCGACCTGCCGGGCCTCACCGCCCTGGCCACCGCCTACGGTGACCTGGCGGAGACCCTCCTGCGGCCGGCCGGCCCCACCCTCCTGCTGGTCGACGACGCCGACACGGTGGACGACGACCATGGCACCCTGGAGAACTGGCTCGCCACGGCCGGCCCCGGCAGCCACCTCGTCGCCGCCGGCCGCGCCGAGGCCCTGCGCCGCCTCTACGGCCACTGGACCGGCCGGGCCCGCGACAGCCGCTGCGGCATCCTGCTCTCCCCCGACCACGACCTCGACGGCGACCTCCTCGGCACCGCCCTGCCCCGCCACGACCGGATGGCGGCCCTCCCGGGGCGGGGATACCTGGTCGTCGACGGGGTGGCGAGCGGGGTGCAGGTGGCGTGGTGAGGGGGTGTCGCACGCTGCGCACAAGGTCAACGAGACGGCGCCGGCGGTCAATGACTTCCGTCTGCCCCGGCGGAAGACTTTTCACGGTCGCGCATTCCGGGGCACCGCCGAACGGGTCCCGGCGAGTGCCCGATGAACATCCGGATATGAGGAGAGCCATCCCATGAGCCATGACGGACAGCACGTCGGGGTTGACGGAGCAGCACATGCCGCCAGCCGGAAGTTCCTGAGCATCATCCACGGAGGGCTTTCGGAGTCCATCAACCAGTTGGCGGCGGCCGGCAACACATTGAGCGACCAGTCCCACTGGAGCGGCCGGTACGCCGACGAGTTCCGGCAGGCCTGGGCGGGTGCGCAAACGGACCTGCACAAGATCAGTCAGTCGCTTCAGGAGTTCCAGCACAGGTTCGACAAGGTGCTGAACGACATCTCCACGGCAGGCGGCAACCACTGAACGGGCCGAACGCCACCCGCTTCACCGCGCCTTGAGGAAACCATGTCCCAGACAGAGTCGTCCCAGTCACCGGCCGAGGAACTGACACCAGCCGACCTCGACCGCCTCGGCGCACGGCCGCAGCACCGGTCGGACCCGCCGCACATCGGGGCGTACCGAGTGCTGGCCCGGCTCGGTGGCGGCGGCATGGGGCGGCTCTATCTCGCGCGGCTCGAGACCCAGGAAGGGGAGTACACGGCCCGATCGCTCGTCGCCGTCAAGGTGATCCGGCCGGAGTACGCCGAGGACGAGCGGTTCCGGCGGCGCTTCAACCGCGAGGTGGCGACGGTACGGCGGGTGCAGGGCACACACACGGCGGCGCTGCTCGACTCGGGCTTCGACGACGAGGAGCGCCTGTGGATGGCCACCGCGTACGTCCCCGGGCTGAGTCTCGCGGACGCGGTGGGCCGGGTCGGCCCGCTGCCTGCGCCGGTCGTGTGGCGGCTCGCCCACGAGGTCGGGCAGGCGCTGACCGCGTTCTCCGCGGCCGGGATCGTCCACCGGGACCTGAAGCCGTCGAACGTGCTGCTGGGTGCCGACGGCGCGCGGGTCATCGACTTCGGTGTCGCCCACGCCGCCGACACCAGCGCGCTGACGATGACCGGCCAGCACGTGGGCACCCCCGCGTACATGTCGCCGGAGCAGGCCGATGGCCACGCTGTGGGCACCGCCTCGGACGTCTTCTCCCTCGGCTCGGTACTCGCCCTGGCCGTCACCGGCACGGCCCCCTTCGGCGAGGGATCGACGGGCGACGTCATCCACCGTGTCATCTACTCGCCGCCGAGCGAGCAGGTGCTCGCCGAGGTGGCGGAGCGCGACGCGTCCCTCGCGGACCTCGTCAACCGCTGTCTGGACAAGGACGCGGAGCTAAGACCGAGCCCGCAGGACATCGTCAACGCCGCGCGGGAGCACACCCTCGCGAAGAGCTGGCCCGAGCCGGTCGCCGAGGTGATCGCCTCCCGCGACTCCTGGAGCGGTCGGGCGCTGGTCGTGCCGCCCATGGACCAGCCGACGGTCCTGCGCCGCCCGGAGCCGGAACGGAGCGAGCGGCGGGCGACCGCGAAGAGCCGGCGCCCTCTGGTGATCGCCGCGGCGGCGGCCCTTGCGGCGGTCGCCGCCGTCATCGCCTTCGTCGTGCCGGGCCACCAGGCCGCCCCTCGCGACACGCTCGCCGGACAGCACTCCTCGGTCACGGCCTCTTCGCCGTCCCATCCGACACCGACACACACGGCGTCGCGACCGTCCAAGCCGTCCGTTGGCACGACGGTCACTGTCGTGCCCCAGGCGCCGATACCGCAAGGCGGAAGCGGGGGAGGGGACGGCGGAGGGGGAGCCACAACTCCCACCACAGCGCCGAGTCAGGCACCCCTGCCCCGTCCCACCAGGACTGTCACCGCCACCGCCAAGCCGCCGTCCTCGAAGCCCTGGAAGTCGTGCACCTACTACTCCGGCACGGCCCTCACGGTGTACGGGCAGCGGAACAACCGGGTGGTGGAGTTGCAGTGCATCCTCAAGGCCCGCGGTTACGACATCGGGTCACACGGAGTGGACGGCGACTTCGGCCCCGACACCCTGACCGCGGTCAAGAAGTTCCAGAAGAACCACGGCCTGCGGGTCGACGGCGAGGTGGGGGTGAACACATGGGGGGCACTGCGGGGGTGACGGACCTCCCACAATCGGTTTCCACTCCTTCCGAAAAGAGCAGTCCATGTCTCAACCCAAAGGCGTCGCCTACGACTTCCAGGTGGCGCACGACCTGGTCCGAATCTGCAGTCAGCTCAACGAAAAGATCCATCAGCTGAACACACTGCGCGGTCCGGGCAGTAAACAACTCCTCGAGTCCTGGACCGGCGCCAGGCGCAGAAAGTTCGACACGGACCTCGGCACCGAGACCGCAGCGCTGAACTCCCTGGCCAATCAGATCAGGACGCTCATAGGGCTTGTCCACGAGGCGAATGAGGCGGCGACAGTGGAAGCAAAGAGGCTGCTCATCTCCGGCTCGGGGAGATGAAAGGAGCAACAGTGGGTGGAGACGATCGTGCGTCCGCGATTCCCCAGAAACTCTACGACTACTCGGATCAGCGTGTGCATGCCGCTCAGGAACTGCAGGACTGGGTGCGCACGGTTTTCACGCCCATGGTCCACGCCTACCTGAGCGGTGCCGTGGCCAAGGCAGATTATGCAGCCATTGACGTCAGCCGGGTGGTAAAGTTCACCCAGGGCTTCCTGGGTGATCTCCCAGCGCACATCGCGGCAGTCTACTATACCGACCGCGGTGTACGACTTACCGGCAGAGCGTTCGTCGAGGCGGACAGCGGCTGGCAATTCACGCACAAGGCATTTGTGACCCCGGTGGATCCGAACCGGCTCATCAACACTACCGACGCTGCTGTCGCCGACGCGCCGCGACGGATCGGGATTCGGGCGGCGGCCATCCTGATGACCGACCCGGCAGGGGCATTCAGAACGCTACAGGCCAACTCCGACGATCCAGCCGTATGCGCGGCCTTCCTTAAAGCACTCTCGCTCGCGCAGCGAAAATTCTTCCTCACGATAGGCTTCAAAGGGTACGCCAACGGTATCGACCTTCATGACCAGCGGACAACGCTGTCGATTCCCGATCCAGATGCCCCGGAACTGACTGGTTACCAGAAGCTGGTCCTGGCGGTGCTGGGATGTGGAATGCAGGGCATGCCCACTGCCGACACCAAGAAACTCATGACTGAAGTCCAGCCCTACGTCGCGGCTGTCACTCCGCACAGGCTCAGGGACATTCTCCCTGCTCTTACCCAATTTTTGCTGTCCGGAGTGGCCAACTCGACCGATCCCCCGGGTGATCAGCCTCCGGAGGACTGGGCACCCGGCTTTGGCGGGAGCGTGGCTTCGGAAATCGACCCCTACCTCGCCATTCTGAAGAAGGCAGACCTGGCGATAGACGACCATAATGCCCTCGTTGTGAGTATGGTACAGGGGGCCGCAATCAATGTCCTCACCGGGTTCGTGCCCGTCCCGCCGTTGAGGATAGCTTCCGCTGCTGCCCTCAATGCCGTCGTCGGCGCCATGCAGAGTTATGTCGGCTCGGTGGATCCCACGAACTCACTCGGTGTCGGTGGTCTGATGAGAGATTACAACGGAAACCAAGACGTTCTCACGCTGAATGCCTTGATCAGTGCGCGTGCCGGATATTCGGCGATGATTTCATCGCTGATTGCGAACGGGAAGCTGGTGGACAAACATGGAAAGGTGCTCAAGCTCCAAGGCGGGCCAGAAGACGGAGCATTGATCACCGAGGTGATCGATCATTCCCGCGACTATCATTTCAAAGGGCGTTCCGGTCTGACTATGACGTTTCTTCTGTACGGATTCAATGACGGGGCTCACAATATCGACCCCACATCCAGGCTCGCGCAGATCCTGATGACAGGGGGTTGAACATCACGCCGCACCTCACCGCCGATACTGCGCGGGCGAGACCCCGTACACCTTCTTGAAGGCCCGGCAGAACACCGCCGCGTCCTGGAAGCCCCACCGGGCCCTGATCTCAGCCACCGTGCGGGTGGCCAGTACGGGGTCGGCCAGGTCGGCGCGGCAGCCTTCCAGCCGGGTGGCTCGCAGGAAGCCGCTGACGGTCTGCTTGTCCTGCTGGAAAAGGCGTTGGAGGTAGCGCAACGAGATGTGATGGGCTCGGGCGATCCGCGCCGGCGACAGGTCCGGGTCGCCGATGTGGCGGCGGATGTACGCCTTGACGTCGTCCACGAGCTCGCTCTGCAGGGACCGCACCGGGCGCGCCGCGTCGGTCACGAACGCGGCGGCGAGATCGAGCGCCGCGTCCCCGAGCCTGCCCGCCGGCCCTGCCCGAAGCGTCTCCGCCTGTGCCGCGACCTCCTCTATGAACCGGGCGAGCACGGCCGCCGGACCGTGGTCCGTAGGCACCGGATGTCGCGCCAGTTCCCGCAGTTCGCGGTCGGAGACGGCCAGCACGTGGCGCGGCAGATGCAGTGTCAGCAGACGGAACGGCCGCCTCCCGGTTGGGACGGCGCAGTGTGGCGGCTCGGCCGGCCACACCACCAGTTGCCCTGGGCGCAGCAGGACCGCGTCCGGGTCCTGGCCCAGGGCCAGCGGGCCGTCGCAGGCCAGGCCCACCACGCACTCCGGCCGGGAGTCCTCACCGGTCGACGGGGCTGCTCCCGGTAGCGTCACCGTCATCCGTACCGACCCGAGCTCGATGTCCCCCTCGGCGTACCGCATCGCGCAGTCCACTGCTTCCCCCGTTCTCCGAAAGGCTTGTGCGCTCCTCCAGAGGCCCATGCGGGCCCGTGTTCCGCTGCCGATTCCAGCGGCCGGCGAATTGATCCGGCACCCTCTTCCGGCACCTGGATCAATGGCTAAGCTGCTGGCCCCGGGGCAACACGAGGGGGACATGCCATGGCGGGGCGTCCTGAGCAGCCGGTCGATCCTGCGGCCGGCCCGGTGCAGCGGCTGGCGTACGAACTGCGCGCGTTACGCGAGGCAGCGGACAGTCCGACCTACCGGGCGATGGCGGCGTGCACCGGGGTCGGGGCCAGCACGCTGTCCCGGGCGGCGGCCGGGCAACAGCTGCCGACACTGTCGGTAGTACTGGCGTACGTGCGGGCCTGCGGTGGCGACGAGGCGGAGTGGGAACGCCGCTGGCAGCGCGCGGCCGAGGAAGTGGCCGCAGTACCGCGCTCGGAGGACGACGCCACCTCAGCGCCGTACCGGGGACTCGCACGGTTCGAACCAGGCGACCGTGAGCTGTTCTTCGGGCGCGACCGGCTCGTCGCCGACCTGTTACGCGTGGTGCGAGCGCACCGGATCAGTGCGGTGGTCGGTGCTTCCGGCTGCGGTAAGTCATCACTGTTGCGGGCCGGTCTGGTGCCCGCCCTCGGGGAGCCCGACGACGAGGGCCGGCTCCCTGCCGCCATCCGGATCCTCACCCCCGGTCCGCGCCCGGCCTCCGCCCACCGGGCCCTACTGACGGCGGCGCCGGGCGACGGCGACACCGTGCTCCTGATCGACCAGTTCGAAGAACTGTTCACCCTGGCCACGGAGGCCGGAGAACGTACCGGATTCCTGGAGATGCTGCTGGCCGCTGCACAAGCCGGTAGCCGACTGCGGGTGGTGATCGCGGTACGGGCCGACTTCCTGGACCGGTGCGCCAAGCACCACCGGCTTGCCGAGGCGCTGCGCGAGGCCACCCTGCTGGTCGGCCCGATGAGTCCGGAGGAGCTGCGGGAGGCAGTGGTCAAGCCCGCCGCGGCCGCGGGTCTGACAGTGGAACGGGCGCTGACCGCGCAGATCGTCGACGACGTCGGCGCGGAACCCGGTGGCCTGCCGCTGATGTCGCACGCGCTGCTGGAGACCTGGCGGCGGCGCCAGGGCCGTACCCTGACCAAGGGCGCCTACGACGCGGTGGGCGGTGTGCACGGCGCCCTGGCCCGCACCGCCGAGGAACTGTACTCCGGGCTCACTCCCGAACAGGCGCAGACCGCCCAGCACATCATGCTGCGGCTGATCACCCCCGGTGCCGGCGCCCAGGACACCGGCCGTCCCGCAGACCGCGCCGAATTCGAGCCCGGTGGAGCGGGGAACGCTGCGGGCCTGGTCGAGCAGCTGGCCAGGGCCCGGCTGATCACGCTCGACGGCAACACCGCCACTCTGGCGCACGAAGCACTGATCACCGCCTGGCCCAGGCTTGGTGCCTGGATCGACTCCGAACGCGACCGGCTGCGCCTGCACCGCCAGCTCACCCGGGACGCCCAGGCCTGGCAGGCGCTCGGCCGCGACGCGGGCGCTCTGTACCGAGGAACCCGACTGGGCATGGCGGAGGAGACGTTCTCGGCCGACCGGCGGGGCGATCTGACGGCCCTGGAGGCGGAGTTCTTCTCCGCGAGTCTGGAGGTACGCGACCGCGAGCGCCGTACCGCCTCCCGCACCGCCCGACGTTTCCGGGCGCTGCTGGCCGCGCTGTCCGTCCTGCTGCTGCTCGCCTCGACGGCCGCCGCTGTCGCCTTCCAGCAGCGCTCGCTGGCCCGCTCCGACCGCGACCGGGCGGTGGCCGAGCAGGTGATGGCCGAGGCGGGCCAGCTGACCGCGACCGATCCGTCACTGGCGGCGCAGCTGTATCTAGCGGGGTACCGGCTGCGGTCGGCCCCCGAGGCGGCCGCAGGACTGCTGGACGCCCAGAACTCACCACTGTCCACCGTGCTGTCCGGACACACCCAGGCGGTCTACGCGGTGGCGTTCTCACCGGACGGCCGCATCCTCGCCACCGGCGCCGGTGACAACACGATCCGGCTGTGGAGCCTTGCCGACCCCGCCCACCCCGTCCCCCTGGGCAGGCCCCTGACCGGGCATACCAGCTGGGTGTACTGGCTGCAGTTCTCGCCCGACGGCCACACCCTGGCCAGCGCGAGCCGGGACCGCACGGTACGGCTGTGGGACGTCCGGAACCCCTTGCACCCCGCGGCCCTCGGCGCGCCGCTGACCGGGCACCGCGACTACGTGTTCTCCGTCTCGTTCAGTCGCGATGGCCGTACGCTGGCCACCGCGAGCCACGACCGCACCGTGCGACTGTGGGACGTTTCCGACCCCGCGCACGCCAGGGCGCTGGGCCACCCGCTCACCGGTGCGGGCGACTCCGTCGCCTCGGCCGCGTTCAGCCCGGACGGCAGAACGGTGGCGGCCCCCGGCCACGACCACATGATTCGGCTGTGGAACGTCACCGACCGGACACATCCGAAGCTGTGGCGAACGCCGCTGGGCAATCCCGATGTCGTCTACGCGGTCGCCTTCCGCCGGGACAGCCGACTGATGGCCAGTGTGGGCAACGACCGCACTGTGCGGCTGTGGGACGTCTCCGACCCGGCGCATGCCAGGGCGCTTGGCACACCGCTCAAGGGGCACACCGACACCCTCCTCGCGGTGGCGTTCTCACCGGACGGCCGGACGCTGGCCACCGGAGGCGCAGACCACACAATCCGGCTGTGGGACGTCTCCGACCCGCTGCACCCTGCTCCCCTGGGGCAGCCGCTGATCGGCCACACGGGCTTCGTGAACTGGCTTTCGTTCAGCCCGGACGGCCGGTCGCTCGCCAGCGCGAGCGATGACCACACCGTCCGGCTGTGGCACCTCCCGAACACCGCTCTGACCGGCCACACGAGCGCTGTCAACTCCGTGGCCTTCAGTCCGGACGGCCGCACTCTGGCCAGTGCGGGCGACGACCGGACGATACGGCTGTGGGACGTCCGCGCATCGGCGCCCGACCGGCGGCTGAGCGAACTGACAACCGGGCAGCCCGCCACCCGGGTGGTGTTCCGCCCGGACGGCCGCCTGCTGGCGAGTGCGGGCGCGGACGGCACCGTGCGGCTTTGGGACGTCACCCTTCCCAGGCGCCCCCGTCCGGTCGGCACGGTCCGCACCGGCGGCACCGACCCGGCCTACGTGCTGGCGTTCACACCCGACGGGCGCGTGCTGGTCACCGGCGGCCCGGAGCACAGCCTCCAGCTGTGGGACGTCTCCCGCCCGGCCCACCCCACCGCGCTCGGCAGCCCGCTGACCGGACACATCAGTGTCGTCCACTGGGCGGGGGTCAGCCCGGACGGCCGCACCCTGGCCAGCACCAGCGAGGACGACAAGGTGCGGCTGTGGGACATCGGCGATCCGGTGCACCCCCGGCCCCTGCCGGACATCCGTACCGGCGACACCGGCGGCACCCTCTGGGGCACGTTCAGCCGTGACGGGCGGATGCTGGCCACCGCCGGCGTCGGCCACGACGCGCGGCTGTGGGACGTCTCCGATCCCGCGCACGCGACCGCCCTGGGCAACCCGCTGACCGGCCACACCAGCGCGGTGACCTGGGTGGGGTTCAGCTCGGACGATCGCACCCTGGCCGCCGCCGGCGAGGACCGGACCGTCCTGCTGTGGAACGTGACCGACCCGGCGCACCCGGCTGCGTGGGGCAAGGGGATCACCGCCGCCCATACCGACGCGATCGCGACGGCCGCCTACAGCCCGGACGGGCGGTTGCTCGTCACCGCCGGACCGGACCGCGCGATCGAACTCACCCCTGTCGGCGTCGACCGGGCGGTCCGGTGGGTCTGCGCAGGCACCGCCACACTGCTCACGGCACCGCAGTGGCGACAGTACATACCGGAACTTCCCTACGCCCAGCCATGCCGAGGTCAGTGAGGTGTTCTGCACCCGACGTCGGATCGGCCCCTCCACCACGGCGCGATACGTCCGGGGCCGGGCTCCACGGCTACCGAAGACGCCGGCGCAGGCCGACGCGTCAGGAACGCCGGTCCTCCTGCAGCCGGACCCGTGCCCACCCGCAGACAGCGACGTGCTCCGAGGGACATCCTGGGGACTTTCAAGCCTGTCCCAGGGACTTCTCGGGGACTTTCCGCCCCGTAAGCGGGGAAGGCCCCGACAGCGCCGAAAGACAGTAACGGGCCGGTCAGGGCCCATTCCCCTAGCACTCGATGATGTTCACCGCCAGCCCGCCCCGGGCCGTCTCCTTGTACTTGACGCTCATGTCGGCGCCGGTGTCCTTCATGGTCTTGATGACCTTGTCGAGGGACACCTTGTGGGAGCCGTCGCCGCGCATGGCCATGCGGGCCGCGGTGACCGCCTTGACCGCGGCCATGCCGTTGCGTTCGATGCAGGGGATCTGGACCAGGCCGCCGACCGGGTCGCAGGTGAGGCCGAGGTTGTGCTCCATGCCGATCTCGGCCGCGTTCTCGACCTGTTCCGGGGAACCGCCGAGGACCTCGGCGAGCGCGCCCGCCGCCATCGAGCAGGCCGAGCCGACCTCGCCCTGGCAGCCGACCTCGGCGCCGGAGATGGACGCGTTCTCCTTGAAGAGCATGCCGATCGCGCCGGCCGCGAGGAGGAAGCGGACCACGCCGTCCTCGTCGGCGCCGGGCACGAAGTTGAGGTAGTAGTGCAGGACCGCCGGGATGATGCCGGCCGCGCCGTTCGTGGGCGCGGTGACCACGCGGCCGCCCGCCGCGTTCTCCTCGTTCACGGCCATCGCGTAGAGCGTGATCCACTCCATCGCGTGCGCCAGCGGGTCGCCCTCGGCGCGCAGCTGGCGGGCGGTCACGGCGGCCCGGCGCTTCACCCGGAGCCCGCCCGGCAGGATGCCCTCCCGGGACATGCCGCGGGAGACGCAGGCCTGCATCACCCGCCAGATGTCCAGCAGGCCCTCGCGGATCTCCTCCTCGGTGCGCCAGGCCCGCTCGTTCTCCAGCATCAGCGCGGAGATCGACAGACCGGTCTCCTGCGTCAGGCGGAGCAGCTCGTCGCCGGTGCGGAAGGGGTACTTCAGGACGGTGTCGTCGAGTTTGATGCGGTCCGCGCCGACCGCCTCCTCGTCGACGACGAACCCGCCGCCGACCGAGTAGTACGTCTTGGAGAGGAGCTCGGCCCCGGACGCGTCGTAGGCCCAGAGGGTCATCCCGTTCGCGTGGTACGGGAGCGTCTTGCGGCGGTGGAGTTTCAGGTCGTCGTCGAAGGAGAACGCGATCTCGTGCTCGCCGAGCAGCGACAGGCGCTTCGTGGCCTTGATCGCCTCGATCCGGTCGTCGGCCGTCTCCACGTCCACCGTGCGCGGCGAGGCGCCCTCCAGACCGAGCAGCACCGCCTTCGGGGTGCCGTGGCCGTGGCCGGTCGCGCCGAGGGAGCCGTACAGCTCGGCGCGTACGGCGGCGACGGAGGGCAGCAGGTCCTCGTTGTGCAGGCGGCGGGCGAACATGCGGGCCGCGCGCATCGGCCCGACGGTGTGGGAGCTCGACGGGCCGATGCCGATCGAGAACAGGTCGAAGACCGAGATGGCCACGGGAACTCCTCCAAAGAGGGTGGGGGCACACGCCTTCGGGTGCCCCCACCAGGGAACTACTTGTTCAGACCGGGGTAAAGCGGGTGCTTCGCCGTCAGTGCCTCGACCCGGGCCTTGAGGGCCGCCGCGTCGTAGGACGGCTTCAGCGTCTCGGCGATCACGTCCGCGACCTCGGCGAAGTCCTCGGCCGTGAAGCCGCGGGTGGCCAGCGCCGGGGTGCCGATCCGCAGACCCGAGGTGACCATCGGCGGCCTCGGGTCGTTCGGGACGGCGTTGCGGTTGACCGTGATGCCGACCTCGTGGAGACGGTCCTCGGCCTGCTGCCCGTCCAGCTCGGACTCGCGCAGGTCCACGAGGATCAGGTGGACGTCCGTACCACCGGACAGGACGTTCACGCCGGCCTCGCGGGCGTCGGCGGCGGTGAGCCGCTCCGCCAGGATGCGCGCACCCTCCACGGTACGACGCTGGCGCTCCTTGAAGTCCTCGCTCGCCGCGACCTTGAAGGAGACCGCCTTCGCCGCGATCACGTGCTCCAGGGGACCGCCCTGGAAGCCCGGGAAGACGGACGAGTTCAGCTTCTTCGCGAAGGCCTGGCGGGCCAGGATGATCCCGCCGCGCGGGCCGCCGAGCGTCTTGTGGGTGGTGGAGGTGACCACGTCCGCGTAGGGGACCGGGTTCGGGTGCAGCCCCGCCGCGACCAGGCCGGCGAAGTGCGCCATGTCGACCCACAGGTACGCCTCGACCTCGTCGGCGATCCGGCGGAACTCCGCGAAGTCCAGCTGCCGCGGGTACGCCGACCAGCCCGCGATGATCACCTTCGGCCGGTGCTCCTTGGCGAGCCGCTCCACCTCGGCCATGTCGACGAGACCGGCGTCGTCGACGTGGTACGCGACCACGTTGAACTGCTTGCCGGAGAAGTTCAGGCGCATGCCGTGGGTCAGGTGGCCGCCGTGGGCGAGGTCCAGGCCCAGGATGGTGTCGCCGGGCTGGGCCAGCGCGAACAGGGCCGCCTGGTTGGCGGAGGCACCGGAGTGCGGCTGCACGTTGGCGTACTCGGCGCCGAACAGCTCCTTCACCCGGTCGATGGCGATCTGCTCGGTGACGTCGACGTGCTCGCAGCCGCCGTAGTAGCGGCGGCCCGGGTAGCCCTCGGCGTACTTGTTGGTGAGGACCGAGCCCTGCGCCTCCATGACCGCGAGCGGAGCGAAGTTCTCCGAGGCGATCATCTCCAGGGTGGACTGCTGGCGCGCCAGCTCGGCGTCGACCGCGGCGGCTACCTCGGGGTCGAGCTCGTGCAGGGGCGTGTTCAGAACGGACATCTGTTTCTACGACTCCTAGGCCGGGGTCTGCGGCGGCTCTCAGCCGGCGGTGAAGGCGGTGTACTCGTCGGCGGCGAGCAGGTCGTCGGGCTCGTCCGTGACCCGCACCTTGAACAGCCAGCCGCCCTCGAAGGGGGCCGAGTTCACCAGGGACGGGTCGTCGACGACGTCCTCGTTGACCGCGGTGATCTCACCGGTGACCGGCGCGTACAGGTCGGACACCGACTTGGTCGACTCCAGCTCACCGCAGGACTCGCCCGCGGTCACCGTGTCGCCGACCGCCGGGAGCTGGACGAAGACGACGTCACCGAGCGCGTTGGCCGCGTGCTCCGTGATGCCGACCGTCGCCACGCCGTCCTCGGCGGCCGTCAGCCACTCGTGCTCCTTGCTGTACCGCAGCTGCTGGGGGTTGCTCATGGCCTGAATTCTCCTGTACGCGGGGGAGTGCTGGTGAATGAGGAACTGCTGGGAACGTGCGTGACCAGCGGCGATGTGCGCCAGGTCACGCCCGGTGGCTGCTGCCGACGCCGGTAGCGGCGATCACTTCTGGCGCTTGTAGAACGGCAGCGGCACGACCTCGTACGGCTCGTGACTGCCCCGGATGTCCACGCCGACGCCCGCCGTGCCCGGCGCCGAGTGCGCCGCGTCGACGTACGCCATGGCGATCGGCCTGCCCAGGGTCGGGGAGGGGGCGCCCGAGGTGACCTCGCCGATCACCTCGCCGCCGGCGACCACCGGGTATCCGGCGCGGGGCACCCGGCGGCCCTCGGCGACCAGGCCGACGAGCACGCGCGGCGGGTTCTGCTCCGCACGGGCGGCGGCCTCGGCGAGCGCCGCGCGTCCCACGAAGTCGCCCTCCTTCTCGAACTTCACCACCCGGCCGAGCCCGGCGTCGAAGGGGGTGAGCGAGGTGGTGAGCTCATGGCCGTACAGCGGCATGCCCGCCTCCAGCCGCAGCGTGTCCCGGCAGGACAGCCCGCACGGCACCAGGCCCACCGCGGAACCCGCCTTGGTCAGCGCCTGCCACAGCTCCACCGCGTGCTCCGGCTTCACGAACAGCTCGAAGCCGTCCTCGCCGGTGTAGCCGGTGCGCGCGATCAGCGCCGGGACGCCGGCGACGGTGCCGGGCAGCCCGGCGTAGTACTTCAGCCCGTCCAGGTCGGCGTCCGTGAGGGAGGCGAGGATGCCCGGGGACTCCGGGCCCTGGACGGCGATCAGCGCGTACGCGTCCCGGTCGTCGCGCACCTCGGCGTCGAACCCGGCGGAGCGGTCCACGAGCGCGTCGAGGACGACCTGGGCGTTCGAGGCGTTGGCGACGACCAGGTACTCGGTCTCGGCCAGCCGGTAGACGATCAGGTCGTCCAGGATGCCGCCGTCGGCGCGGCAGATCATGGTGTAGCGGGCCCGGCCCACGCCGACGGAGGCGATGTTGCCGACCAGGGCGTGGTTCAGCAGGGCGGCGGCCCGGGGGCCGGTCACGGTGATCTCGCCCATGTGGGAGAGGTCGAAGAGCCCGGCCCTGCTCCGTACCGCGACGTGCTCGTCGCGCTCGGAGCCGTAGCGCAGGGGCATGTCCCAGCCGGCGAAGTCGGTCATGGTCGCGCCGAGCGAGCGGTGCAGGGCATCGAGCGCGGTACGGCGGGGTGCGGCGGAATCGGTACTGCTCATCGGTCGGTCGTCTCCCGAAGGTCCCAAGGGCATGACAGGCGAGGGCTGTCCTCCCCATCTGTCATCGGAACCTGAGAGGTTCGCCCTGACCACGAACGTGATCACGGCTTGCACCTTGGGTGGAGCCACTGACACAGCGGCCCGCTTTTCAGATGTGCCTCGCCCGCGCGGTAACGGGGGCCTGAGAGATTCAAGGGAGGGACTTGCTCCTTCGGCGCCCCAGCGAAGACGGCTGGGGACTCTCCCGCGCGGATTCAAGCGGCCGGTATGCAGTTGGCGCGGACATCATTGCACGCCGCCCGGGGCCGTGGCAGGCCGGACGTGCCCCTCCGTTCTGTGACGGGCCTGTGGCAGGACGCGAACGGAACCGCGAGACACCGTGCATTACCTTCTCTTTACGTTAAGTGGGGAGAACCTTTCCTGAATCCCCAGGGAGGACGATCACGGTGACAAGGACCACGGCATACGCGACGACGACGGGCCTCGCCCTGCCCCAGCAGTCGACGGCCCCGGCCCGCGAGCGGTGCGGCGACGGCCCCGCACCGGTCGTCCGCGACCTGCGCGACCGCGCCGGGCACAGCCCGCACGGCCTGCTCTTCGGCCCCCGGGACCTGGTCGTGGTCACCGGGCTGCCCGGCAGCGGCAAGTCCACCCTGATGCACCGCACCGTCCAGGGCATCCGCATCGACTCCCAGGACACCCGCGACCGCTGGGACGCCCGCCTGGCCCGTCTCCTGCCGTACGCCGTCTACCGCCCGCTGGTCCGCCTCGCCCACTACGCCGGGCTGCGCCGGGCCCTTCGCACCGGCGAGGGCGTGGCCGTGCACGACTGCGGGACCCAGGCCTGGGTGCGGGACTGGCTGGCCCGGGAGGCCCGCCGCCGCGGCGGCACCCTGCACCTGCTGCTCCTCGACGTCACGCCGGGCACGGCACTGGACGGCCAGCGCGAGCGCGGCCGGGGCGTCTCCCGGTACGCCTTCCTGCGCCACCGCCGGGCGGCCGGCCGGCTGCTGCGTGCGGCGGAGAAGGGGAAACTGCCCGAGGGCATCGGCTCGGCGGTCCTCCTCGACCGGGACGCGGCGGACGTCCTGCGCCGGATCGCCTTCGCGGGCTGAGATCGCCTTCGCCGAGATCGCTTTCGCGGCCCGAATCGGCTGGTGGGGTGGCTTTGTCGGCGTCACCCGCTAGCCTTTCCAGCCTCAGCAGCGGTTTCCAGCAGGCGGTAGGCAGATGGACTTCCCGGCGGACATTCCCGCGGACTTCCCGGCACAGGCGCACCCCCACCCGCACGGCGGGTGGCCCGGCAACGAACTGGAGGAGGTCCTGTCGGCCTCCCTCGGCGTGCCCGCGGCGGCGGGCCGGCTCATCGAGGTACTGGGCCGGAGTTTCCTGTGGATCCCGCTGCCGGAGGGCGGCGGCCCGCACAGCGGCCCGCTGGACCTGCCCACCACACAGATCGAGGGCCGGGTGTACGTGCCGGTCTTCAGCTCCGAGGAGCAGTTCCGCCTGGTGGCCGGCTCCCACCTGTCGTACACGATCGCCCCGGCGGTCGAGTTCGCCCGCGGCCTGCCCCCGCAGGTCGGCATCGCCGTGAACCCCGGCGGAGTGGTCGGTGTCCCGCTGCCGCCGGAGGCGGTCGCCCAGCTCTGCCGGACCGGCCGCACCGAACTGGACGGCCCCGCCTCCGGCGGCCGGGTCCGCCTCTTCGAACCGGACTGGCAGGACGACCCGATGGACTTCCTGACCGCGGCGTCGGCGGAGTTCGCGGCGATCGGCGTGGTCGCCACGGCCCGCCGTTGCCTCGCCGCGATCGAGACGGCGGACCCGGTGATGTTCGTGGGCGTCGAACTCTCCCAGTGGGAGGGCGACATGCGCGCCCTGCCCCTGGAGGCCCTGGGCAAGGCGCTGGGCCGGGTCCCGGTGCGGTGGCCGGTGAACCTGGTCCTGCTGGACGTGGCGGACGACCCGGTGGCGCACTGGATGCGCGAGAACGTGCGCCCCTTCTATCAGTACGGCCACTAGAAACGCCCTCGGGGCAGCCAACCCAGGGGCGCGGAGACCTGCGCGAAGTAACACCACGATCCCGCACCCGCGCACGGGCAATCGGCCCCCGCCCCCTGGGCGCATAAGCTGTCTCCGAACGCGGGGCACCAGATGAAGGGGCGGTAACACGTGAGCGCCAGCGGCACCGCGGCGACCGGACAGGTCGAGCACATGCTGCGCCAGGTAACCCCCGGGCGCTACGACGCCTACGAGGCACTCCTCCGCGCCCTCGCCACGCCCTCCTCCGGCCAGATCTGGATGCTGCTCTGGCACGGCCAGGCCGGCTCCCCCGACGCCCAGTACGGGAACATGGAGGTCGACGGCCACGGCTACGCCCCCTGCGTGACCTCGGCCCAGGAACTCTCCGCGAGCGGCTGGAACCGCTCGTACGAGGTGGTCGACGGCATCGACGTGGCCCGCACGCTCTACCCCGACCACTTCGGCCTCTGGCTCAACCCGCACGCCCCGGGCGGCGGTGTCGGCATTCCCTGGCTGGACCTGCGCCGCATCGCCACCGGCCTGGACCGCCAGCCGGCCGGCCCGCTGCGGCTCACCGAACCGGCGATCGAGGTTCCGCAGTTCTACGCGCTGCTCGCGCAGAACGCCCACCGCACCCCCGCGGTCCGCTCGCTGCGCCGCGCCTGGGTGCAGCCGGCCCTCGGGGCGCCGTATCTCGCGATCGGTCTGGACGTGTACGACACCTCGCCGCCGACCGTGGACTCGGTGCGAGGGATGATGCAGCAGTCGATCGGGGCGGTGCCGGACGGGCTGCCGGTGTCGACGGTCGCGATGACCGACGAGTACGACCCGGTCGTGATGTGGATGCGGGCGACGGCACGGCCGTTCTACGACCGCGAGGCCCACGGGGCGCTGCCGCCCGCACCGGCGACGGGGTACGGGTATCCGCCGGCCCAGGGCGGTTACTGACGCGACGGGACGCTCTCCGCTCGGGTCGGTCGGGCGGGTTCACAAGATTTACGTAACGAACACATTTCTCCGCGCGTAGATAGCGGTGGAACGTTCCGTTCCGGCCGGATTCGGCGTTCTGTCCCAACTGACCGGCGTCCGAGGGGCGTTACCCACTGTTCGGATAACGGAATCCCTCGGACTGCATCACGGTTGCGCATACTTTCTTCGCCAGATCTGGCGGGTGATCGCGACGACGCTGAAGACTCGCCAGTCAGACGTGAGGTCTGTTTAAACCTCATGATCGAGCAAGTCGACAAAGCCGCAATCCGCGGCTGGCGTAGGCCGGTCACCGCCGGCGAGAGGGGTCGCTCACCGTGACCGCACCGATCGAGACCACCGGGGCGTCATCCGAGGCGCAGCCGGAGGCTGTGCTGGAGGGTGCCGGTAAGGGGCAGATCGAGGGTCGTTCCCTCGGGCAGATCGCCTGGACCCGGTTCAAGAAGGACAGGGTCGCCGTGGCCGGCGGCATCGTTGTCGTTCTGCTGATTCTCGTCGCGATCCTCGCCCGCCCCATCCAGGCCCTGTTCGGTCTCGACCCCAACGCCTTCCACCAGGAGCTGATCGACGCCAACACCTCGCTGCCCACCGGCGGCTGGGGTGGCATGAGTCTTGATCACCCGCTGGGTGTGGACCCGAAGTTCGGCCGTGACATCGCCACCCGCGTCCTGGAGGGCTCCTGGGTGTCGCTGGTCGTCGCCTTCGGCTCGACGATCCTGTCCAACGTGATCGGCGCGATCATGGGCGTCGTCGCGGGCTACTACGGCGGCCGGGTCGACTCGGTCATCAGCCGGCTGATGGACACCTTCCTGGCCTTCCCCCTCCTGCTGTTCGCCATCGCCATCTCCGCCACCCTGCAGGGCGGCGCGTTCGGCCTGAACGGACTGCCGCTGCACCTCAGCGTGCTCATCTTCGTCATCGGCTTCTTCAACTGGCCCTACCTGGGCCGGATCGTGCGCGGCCAGACCCTCGCCCTCAGGGAGCGCGAGTTCGTCGACGCCTCCCGCGGCATGGGCGCCAAGGGCCCGTACATCCTGTTCCGCGAGCTGATGCCCAACCTGGTCGGCCCGATCATCGTCTACTCGACGCTGCTGATCCCGACCAACATCCTCTTCGAGGCGTCCCTCAGCTTCCTCGGCGTCGGCATCCAGCCCCCGCAGGCTTCCTGGGGTGGCATGCTCCGCGAAGCGGTGACGTACTACCAGGTCGATCCCGAGTACATGATCGTGCCCGGCCTTGCCATCTTCGTGACCGTGCTGGCGTTCAACCTGCTCGGTGACGGTCTCCGCGACGCTCTCGACCCGCGCAGCCGCTGACGCCTGCTGTCACCGAGAGCCCGAAAAGTTTCCGACAATGGAGGGGAACCCGCCCATCATGCGAAGGTCAGCGCTGGCCGCGATCGCGGCCATCGGCTCCGCCACCCTGCTGGTTGCAGGGTGCAGCAAGGCCGATGACAACAAGGACGGCAACAACGGCGGCAGCTCCGCCGCGGCCAACGCCGCCACCAAGGGTGTCGTCAACGCGTCCGACAAGAAGGGCGGGACGGTCACCTACGAGCTGTCCGACGTCCCGGACTCGTTCGACCCCGGCAACACGTACTACGCGTACATGTACAACTTCAGCCGGCTGTACGCCCGCCCGCTGATGACGTTCCAGCCCGGCCCCGGTTCCAAGGGCAACACCCTGGTCCCGGACCTCGCCGCGAGCAAGGGTGTCTCCAGCGACGGCGGCAAGACCTGGACGTACAAGCTGCGTTCGGGCCTGAAGTACCAGGACGGCACGGCGATCACGTCCAAGGACGTCAAGTACGCCGTCGAGCGCTCCAACTTCGCGCGTGACGTGCTCTCCCTCGGCCCGAACTACTTCCAGCAGTTCCTGGTCGGCGGCGACAAGTACAAGGGCCCCTACAAGGACAAGAGCGCCAAGGGCCTCTCGTCCATCGAGACCCCGGACGACACCACGATCGTCTTCCACCTGAAGCAGGCCTTCCAGGAGTTCGACTACCTGGTCTCGGCCCCGCAGACGGCCCCGGTCCCGCAGGCCAAGGACAACGGCGTCGACTACGTCAAGAACATCGTGTCCTCGGGCTCGTACCAGTTCCAGAGCTACCAGGACGGCAAGCAGGCCGTGCTGGTCCGCAACAAGAACTGGGACGCGAAGACCGACCCGCTGCGCAAGCAGCTGCCGGACAAGATCGTCGTCAACCTGAAGGTCAACCCGGAGACGATCGACAAGGACGTCCTGGCCGGCGACGCGATCGACCTCGCCGGATCGGGTGTCCAGGCCGCCACGCAGGCCCAGGTGCTCACCGACGCCAGCAAGAAGGCCAACACGGACAACACCTACGGTGGCCGTCTGGTCTACATGGCGATCAACACCAAGCTGAAGCCGTTCGACAACGTCGCCTGCCGCAAGGCCGTCGAGTACGCGATCGACAAGGTCTCGGTGCAGACCGCCGAGGGCGGCCCGATCCGCGGTGACATCGCCACCACGGTGCTGCCCCCGGACATCCCGGGCTACTCCAAGGCGGACGTCTACGCCACCACCGGCAACAAGGGTGACGTCGCCAAGGCCAAGGAGCAGCTGAAGGCCTGCGGCAAGACGTCGATCAACACCAACATCACGGCCCGCTCGGACCGTCCGCAGGAGATCGACGCCGCCACGGCGATCATCAACTCGCTGAAGAAGGTCGGCATCAACGCGACCCTCAAGCAGTACCCGTCGGGCAAGTACTTCACCGACTACGCCGGTGTCCCGAACTTCGTCAACAAGCAGAACGTCGGCCTGATGATGATGCAGTGGGGTGCCGACTGGCCGTCCGGCTACGGCTTCCTGCAGCAGATCCTGAACGGCCAGGCGATCAGCCAGTCCGGTAACACCAACCTGTCGCAGTACGACAACAAGTCGGTCAACACCCTGCTGGCCAAGGCGATCGGGACGCAGGACGACACCGAGCGCAACAGCATCTACAAGCAGATCGACGCGCAGACCATGGACGACGCCGCCCTGGTGCCGTTGACCTACTTCAAGGTCCTGCTGGCCCGCCCGACCACCTTCACCAACCTGGTCTCCACGGCGGCATTCAGCGGCGAGTACGACTACCTCAACATCGGCGTCGCGTCGAAGTAGCAGCCCCGGAAGGCAGGTGAAGGCATTGGTGCCCGCGGGCCGCGAGGCCCGCGGGCACCAGCGCCGATCCCCGTGATCTCGTACATCCTCCGTCGGACGCTCGCAGCGGTGATCCTGCTGCTGGTCGTCTCCGCGGTCACCTTCGCCATCTTCTTCGTGCTGCCGCGACTCGCCGGGCAGACCGCTGATCAGCTGGCGCAGCAGTACATCGGCAAGAGCCCGTCGAAGGCGGACATCGCCGCGGTCAAGCACAACCTCGGTCTGGACCAAGCCGTCTACGTCCAGTACTGGCACTTCATCAAGGGGATCGTCTCCGGCGCCACCTATGATCTGGGCCCCACCACGGTGCACTGTGACGCACCGTGCTTCGGCTACTCCTTCAAGACCCACCAGGCGGTCTGGCCGCAGCTGACCTCCCGGATGCCGGTGACCCTGTCGCTGGCCCTCGGCGCGGCCGTGCTGTGGCTGGTCTCCGGCGTGGCGATCGGCGTGGTCTCCGCGCTGAAGCCGCGTTCCTTCTTCGACCGCACCTTCATGGGTGTGGCCCTCGCCGGCGTCTCGCTGCCCATGTTCTTCACGGGCAATCTGGCGATCCTGCTCTTCACCTACCAATGGCCGATCTTCGGCCGAACGTACGTCCCGTTGACCGAGAACCCGGCGCAGTGGGCCAACACCCTCATCCCCGCCTGGTGCTCGCTCGCTCTCCTGTATTCGGCCATCTACGCGCGGCTCACCCGCTCGGGCATGCTGGAGACGATGAACGAGGACTACATCCGCACCGCCCGCGCCAAGGGCCTGCGCGAGCGCAAGGTCGTCGTCCGGCACGGACTGCGCGCCGCGCTCACCCCGATCATCACCGTCTTCGGCATGGACCTCGGTCTGCTGCTCGGCGGCGCGGTGATCACCGAGACCGTGTTCTCGCTGCACGGCATCGGCCAGTACGCGGTGCAGGCCATCGACGACAACGACCTGCCCCCGATCCTCGGCGTGACCCTGCTCGCCGCCTTCTTCGTCGTGATCGCAAATCTCCTGGTGGACCTGCTCTACGCGGCCGCCGACCCGCGGGTGAGGCTCTCGTGACCGAACTCTCCAAGACCGGCGCTGCCGTGGGCGAGCCCACGCCGGCCGCCCCGTCCGACGCCTTCCTCGAAGTCCGCGACCTCAAGGTGCACTTCCCGACGGACGACGGCATCGTCAAGTCCGTCGACGGCCTCAGCTTCTCGCTGGAGAAGGGCAAGACCCTCTCCATCGTCGGCGAGTCCGGCTCCGGCAAGTCCGTCACCTCGCTGGCCATCATGGGCCTGCACCGGCTCGGCGCCCGCGGCAAGAACGTGCAGATGTCCGGCGAGATCTGGCTCGGCGGCAAGGAGCTGGTGAACGCGTCCCCGGACGAGGTGCGTCGGCTCCGCGGCCGCGAGATGTCGATGATCTTCCAGGACCCGCTGTCCGCGATGCACCCGTACTACAAGGTCGGCGACCAGATCGTCGAGGCGTACCGGGTGCACAACAACGTCAGCAAGAAGGTCGCCCGCACCCGCGCCATCGAGATGCTCGACCGGGTCGGCATCCCCGAGCCCGCCAAGCGCGTCGACGGCTACCCGCACGAGTTCTCCGGCGGTATGCGCCAGCGCGCCATGATCGCCATGGCCCTGGTCAACAACCCCGAGCTGCTCATCGCGGACGAGCCGACCACCGCCCTCGACGTCACCGTCCAGGCGCAGATCCTCGACCTGATCCGCGACCTCCAGAAGGAGTTCGGCTCCGCGGTCATCCTCATCACCCACGACCTGGGTGTGGTGGCCGAGATCGCCGACGACGTCCTGGTGATGTACGGCGGCCGGTGCGTGGAGCGCGGCCCGGTCGACGAGATCTTCGAGAAGCCGCAGCACCCCTACACCTGGGGCCTGCTGGGTTCGATGCCGCGCATCGACCGGGAGACCTCCGACCGGCTCATCCCGGTCAAGGGCCAGCCGCCGAGCCTCATCAACGTCCCCTCGGGCTGCGCCTTCCACCCGCGCTGCCCGTACGCGGACCTCCCCAAGGGGAACGTCACCCGCACGGTCCGCCCCGAGCTGCAGCAGGTCGACGGCGGCCACTGGTCCGCCTGCCACCTCTCGGCCGAGGACCGCACGCGGATCTGGACCGAAGAGATTGCGCCGAAGCTGTGAGCGACACGAAGAAAACCGATGACGCCGTCATCCCGCAGCAGGCGTCGGCATCCGAGAAGGCGTCCGAGAAGGCCTCCGGAGACCGTGAAGTGCTGCTGAAGGTCGAGGGCCTGCAGAAGCACTTCCCGATCAAGAAGGGCATCCTGCAGCGGCAGGTCGGCGCGGTGAAGGCCGTCGACGGCATCGACTTCGAGGTGCGCAAGGGCGAGACCCTCGGCGTCGTCGGCGAGTCGGGCTGCGGCAAGTCGACCATGGGCCGGGTCATCACCCGCCTCCAGGACCCGACCGGCGGCAAGGTCACCTTCGAGGGCCAGGACATCACGCACCTGTCCACCGCGAAGATGCGCCCGCTGCGCCGCGACATCCAGATGATCTTCCAGGACCCGTACGGCTCCCTGAACCCGCGGCACACCATCGGCTCGATCGTCTCCGCGCCGTTCCGGCTGCAGGGCGTCGAGCCGGAGGGCGGGGTCAAGAAGGAGGTCCAGCGCCTCCTGGAGCTGGTGGGTCTGAGCCCCGAGCACTACAACCGCTACCCGCACGAGTTCTCCGGCGGCCAGCGCCAGCGCATCGGCATCGCCCGCGCGCTCGCCCTGAAGCCGAAGCTGGTGGTGGCCGACGAGCCCGTCTCCGCCCTGGACGTGTCGATCCAGGCGCAGGTCGTCAACCTCATGGACGACCTGCAGGAGGAGCTGGGCCTCACCTACGTGATCATCGCCCACGACCTCTCCGTCGTCCGGCACGTCTCGGACCGGGTCGCGGTGATGTACCTCGGGAAGATCGTCGAACTCGCCGACAGCACCAAGCTGTACGAGTCGCCGATGCACCCGTACACCAAGGCGCTGATGTCGGCGGTGCCGGTCCCGGACCCGAAGCGCCGCGGGCAGAAGAGCGAGCGCATCCTGCTCCGCGGTGACGTGCCGTCGCCGATCGCCCCGCCGTCCGGCTGCCGCTTCCACACCCGGTGCTGGAAGGCGACGCAGATCTGCACGACGACCGAGCCGCCGCTCCTCGAACTCCGCCCGGGCCAGCGGGTGGCGTGCCACCACCCGGAGAACTTCGCCGACCAGGCCCCGCAGGACACGGTCCTGCTGACCGCGGCGAAGGAGGCCTCGGAGCTGGTGGGCGAGGCGGTCCTGGAGGAGTCGGCGCAGCCGGCCGAGGCCACGGAGGCCGCGCCGGCGGACGCTCCCGAAGCCGAAGCCGAAGCCGAAGCCGAAGCCGAAGCCGAGGTCGAGGCCGAGGTCGAGGCCGAAGCCGAGGTCGAAGCCGAGGTCGAAGCCGAGGTCGAAGCCGAGGTCGAGGTCGAAGCCGAGGTCGAGGCCGTAGCCGAAGCCGAAGCCGTAGCCGAAGCCGCTGAGGAGCCCGCGGCCGAAGCCGTCGAGAAGCCCGCGGCCGGTGACGCCACAGCCGAGTCACAGGCGTCACAGGAGTCAACCGACAAGTAGCCCATGACACGACTTTGCAAAGTCATGTACATGTCTTAACGGGAGAGCGCAGAGTCAACCGTGTCCGTCAACTGACCGGCACGCTCGAAAGGGACGACTCATGCGCCTCTCCCGTTCGGCACGTCTGGCGGCCGTCGCAACCGCGGCGGCCGCCTCCTTCGTCATAGCCGCCGCCCCCGCCCCCACCCCGGGCGCCGACGGCATCGGCGACCCCTACTTCCCGCAACTCGGCAACGGCGGCTTCGACGCCCGCCACTACGACCTCGACGTGGCCTACGCCCCGGACACCGGCCGCCTGGACGGCCGTACCACCCTCACCGCCCGCGCCACCCAGAACCTCTCCGCCTTCGACCTCGACCTCCAGAAGCTGGAGGTCACGAAGGTCGAAGTGAACGGCAGACGCGCCGAGTTCACGCGCACCGGCGACGAGATCACCGTCACCCCGCGGGACGCGCTCCGCAAGGGCCGTGACTTCACCGTCTCCGTCAGCTACGGCGGGATACCCGAAGCCCTCAACGGCCCCATCGTGTTCGGCTCGGACTACGGCTGGATGAAGACCGCCGACGGCGTCTTCGTCGCCTGCGAGCCCAACGCCGCCTCCACCTGGTTCCCGTCCAGCGACCACCCCTCCGACAAGGCCACCTACGACATCCGGATCAAGGCTCCCGAGGGCCTGACCGGCGTCTCCAACGGCCGGCTGGTGTCGACGTACGACAAGGGCGGCTCGACGTACACGCACTGGCGCGAGTCGAAGCCGATGGCGACCTACCTCGCCACCGCCACCATCGGGAAGTTCGACGTGCGGACCGGGAAGACCCCCTCGGGCATCCCGATCTACGTCGCCATCGACCCGGTCCTCGCGAACAGCAACACCGTCGACGTGTACGCCGTCACCGCCGCCGCCACCGACTACTGGTCGCAGGTCTTCGGGCCGTACCCCTTCGAGGAGACCGGGGCCATCGTCGACGACATGCCCGAGGCCGGGTTCTCGCTGGAGGTGCAGAGCAAGCCGGCCTACTCGGCGGTGCGCAGCGAGACCACGATCGTGCACGAGCTGGCCCACCAGTGGTTCGGCGACTCGGTGAGCGTGGCGCAGTGGAAGGACATCTGGCTCAACGAGGGCTTCGCCACCTACGCCCAGTGGCTGTGGGCCGAGCACCAGGGCACCAAGTCCGCCCACGACTCCTTCCTGACCGCTTACAACTCCCGGGCCGCCGACAACCCCTTCTGGCAGATCACCGTCGCGGACCCGCAGCGCGACACCATGTTCGCCTCGGCCGTCTACCAGCGCGGCGCCATGACCCTCCAGATGCTGCGCGAACGCATCGGCGACACCGCGTTCTTCAAGCTGCTCCCGGCCTGGACGAAGCTGCACCGCTACGGCAACGCCGACACCGCCGACTTCATCCGCCTCGCGGAGAAGGTCAGCGGGCAGCAGCTGGACGACCTGTTCCAGACCTGGCTGTTCACCACAGGGAAACCCACCCTGTAGGCCTGGCTTTGTAAGGTTCATGCACCCTGGCGGGTCACAATGTCAGGGTGCAGCTCCAGCAACTCTTCTCTCCCTCCGTCCAGCACACGCTCGACGTCATCGGCATCTTCGTGTTCGCCATCTCCGGCGCGCTGCTGGCCGTCCGCAAGAACTTCGACGTCTTCGGCATCGGAGTGATGGCCGAGGTCACCGCGCTGGGCGGAGGGATCTTCCGGGACGTGATCATCGGGGCCGTCCCCCCGGCCGCCTTCACGGACCTCGGGTACTTCATCACCCCGCTCATCGCCGCCCTGGTGGTGTTCTTCCTGCATCCGCACGTCGAGCGGATCCAGTCGGCGGTCCTGGTCTTCGACGCCGCCGGCCTCGGCCTGTTCGCCGTCAGCGGCACGACGAAGGCGTACTCCTACGGCCTCAACCTCACCGCCTCCGCCGCCCTGGGGCTCGCCACCGCGGTCGGCGGTGGCGTGCTCCGGGACGTGCTCGCCAACGAGGTTCCCTCGCTGCTGCGCTGGGACCGCGACCTGTACGCGGTCCCGGCGATCGTCGGGGCGACGACGGTGGTGCTCTGCATCCACTACGACGCGCTGAACCCGTTCACCAGCGGGCTCGCGGTCGTCACCGCTTTCGTACTGCGCCTGCTCGCGATGCGGTACCACTGGCGAGCGCCGCGTGCGTGGAACCGGCGTTCGACGGTTCGGGAGGAGTAGCCCCGGCCCGTACGTGGCTCTGGCCCATGTTGAGCGTGAGCCACTCGAAGACCGTCGGCACCTGGGGCCGCCACAGCGCCATGTTGTGGCCGCCCGCGCTGTGCGGCAGGTACACCACGTGCACGGTGGTCGGAGCCTTGGCGATCTGTTCGAGCGCGACTCCGGCCTGGTAGCCGTCGCCGGACTCGCCGGAGATGTAGAGCGCGATCCGGGGCGGGGTGGCCGCCTTGCGCAGCAGCAGGTAGGGGTTGTTCTGCTCGCGCAGGGTCACGCTCTGCGCGGCGAGCGAGTTGCGTTCGCCGATCGGGTCGTTGTATCCGGAGAGGCTGATGGCGGCCCGGTAGCGGTCCGGATGGGCGACCGCCAGCTTGACCGCGCAGTGCGCGCCCGCCGAGTAGCCGGCCACGGCCCAGTTGGCGGGGGCGGCCGCGGCGCGGAAGTTGTCGGTCACCATCTTCGGCACGTCGATGCTGAGCCAGCTGTCCGCGTTGACCGTGCCCGGGATGTTGGCGCAGCCGGTGTCCACCCCGGCCAGCAGGTTGGTGCGCGGCGCGACCAGGATGAAGGGCGCGACCCTGCCGCTCTTCATCAGCGGCTCCAGCTGCTCGGTCACCTTCAGCGAACCGAACCAGGCCTTCGCCGAGCCGGGGTAGCCGGGCAGCAGCTCCACGACCGGGAAGCGGTGGTTGCGGTAGGCGGGCTCGTGGTACTGGGGCGGCAACCAGACGTAGACCTCGGCGTTGACGCCCGAGACCCGGCCCTTGAGCTGGGTGACCTCGACCCCGCCGGCCGCCCGCATGCCCGGTCCGTCGGCCGCCGCGAAGGCCTGCTTCACCTTGGGCAACCGTTTCAGCGCTATGCCGCCGGTACCGTCCTGGCCGAGGTTCGCGGCCTGCTGGACATGGTTGCCGGTACCGAGGAGGTCGGCCCAGTTGTCGTACAGGTTGTTCTCGTTGTTGACCAGCACGAAGATCAGCGTCACCGCGGTGGCCTGAGCGAACAGCAGCATCAGGACCCGGGCCGCGGCACGCACGGCCTTGGGCCCGCGCATCCTCGACCACAGGACGAGCGGCAGTATGAGGGCGACCACGGACAGCACGACGGTCGTGTAGAGGAACGGAGTCCCGGTGAGGCTCATGTCCCCATAGAGGGGAATTGCGGGCTCCGGGTTACGGACGTGTCCGGACACTTACCTAGAAATTGCCGGAACCTCACTCGGTGGAGGGATCCTTTACCGACGGGACGCCGGCCGGACCGCTGGTGCGTGGATCACAAAAGCTACCGCTTAGTAATCACTTCTTGTACTGTTCAGGCATGCCAGAAGCAGCATCCACGCGGGCCGTGATCGGTGACAGCGAGTTCGACCGCGACACCGCGGTCACCCGGCGCGCTCCCGGCGTCTACGACATCGACCTCTCGGCCGGCTGGACCATCATCAATGCCGTGAATGGCGGCTACCTCCTTGCCGTGCTCGGCCGGGCGCTCGCGGACACGCTCCCGCACCCGGACCCGTTCACCGTCTCCGCGCACTACCTGACCGCGTCCCAGCCGGGCCCGGCCGTGATCCGCACGGACACCGTCCGCACCGGCCGCACCCTCTCCACCGGTCAGGCCTCGCTCTTCCAGTACGACGACGAGGGCAACGAGGTCGAACGCATCCGCGTCCTCGCCTCCTACGGCGACCTCACCGCCCTCCCCGACGACGTCCGTACGACGGCGACCCCGCCCACGATCCCGCCCATGGACCAGTGCTTCGGCCCGGAGGACGGACCGGCCCCGGTCGAGGGCAGCTCCGCCATCACCGACCGCCTGATGCTCAAGCTGGACCCCGCCACCCTCGGCTGGGCCCTCGGCGCGCCTTCCGGCAAGGGCGAGATGCGCTCCTGGTTCGGCCTCGCCGACGGCCGTGACGCCGACCCGCTCTCCCTCCTCCTGGCGGTGGACGCGCTGCCGCCGACCGCGTTCGAGATCGGCCTCAAGGGCTGGGTCCCGACGGTCGAACTCACCGTCCACGTCCGCCACCGTCCCGCCCCCGGCCCGCTGCGCGTGTCCATCACCACCCGCAACCTGGCCGGCGGCTTCCTGGAGGAGGACGCCGAGGTCTGGGACACCGAGGACCGCCTGGTGGCCCAGTCCCGCCAGCTGGCCCGGGTCCGCCTCGGCTGAACCCGGCCGGAGCGTCCCGGTTTCGACGGCCAGAACCCCGTTCTGTCACGGGCGTGTACCAGCGAGTAGGCGCCGCCGTGGAGCGAACTGCCAGGTCAGCGCCGTCTCTTGGAGAGTGCTTTACCTCTTTGGCAGGCGGCGAACAGCGCGGGCCCAAGAAGGCCTTAAGCGCCGTTGATTGAGTGCCACTCCTCAGGACTCCCTCATCCTCAATGGAGTTGTCTCTCATGAAGCGTGTACGTCTCGTCCCCGCCGTGGCCCTGCTCGCGCTGTCCCCGCTGCTGCTGACCGCGTGCGGCGGTTCGGACGACTCGTCGTCGTCCGGCAGCGGCAACTCCGGCCGGTCGCAGTCCTGTCAGGCTCCGTCCGGGATGCCCACCGGCAATGCCTCGGGCAGGCCCAGTGGCGCGCCGACCGGCAACTCCACCGTCAAGCCGACGGGCACTCCCACCGGCATGCCGAGCGGTGGCCCGGGCGCCGGCGGCCAGGGCGGTCAGGGCGGCCCCGGCGGCGGCATGGGCGGCGGCTGCGGCGGTGGTCAGGGCGGTCCCGGTGCCGGCGGCGCGGCGCCCAGCGGCGCACCGACCGCGCAGGCGACGAAGAGCTGACCGCAGGGGTCGTACGACAGGGGCGGCGCGTCCGGTGGACGGATGTGCCGCCCCTTCGCGTTGCCGCCGGACGTCCCCGCTATTCCAGCCAGTGCTGCCGGCCGAGGCTGATCAGCCGCAGTTGCCGGGTGGCGACCTGGACGACGCGCTGCCGCTCCGCCTCCGAGGGCTCCGGGGACTCCAGGGTCTCCAGGAACAGGGAGGCGGTGATGAGCATCTGGTCCACGTAGAGGTGGGCGAGCATCAGCAGGTCGTCGTCGCTCCAGCCCTCGGCCTCCGGGTCCTTGGCCAGCTCGGTCTTGACCTCCTCGGCGAACCGGGCGAGCTGGGCCCGGATCGCCTCCCGCACCGGCTGCACCCCGCCGTGCCGCTCCCGGGCGATGAACCGGACGTGCGCCGGGTGTGCGGAGACATGGCCGGCGATCAGCTGCACGGCCCGGGTGATGCGCTCCGCGCCGGCCGTGGCGACCGTCGTGCGGACCATCGGATGCAGGCTGCCCAGCGCCTCGTCGACGAGGGCGACGCCGAGGTCGGCGGTGGAACGGAAGTGCCGGTAGAAGGCGGTCGGGGCGACGCCCACGGCCCGGGTGACCTCGCGCAGGCCCAGGCTGCTCAGGCTCTGCTCCTCCAGCAGGGCGAGCGCCGCGTCCAGGAAGGCCTGGCGGGTCTTCTGCTTCTGGGCCTGTCGGATGCCGAGGGTGTGACTCATGTCATCCAGTTAACAACTGTTCTCCGGAATTGAAAAGCCGTGCGAGTTGCTAGACTCAAAGTCAGTGAACAACTGTTACTACAACCGTTCACCCAAATGTAACGGAGGGGGATCGACCCCATGCTGTTCCTCGTCGCCGCACTCATGCTGCTCGGCGTGGTGCTGGGCACCGTGGCCCACGCGCCGCTCGACGTCACCGCAGGCCTCGCCACCGTGATCGTCGTCTGGCTGGCCGTCTTCGCACTCCGCGAGCGCCTCGCCCGCCGCCGCCAGACCTCGTCCAACTGACCGTCCGTCCCCGCTCACTTGAGGAGCTGAGCATGATGCAACTCACCGCCCCGGCCACCCCCCGCCCCGAGAACCGCACCCGCACCCGGGACGCCGACGGCATGGCCGTGGCGTCCTTCATCCTGGGCCTCCTCGGTCTCCTGGTCCTGAACCTGTTCCTGGGCCCGATCGCGATCATCCTGTCCCTGGTCTCCCTGTGGCGCGGCACGGCCCGCAAGGGGCGCGCCTACCTGGGCCTGGCCCTGGGCGTGGCGGACCTGGCGGTCCTGGCGATCGCGATGGCGGCGTCGAACACGATCTCCTGGAGCCTGTAGCGCCCCGAAGGGGCGCGGGTACCTGCGCGACCAGCCCCGCACGGCCCGCATCGACCCACCGGTCCGAGCCACCCACGGCGCCCCTCGGTCCTACGGCGGAGCCCCCCGTAGAATCGACTCACCATGGCCTACCTCGACCACGCCGCCACGACCCCGATGCTCCCGGAGGCGGTAGAAACCCTCACCGCCACCCTCGGCGTCACCGGCAACGCGTCCTCCCTGCACGCCTCCGGCCGCAAGGCCCGCCGCACGGTCGAGGAATCCCGGGAGACCCTCGCGGAAGCGCTCGGCGCCCGCCCCAGCGAGGTCGTCCTCACCTCCGGCGGCACCGAGGCCGACAACCTCGCGGTCAAGGGCCTCTACTGGTCCCGCCGCGACGCCGATCCGGCCCGCACCCGGGTCCTCGCCAGCCCCGTCGAACACCACGCGGTCCTGGACGCCGTCGACTGGCTCGGCGAGCACGAGGGCGCCACGGTGGAGTACCTCCCCGTCGACACCTACGGCCGGGTCCACCCCGAGGCGCTGCGCGAGGCCATCGAGCGCAACCCCGACGACGTGGCGCTCGCCACCGTCATGTGGGCCAACAACGAGATCGGCACGGTCCTGCCGGTCCGTGAACTCGCCGCCGTCGCAAACGAGTTCGGCATCCCGCTGCACGCCGACGCGGTCCAGGCCTTCGGCCAGGTCCCGGTGGACTTCGGCTCCTCCGGCCTCGCCGCGATGACCGTCTCCGGCCACAAGGTCGGCGGCCCGTACGGCATCGGCGCCCTGCTTCTCGGCCGTGAGTACACACCCGTACCCGTCCTGCACGGCGGCGGCCAGGAGCGGCACGTCCGCTCCGGCACCCTCGACGTCCCGGCGATCGCCTCCTTCGCGGTGGCGGGACGGCTCGCCGCCGAGCGCCGCGAGTGGTTCGCCCGGGAGATCGGCGCCCTGCGCGACGCGCTGATCGACGCCGTCCGTACGGCCGTGCCCGACGCGATCCTCGGCGGCGACCCGGTGGACCGCCTTCCCGCCAACGCGCACTTCACCTTCCCCGGCTGCGAGGGCGACTCGCTGCTCCTGCTGCTCGACGCCCAGGGCATCGAGTGCTCGACGGGCTCCGCGTGCACCGCCGGGGTCGCCCAGCCGAGCCACGTCCTGCTGGCCACCGGGACCGACCCCGACCTGGCTCGCGGCACCCTGCGCTTCTCGCTCGGCCACACCTCGACCCAGGCCGATGTCGAGGCGGTCGCGAAGGTGATCGGGCCGGTGGTGGAGCGGGCGCGGGCGGCCGGGCTCAGCTGACCGGACCGGCCGTTCGGAGCGCCTGCGCGACACGCGGAATTCGCGCCGACTCGGCTCCAAAGAAGGTGAGTTGGGGGTTTTGCCTCCAGGGATCTCACAGTGCGTGGCCATGGCCCGCCTCAGGTCGGTCTTTAAGTTCTCCTGACATGACAGACAACGCCTCTGCCTCCGAGCAGACCCCCGAGCCCGTTTCCGTCGACTCCGTCTCCGCCCCGTCGGGTCGTCACCGTACGGACAACACCATGAAGCGGCGGCGCGTGCTGATCGGCGGCGCCACCATCGCCGCGGCCGGCGGGCTGATGGCGGCGGGCCTCGCCTCCGCCGACACCACCACCTCGGAGAGCGACTCCGCCGCCACCACGGTCAGCAGCGACGCCTCCTCCGACGTCTGCACCCTCACCGAAGAGGTCACCGAGGGGCCGTACTGGCTCTCCGGTGCGCTCGTCCGCGAGGACATCCGGGAGGACAAGGACGGCTTCGAGGTCCAGTACACCTTCACCGTCGTGGACCAGGCGAACGACTGTGCGCCGCTGGAGAACGCGCTGGTCGAGATCTGGCACGCGGACGCCCTCGGTGAGTACTCCGGCTACGTCGGCAAGAACGGCCACACCGAGACCGACGACAGCACCTTCCTGCGAGGCGGTCAGACGACCGACTCCAACGGCCAGGTGAGCATCACCTCGATCTGGCCCGGCCACTACGTGTCCCGGGCCGTGCACGTCCACATGCGGGTGCACACCGACGTCACGCTGACCGACGACTCGTACACGGGCGGCTCGATCGTCCACACCGGTCAGCTCTTCTTCGACGCGGACATCAACTCCGAGATCCAGGCGACCTCGCCGTACTCCGGCAACACGACCACGGAGACCCAGCTCGACGACGACTCCATCTACGACGACGGCGGCGCCTCCTCCGGCCTGCTGACCCTGACCGCGCTCGGCGACAGCGTCTCCGACGGGTACGCGGCGACGCTCACCGTGGGCGTCAGCACCTCCTGAGGCCGCTCACCCCGGTTCGCGGGCCAGCGCGCGGAGATCCGCGTCGGTGGCGAGGCGGTTCTCCCGGGACATCAACTGCTGTACCTGATCCAGCAGTTGGTCCAGGGCGGCCGGCGGCAGCTCGATCCCGAGGGCTGCCGTCCGGTCGGCCAGGGTGTAGGGCCCGCTGTCCGGGGTGAACGGGACCCGGCGTTCGTTGCCCACCAGGGACGGCTCCACGCAGTTGTGCAGCAGCGGGTCGACCGCCGTCTCCTGGGTGATGAAGTCCAGGCCGCCCCAGCAGAAGGCGTCCGGGCCGGTGACCGGATGGTTCCGGGCGGTGCGGTACCCCGTCAACTCCGCGCCGAGCCGGGCCAGTCCGGTGAGGGTCTCGGTGCGGATCCCGGTGCGGACGCCGTAGACGGCCTCGAAGGCCAGCGCGGTGGCGGCGAGATCGGCGTTGCCGGGGCCGCCGCAGTAGCCGTTGACCGACAGTTCGACGGCGCCGGCGCCGGCCCGGACGGCGGCGACCGCGCAGCCGACGGCCAGTCCGAAGGTGTTGTGGGGGTGCAGGCCCACCGCCACGTCCGGCGCCAACTCCTTCGTCCGCCGCACGAGATACCCGTACGCCTCGGGGCTCAGCGCGCCCGGCCCGTCGAAGAGGGTCAGCTCGCCGGCCCCGGCCCCGGTGAGCGCCGCAACGGTCGTGGCGTGGTCCTCCTCCGTCAGGTACGACACCATCAGCATCGGCGCGATCACCTCCAGGCCCAGCGAGCGGGCGTACCCGATGAGGCGGGCGGCCCGGTCCAGCACGGCGGTCCGGTCGCGCGGGGTGTCCGGGGTGCGCCACTCCGCGCCCCGCCACGCGGCCGCGTACACGTCGGGCCGGTAGAGCAGTGCCGTCTCGCCGAAGCCCTGCACCCACACCTGCACGGCGTCGTAACCGGCCCGCGCGGCACGGTCGATGTCGTCCGTCGAGCGCATCAGCGGGCAGATCACCCGGCACTCCGGGTTCTCGCCCTTGACCAGGTCCACCTCCGCCTTCAGCACGTCCTCGGCGCGCCCGCCGGGACCGGCGGTGACGACCTCCGGCACCCCGGTCGCCACCACCCGCCGCAGGAACGCCCGCTTCGCCGCGGCCGTGGCCGTGACGCCCGGGAGGGTCTCCAGGGAGCGCAGGGTCGCGTCCCGCAGCCGGACCGTCCCGGGCAGCGAACCCACCACGTCCGTACGGCGGTTGAGCGGGCTCACCGACCAGCGGCCGGGCTCGTGGGCGCCGGGCGCCCGCCGGGCGGCGAGCTCGGCACGGAAGCGGGCGATCTCCTCCGGGGTGAAGACGGTGGGTTTCCGCACGGAGCTCCTCCAGGTTCTTCGCGTACGCCTTCCTCGCGTACGCCCCATACAAGCCCTCTGTCGACACCCTTGGCAAGAAGGTGCCGAGGATCGGTGCATCGCTGGTCTCATGTTTACTTTGTGTCGACACTTGGTTATGACTGTCGGCAGGCTCCGATCCCCCATGGAGGGAGGCTCCTGTGCTTCAGGACTCGCCAGAACACCCGCTCAGTGCCCGTTACGGGCGGCTCGCCGGCAAGGTCGCCGTCATCGGCGGCGCCGGAAGTGTCGGCCCCGGCTGGGGCAACGGCCGTGCCGCCGCCGTGCTCTTCGCCCGCGAAGGCGCCACGGTCCTGCTGACCGACCGGGACAAGGAGGCACTGGAGGTCACCGCGGACCAGGTCCGCGCCGAGGGCGGCACGGCCCGCACCGACCTCCTGGACGTCACCGAACCCGACGCCGTCCAGGCCTACTTCACCGAGACGGCCGCCCGGACCGGCCGCATCGACATCCTCGTCAACAACGTCGGCGGTTCCCGGCCCGGCGGCGCCGCCGAACTGAGCCTGGAGGACTGGGAGAGCCAGCTGCGGACCAACCTGACCAGCGCCTTCCTCGCCTGCAAGCACGTCATCCCGGTCATGCGGCGGAGCGGGGGAGGGGCGATCGTCAACACCGCCTCCTGCTCCGGGCTGCGCTGGACCGGGGCCGCCCAGGTCGGGTACGCGGCGGCCAAGGCGGCGGTCGTCCAGCTGTCCCGGGTGACGGCCGTCCAGTACGCGCCGGACGGCATCCGGGTCAACACCGTCGTCCCCGGCCAGCTGCACACCCCGATGGTGGAGGCCCGGCTGGCCGGCCAGCGCGCCGGCGGTGACGTCGGGCGGCTGCTCGCCCAGCGCCAGGCCCGGATCCCGCTCGGCTTCATGGGGGACGGGCGGGACACGGCGTACGCAGCGCTGTTCCTGGCCTCGGACGAGGCACGGTTCGTCACCGGCACCGAGATCGTCGTCGACGGCGGAATGACGGCGCGCTGTGACTGAATCCGCCGCGACCGTCCCGCCCCGTACGCCGCCTCCCCGCGCGCCCTCGCCGGGTTGCCCGCCCCCGCATCCGGCGCCCCGGGTGCCGAAGCTCCGCCTGCCGCCGGGCAGTTGCGACGCCCACTGCCACGTCTTCGGCCCCGCCGACGTCTTCCCGTACGCACCCGGGCGCACCTTCACCCCACTGGACGCGCCCAAGGAACAACTCCACGCCCTGCACGCCCACTTGGGCCTGACCCGGGCGGTGGTCGTGCAGTCGTCCTGCCACGGCCCCGACCACCGGGTCCTGGTCGACGCCCTCGCGGCCGGAGCGGGCCGGATCCGGGGCGTGGCCCTGATCGGTACGGCGACCAGCCGCGCCGATGCCGAGGAGCTGCACCGGGCGGGCGTACGGGCCTTCCGGCTCAACTTCCTTCCGCACCTGCGGAGTCGGCCCACGAGCGCGGAGATCGAAGCCGTACTGGAACGCGTGGACGGCCTCGGCTGGGCCGCCCAGCTCCATGTGCGCGGCGAGGACCTGCCGGGCCTGACGGACCTCGTCCGTGCGCTGCCCGGCCGGGTGGTGATCGACCACATGGGCCGGGTCGAGCTGGGCGCCGGCCGGGACGGGCCGGCGGTGCGCTGTCTGCGCGCGCTGCTCGACACGGGGGAGGTGTGGGTCAAGGTCAGCGGGGTCGACCGCGTCTCCGCCCAGGGGCCGCCGTACGCCGACGCCGTCGAACTCGCCGCGTCCTTGGTGGCGTACGCCCCCGAACGGGTCGTGTGGGGGACCGACTATCCCCACGTCAACATCGTCGGTCCGGCTCCGGACGACGGCCTGCTGGTCGACCTCCTCGAACGCATCGCATCCAACCCCGCCCACCTGCAACGACTACTGGTGGACAACCCCGCCGAACTCTTCGATTTCGAGCCGATAGCGCGCCCCAAAGGGCGCTGGGGGTACCCCCGGCCGAAGGCTGGGGGAGGAACTGCGCGACCAGCCCCCACGACGCCGCACTCGAACGACGACCCAATGCGGCCTCCCCAGCAAAGCGCCTAGTGTCGCCAGAGATGCCAGATATTTCGATTGCAGATGTCTTGTAGGGCACAAAGTGTCGACAGTATGGTCCCGGATGAAACGCGTGAGGAGACGGCCATGCACCAGCTGCCCCAGGGCACCCTCGTCCGGCGCGGCGACGCGGCCTACGAACGGGCCCGTCTCGACGCCGTCTGGAACGAACGCAAACCCGACCGCCACCCCGACGTCATCGTGGTCGCCGAGAGCGAGCGGGACGTCGTCGCGGCCGTCCGGCTGGCCCGCGCCGAGGGCCTGCGGATCGGCATCCGCTCCGGCGGGCACAGCTGGGTCGGCAACGGAGTCCGCGACGGCGGAATGCTGCTCGACCTGTCCCGCCTGACGGAGGTCACTGTCGACCCGGCCGGCCGGACGGCGACCGCGCAGCCCGCCGCCACCGGACCCGCCCTGCTCGACGCCCTCGCCCCGCACGGCCTGTTCTTCCCCACCGGCCACGCCCCGACCGTCGGCCTCGGCGGCTTCCTGCTCGGCGGCGGCTACGGCTGGGACTCCCGCCACCTCGGCCCCGCCTGCCTGAGCATCCGAGCCGTGGACGTCGTCCTCGCCGACGGCACCCCGGTGCACGCCACCGATGCGAACCACCCCGCGCTGCTCTGGGCGGCGCGCGGCAGCGGCCCCGGCTTCTTCGGCGTCGTCACCCGCTTCCACCTCGCCCTGCACCCGGCCCCGAAACGGCTGCTGCGCACCCTCCACAGCTATCCCCTCGACCTCCGCGACGAGGTGCTGGCCTGGACGTACGACATGCTCGAACTCCTCCCGAAGGAGGTCGAGTTCTCGGCCAAGGTCGGCTTCGTCGAGGGCCTCGGCCGGCACACCGTGTCGGTCACCGCCACCGCCTTCGCGCAGGACGACGCCTCCGACCCGCTCGCGGTGCTGGAGACCGCGCCCTTCCGGGACCGGGCGCTGCGCGCGGTCGTGAGCGCCGGGACGACGATGACCGAGCTGTACGGGCACGCCGACCGGATGACCCCGGCCGGGATGCGCTGGGCCCTCGACGGCATCTGGACCGACGAGCCGGTCGGCAAGGTGCTGGCGGCGGCCCGGCCGCTCTTCGACACCGCGCCCGGCACCACCAGCCATGTCCTGTGGATGCTGTGGGGCGGCTTCCCGGAGCACCCCGACGCCTGCTGGTCCAGCCAGGCCACGCTCTACCTCTCGCCCAACGCGGGCTGGACGGACCCGGCCGAGGACCTCGCGCACGAGCGCTGGGTGCACGGCGAACTCGCCGCGATCCAGCACCTGTCGACGGGGCTGCAGTTCTCCGACAACAACGTCGCGGACCGCTTCGACCACGGGCTCAGTCCCGCGAGCGCGGCCCGCCTGGAGGAGATCCGGGCCGTGTACGACCCCGACGGCCTGTTCCGCAGCTACATGACCCCCGCCGAGTCCACCACCGCCTATGCCGCCGCGGGCCCCGCGCGGACGCACTGATCCCCGCCCTGAAGGAGAGCCGTTCCATGCCCACTTCGAGAATCCCGCGGCGCCGGACCCTCGTCCTGCTGACCGCCCTGGCCGCCACCGTGTCCCTGACGGCCACGGCCTGCGGCGGGGACTCGGCCGCCGGTACGCAGACCGCCGACGGCAAGGCGAAGATCACCGTGCTGCGTTCCAACGGCGCCATCTTCGAGCCGCTCTACATAGCCGAGCAGCAGGGCTACTTCAGGGCCGCCGGCCTGGACGTCACCATCAAGGCCGGTGCCCAGGACACCTCGCAGAACGCGCCGTCCGTCCTCAACGGCGAGGCCCAGTTCGCGATGACGGACAGCTCGGGCTTCCTCAAGGGGGCGGCCCAGGGCCTCCCGATCCGGATCGTCACCGGCCTCCAGTCCGCGACGACGAAGACCGATCCCACCGACGGCCTGCTGGTGAAGAAGGACAGCAGGATCACGTCCTTCAAGGACCTGGAGGGCAAGACGGTCGGCGTCCCGGCGCTCGGCGGCACCATCCAGTTCATCTGCGAGTACCTGACCCAGAAGGCCGGCGGCGACCCCTCCGGGATCAAGTTCGTCGCGCTGCCGACGACCTCGCTCAACGACGCCGCCACCTCCGGGAAGACGGACGCAGTGTTCTCCTTCAGCACCTTCTACTTCGCCGGCAAGGACAGCGGCCTGCGCTCCATCGGCAACGGCATGAACGACCTGCCCGGCATGGTCCAGGGCCTGCTCTTCGCCGGCCAGAAGTACCTGTCGGCCAACGGCGACACCGCCAAGAAGTTCATCGACGCCGTCGCGAAGGCCATCACCTACGCCGACGCGCACCCGGCCGCGGTCAAGGCGATCGACAAGAAGTACACGCAGGTCGACGCCGGTTTCATCGACGCGCACGACATCAGCTACTACGACAAGAACCTGAACAGGGCCATGATGCGCACGGTGATCACGAAGATGCACGAGTTCGGCCTGCTCGACAAGGAGCCGACCGACGACGACGTGTACTGGGACCAGGCGCCCGTGGTGACCCGGTGAAGGTCCGGCTGCTCCAACTCGGCGCGCTGGTCGCGGTGGTGGCCCTGTGGGGGATCGTCGCGGCCGCGGGCCTGGTGAGCTCCACCGCGCTGCCCGGCCCCGCCGCCGTCGCCACCGCCCTCGGTGACCTGCTCGGCAGCGGCGCGTACTGGCAGGCCGTCGGCGACACCCTGGACGGCGCGGTCGTCGGGCTCGCGGCGGCCGTCGCCGTCGGCATCCCGGTCGGCCTGGTCACCGGGGTGTACGCGGCGGCCGAGGAGTCCTCGCGGCTGCTGGTGGAGATCCTGCGCTCCTTCCCGGTGATCGCCCTGCTCCCGGTGTTCCTGCTGGTCCTCGGCTCGACCCCGGGCATGAAGGCCACGGTCGTCTTCATCGCCTGCGTCTTCCCGATCCTGCTCCAGTCCCAGTACGGCGCCCGCAGCGTGACCCCGGCCGTCCACGAGACCGTGCGCGGCTACCGCATCCCGCGGCTGCTGAGGTTCCGCCGGGTGATCCTGCCCGGTGCCGTTCCGTCGGTGATGACCGGACTGCGGCTCGCGGCCACCACCTCCGTGCTGGTCGCCATCGGCGTCGAGGTGCTCACCACGCTCCCCGGCATCGGCCACATGATCATGGAGTCGCAGCAGGCCGGCGCCTCGGACCGGGCCTACGCCTACATCCTCACGGCGGGCGCGATCGGCTACTCGATCACCCTGCTCGCCCAGTACGCCGAGCACCGGCTGCTGCGCCGGCGGGCCCCGGCCCGGGCGGGGGAGGCGGCATGACGGTCCGTGCGGCGATCCGCCAACTCTGGCTGCCCGTCCTGGTGTTCGTGATCCTGCTGGTCTCGACCGCGGGCAGCACCAGCTTCTACTTCCCGCCCCTGACCACCGTCCTGCACACCCTGTGGGACCGGCTCGCGGGCGGCGGCCTCCTGGACGACCTCTGGTTCAGCCTCCGCAACATCGTCCTCGGCCTGGCCCTCGCCACCGTCGTCGGCGTCGGCGCGGGCCTGGTCATCGGCGAGGTCCGCACCCTGCGCCTGGCACTCGGCCCCCTCCTCGACTTCGCCCGCGCCACCCCGACCGTCGGCTTCGTGCCGGTCATCATCCTCACCCTGGGGATCGGCTCGGGCCCCAAGGTCTTCCTGATCTTCCTCGGCTCGGTCTGGCCGATCCTGCTCAACACCATCGCCGGGGTGGGGCAGATCAACCCCGCCGTGCACGAGACCGCCCGCGGCTACCGCGTCCCCTGGCACCTGCACCTCCGCCGGGTGGTCCTCCCCGGCGCCCTGCCGCAGATCTTCGCCGGCATCCGGGTCGCCCTGTCCATCGCCGTCGTCCTCATGGTCGTCAGCGAGATCTACGGCTCGCCGATCGGCCTCGGCAACTTCATCCTGCAGAGCGGATCCGGCTTCCGGGTCGCCGACACCTGGGCCGGCACCCTCCTCATCGGCGTCCTCGGCTACGGCCTGAGCGTGCTGCTCCTGCTCTGCGAGCACGCGCTGCTCGGCTGGTACCACCAGCGCGCACCCCGGGCGCGCCGTCCCCGGCCCGCCATGACCGCCGAGTCCGCCGAGAAGAACAGCAACGGAGTGGTCGTATGACCCGCGGATCCGCCCTCCACGTCGAGGACCTCTGCATGACGTTCGGCCGGGGCGGCCCGCAGGAGCACCGGGTGCTCGCCGGGCTCAGCCTGCGGGTGGACCCGGGGGAGTCGGTGTGCGTCGTCGGGCCCTCCGGCGCCGGCAAGACCACCCTGCTGCGCTGCCTGGCCGGACTCACCCCGCCCACCTCCGGCACGGTCCGCTACGGCGACCAGCGCCTGACCGGGCCGCACGCCGACATCGCCGTGGTCTCCCAGGACTACCGCGGCTCCCTGCTGCCCTGGATGCGGGTGTGGGACAACGTGGCCTTCCCGCTCCAGGGGCGGGGTGTGAGGAAGGGCGCTCGAAAGGCGACCGCCCTTGAATGCCTGGACGCCGTCGGCCTCGCGGACGTCGGCGACAAGTACCCCTGGCAGCTCTCCGGCGGCATGCAGCAGCGCGTCGCGATCGCGCGCGGCCTCGCCTACGACGCCCCGGTGCTGCTCATGGACGAGCCGTTCGGCTCGGTCGACGCCCAGTCCCGCTTCGACCTGGAGGACCTGACCCTCCAGCTGCGCCGCAGCCTCGGCATCACGGTCGTCGTCGTCACCCACGACATCGACGAGTCCGTGTACCTCGGCGACCGCGTGATCGTCCTCGGCGGCCGCCCCACCGCCGTACTCGACACCCTGACCGTGCCCTTCGGCACCGACCGCGACCAGCTCACCACCCGTGCCGACCCGCGCTTCGCGGCGCTGCGCACGAGAGTGCTGGCCCGGATCCGCGGCGAGCGCCTCGACCAGGACGCCGAGCCCGCCCACAACTGACCCGCCACACCACCGAGCAGGGGGCGTGCGCCCGCGGGCGCCACGCGTGGCTCACCCCTGCCCGCGCCACCGCACGTCGCCGATCGGCGATACCCCCTGCCCGAAAACGCGGCCGAACAAAGGAGTTCACAGTGCTGCCCACCAACCGGACGGACCACGAGAGCACGTCGCCCGTCACCGACCTGTTCGACATGCCCGTCGCCAACCGGGCCCGCACCCGCGCCCTCATCGTCGCGGTGGCCGCCGCCTTCGCCCCCACCCTGCTCGCCCCCGCCCCCGCACAGGCCGCCGCCGGCAAGAAGGCCAGGAAGGTCAAGAAGGCCAAGGCGACCACGATCACCGTCGGCTCCGACGAGACCCTCACCCTCACCGAGACCACCACCGCGACCGAGCTGGTGATCGAGGAGGGCGGTGTCATCACCGTCCCCGACGGCTACAGCCTCAGCCTCACCGTCAACGGGGTGGAGACGGGCAGCGAACTCGCCGCGCTCACCGACGGATACGGCGGGGTCGCCACCGCCGTCGCGGCCGGCACCTACACCGGCACCGTCGTCCTGAACGTCGCCGAGGCCACCGACGTCGCCTACTCCACCCTCACCTTCCCCTTCCGCCAGGCCGTCTACGTCGACGCCGACGGGGTGGACGAGGACAGGTCCGTCCCCTCCGGCGTGCTGGACGGCACCGTCACCGACACCGGGGCCTCGGACATCACCCTGCTCTCCGACGGCGAGGCCTTCAACGGCGTCTACGTCGCCGGCGGCGGCAGCTACACCCTCACCGACCCGACCATCGCCTTCGACGGCAACGGCCGCTGCGACTTCGTCGGCTACGGCGCCGCCGTGGTCGGCACCGGGTCGGGCACCACCCTCGTCCTCGACGGCGCGAACATCAGCAACGTGGGCGTGGTCCGTACGGCGGTCATCGCCGACGCCACCGCCAACGTGATCGTCAAGAACTCCACCATCAAGTGCGCCGACGGCGTCGTCCCCGACGAGTACCCGGCCGCCGGCACCGGCGACACCCGCTACATGATCACCGTGCCGTGGATGCTGGGCATCTCCGGCAACGTCCGTGCCACCAACCTGCTCGGCGCGAGCACCAAGGCGTCGTACATCAACTCCTCGATCTCCTCCGAGAAGTGGGGCGCCCTCTCGGTCGACGGCGGCAGCTACTGCACCCTCACCGCCATCAACAGCACCATCGCCAACACCGGCGGCCAGGGTTACGGCAGCTACGCCATCGGCAACGTCACCGAGCACTTCCTGGGCTGCACCTTCGACGTCGGCGACTACGCCCTCATCCACTGGGGTGCCTCGGCGCACTACGGCGACAGCACCAAGGACGCGGTCTCGGACCTCAACGACTCCCTCTCCCTCGGCCTCACCTCGGCCGAACTGGACGACCTGCCGGTGCGGTCGACCACCGTCGACGCGGGCCGCTTCATGGTCATGTGGTACGCGGCGGGATCGGTGGCCATCGACGGCGGCACCCAGGTCAGCACCGGCGAGACCACGTTCATGTGCAAGGCGGTCGCGGGCACCGTCACCGTCGACGGCTCCGACGGCGCCACGATCACCTCCGGCAACGGCGTCCTCTTCCAGCTGATGGACACCGACCGCCCGAGCAGCGTCACGGTGTCCGGCAAACCCTGGTCCAGCGAGACGACCGGCACGTACACCGAGCCGACCGGCTCCCCGGCCAAGTCGTCCAGCTGGGACCCGACCACCTCCCAGTCCACCGACGCGAAGGGCACCTTCACCGACATCGCCCTGGCCGGCGACTTCTACAACTCCGTCCGGGGCGGCGGCAACGCGAGCCTCCAGGGCCAGAACCTCACCCTCTCCTTCACCCGCACCACCGTCGAGGGCGTCATCTCGGCGAGCACGGCCAAGCACAGCGTCTCCACCATCACCAAGACGGAGTACCGCGAGATCAGCGAGGTCACCAACACCCCGGGCGCGGTGGTCAACAACGGCGTCCTGGTGACCCTGGGCGAGTCCGCCACCTGGACGGTGACGGGAACGTCGTACCTCAGCGCCCTCACCCTGGCCTCGACCGCCTCGATAACGGCCCCGACCGACAAGACGGTGACCCTGACGGTCGACGGCACGACGACCACCATCGAGCCGGGGACCAGCTACACGGGCGCCCTGACCCTGACGGTGTCGTAGGACCAACAGAAGAAACCCGGCCCCCGAGGATGGATGCGAACCGAATCCCGGGGGCCGGAGTCTTTGGACGGAGTGCCTGAGCCTTTCGGCTTGGGGCGCGGCAACTTACCCAGGGGCGCGGGGAACTGCGCGACAAGCCCCCACCCACCCGCACCCGAATCACCACGTTCTACGCCCCAATCATGTTGTATCCCCCATCAGCCACCAAGAAGCCTCCTGTGATGTGCCCGGCATCCTCGGTCGCCAGAAACAGAGCCGCACCGGCCAACTCCTCCGGCCCCGGAATCCGCCCCATGGGCGTGTTGGCCCGCAACACATCCCCCCGCCCGCTCCTCCAGTCTTCGCGCCCGAGCGTCGCCGCCGTCTCGATGAACCCCGGCGCGAAGACGTTCACCCGCACCCTCGGCGCGAACGCATGCGCATAGGACTTGGTCAGCCCGATGATCCCGTACTTCGCCGCCGCATACTGCGGCGCCCTGGCACTGCCCCGCACCACCACCGTCGACCCGATGTTCACGATCGCCCCGCCCCCCTCCTGCGCCAGCATCCGCCCCCCGAACTCGTGCGTGCACAACAACGTCCCCTTGATGTCGACGGCGAGCACATGGTCGATGGACTCCTCCGTGACGTCCCGCCAGGACATCTGCTCACGCGCGACGTCGCCCACGTTGTTGACCGCCACGTCCAGCCGCCCGAAGTGCGCCCACACCTCCTCCGCGAGCCGTGTGATCTGCGCGTGCTCGGAGATGTCGGCCTGCACGACGAGCGCCTTGCGGCCGAGCGCGGTCACCCGCTCGGCCGTGGCCTCGGCCCCCTCGCGGGAACCGCGGTAGTGGACGGCGACATCGGCGCCCTCCCGCGCCGCCCGCACGGCGATCTCGGCACCGAACCCGGTACCGGCACCGGTGACGAGCACGGTCTTCCCGGCGAAACGTTCGAACACGGCGGTCATACGGCCTCCAAGGCGATCGTTGAGGGGAGTTCAGACGAGCGTCCGCCCGCCGTCGACGTACAGCACCTGCCCGGTGACGAACGCCGCCGCGTCGGACGCGAGGAAGAGCACGGGCCCGGTCAGGTCCGCGGGCCGGCCGAGCCGGCCCGCGGGGACGAGGGACTCCAGCGACGCCCGGACCCCCGCCCCGGCGAGGTACGCACGGGTGAGGTCGGTCTCGGTGTAGCCGGGCGCGACCGCGTTGACGGTGACCCCGCTCGCCGCCCACTCGCGGGCCATGACCCGCAGCAACTGGTCGACACCGCCCTTGGTCGCGGCGTACGGCGCGTGGTTCGCGTGGGCGAGCCGCCCCGAGACCGACGACAGATAGACGATCCGGCCGTACCCGGCGGCCACCATGACCCCGCCCACGGCCCGCCCCAGCCAGAACGCGCTGTCGAGGTTGACCGCGGTGATCCGCTCCCACACCGCGTCCGGGGTGTCGAGCACGGGCCGCCGGTCGTTGACCCCGACCGCGTGCACGAACACGTCGACACCGCCGAGCAGGTCCACCGCACTGTCGACGGCGACCCGGCAGGCGTCCGCCGACGTCAGGTCGGCGGACAGTCCCTTGACGGGGCCGGGCCCCACCAGCTGGTCCAGCTTGCCCTCGTCCACGTCCAGGACGACCACCGCCGCTCCCGCCCGTGCGAGCTCTCCCGCGACCACCGCACCGATCCCGCCGGCCCCGGCGACCAGCGCCCGGCTCCCCGTGAAGTCCCACGTCGTCCGCATGCCTCGGACGGTAGGTCACCGCACCGATTGGTGTCCACACTTCGCGCATCTATTGACGATCAGACGGGCTCAAGGGAGGCTGTCTGTCGACAGTTGAGGGAGGTCTGATGAAACTGGTGACGTTCTCCGACGGACGGGACGACGGACTGGTGGGCCGGCTCGACGGAGACACCGTCGTGGAACTGGAAGTGCCCTCCACCCGCGTCTGGTTCGAGCGGGAGGGCCAAGTGGACGAGACGGGGCGGACGTTCGCGCTCGCCGACGTCCGGCTGCGCGCGCCGATCGTGCCGAAGAAGTTCTTCCACACCGCGGGCAACTTCCGTGAGCACCACGAGGACCTGGCCCGCGTGGACTGGTCCCACCCGGTCAACAGGGGGATCGTCTTCTTCCAGAACGTCGACGCGGTCATCGGCCCGGACGAGCCGATCGTGTACCCGGCGAACCTCACCCGGGAACTCGACTACGAACTCGAACTCGCCGTCGTCATCGGCAGGCCGGGCCGCTTCTTCTCCGCGGAACAGGCCGTCGAGCACATCGCCGGGTATGTCGTCTTCAACGACATCACCGCGCGGGACATCCAGCGCCGCGAGATGGAGTCGGGGGTCTTCTCCTTCTCCAAGGCGATCGAGACCTTCTGCCCGGTCGGCCCGTACATCGTCACCGCCGACGAGATCGCCGACCCGCACGCCCTGGACATGGAGCTGAGGGTCAACGGCGACGTGCGCCAGAAGTCCAACACCGGCCGGATGTCGGTCTCCCTCCCGCAGCTGGTCGCCTACCACTCCCCGCAGACCTACAGCGCCGGCGACCTCGTCACCACGGGCACCGTCGCGGGCGTGGCCGCGAGCACCGAGGACCCGTTCGCGAACTACCTCAAGCCCGGTGACGTGGTCGAGGCCGAGATCGAAGGCCTGGGCGTGCTGCGCAACCCGGTGGTCTCCTGGAGAGACGCCTACGGCGAGGACGAGCCGCCGGCCGGGCACTGGGTGTGAGCGGCAGATGCGCCTCGCCCGCCTCGCCGGCCGTACCGTCCTGCTGACCCCGGACGGCGCCGTCGACGTACCGCCCGCCCTCGCCACCGACCCCTTCGCCCGCTGGGACGACCTGCGCCTGTGGTCCGCCGCGGCGACCGGCGCCCGCCCGTACGACGAGGCCGACCTGGAGCCCCCGGTGCCGGCCCCCCGCCAGATCTTCGCCGTCGCCCTCAACTACCGCCCGCACACGGTCGAGGCGGGGTACGAGGAGCCCGAAGTCCCGCTCGTCTTCACCAAGTTCCCCACCTGCCTCACCGGCGCCCACACCACGGTCACGCTGCCGCCCGGTCACGTCGACTGGGAGCTGGAACTGGTCGCGGTCATCGGCCGCGAGGCCCACCGGGTGCCGGAGGAGAAGGGCTGGGACCCGGTCGTCGCGCTCACCGTGGGCCAGGACCTCTCCGAGCGGATCGGTCAACTCGCGGGCCGTCCCGCCCAGTTCTCGCTCGGCAAGTCCTATCCGGGCTTCGGGCCGGTCGGCCCCGCACTCGTCAGCCTCGACGAGATCGACGACCCCGACGACCTGGAGCTGACCTGCGAGCTGAACGGCGAGACCGTCCAGCACGACCGCACCGCCAACATGATCTTCCCGATCCCCCGGCTCGTCGCCCACCTCAGCAGTTTCTGCACCCTTCTCCCCGGCGACCTGATCTTCACCGGCACCCCGGCGGGCGTCGGCAACCGCCGGGTCCCGCAGCGCTTCCTGACCCCCGAGGACGAACTGGTCAGCAGGATCGGGGGAGTCGGCGAGATGCGGCACCGCTTCTGGAGGCCCAGGACCCCATGACCGGCACGCTCTTCACCGACGTCCACGTCTTCGACGGCACCGGCCGCGACCCGTTCCCCGCACAGGTCCTGGTCGAGGGCAACCGCATCGTCGCGGTCGCCGAGCGCATCCCGCGCGACCTGACCGCCGCCGCCCGCGTGATCGACGGAGGCGGCGGCACCCTGCTCCCCGGACTCGTGGACGCCCACACCCACCTCGGCTTCGGCTCCACCGTCGAGCACCTCTCCCGGCGCCGCGACGAACCCGACGAGGAGAAGGCCCTGCTCGTCGCGCACGCCGGCCGGGTCCTCCTCGACCACGGCATCACCAGCGCCTACTCCGGCGGCAACCGGCTCCCCGGTACGGAGGTCGCCGCCCGCAAGGCCTTCGCCGAGGGCTGGATGCCCGGGCCGCGCCTCAGGGCAGCCTCCTGGGAGGGCAGCGCCGGCATGGTCGAGCCCGGCGTCTACGACTTCCCCGGCGTCGAGGGCCGGGCCTCCGACCCGGAGTCGGTCGCCCGGTTCGTCGCCGACATGGCCGAACTCGGCGTCGACATCGTCAAGTTGTCCCTCTCCGGCGAGAGCGCCGTCGTACAGGGGACCTCGCGGATCGTGCAGTTCACCGACGAGGAGGTGGCCGCCGCCGCGTACACCGCGGAGAAGCACGGCGTGTGGCTCACCGCGCACGCGCACGCGGCCGAGTCGGTCAAGACGGCCGTACGGCACGGCGTCCGCGCCGTCTACCACTGCACCTTCGCCGACGAGGAGGCCCTCGACCTCCTCCAGGCCGCCCGCGCCCGGATCTTCGTGGCCCCCACCCCGGGCATCATCCACGCCAACCTCCACGAGGCCGGCCGCGAACCCGAGCCCGGCATGGAGGTCGAGGCCACCCGGGACGCCGTCCGCGCGGTCGTACCCGAACTCGTGGCGCGCGGGATCCGGGTCGTCCCCGGCGGCGACTACGGCTTCGCCTGGAACCCGGTCGGACGCAACCTGCGGGACCTGGAGCTGTTCGTGGACTGGTTCGGCTTCACCCCGGCCGAGGCGCTGCGCGCGGCGACCGAGTACGGCGGCCAGGTGATGGGGATGGCGGAGGAGCTGGGGCTGGTCCGGGAGGGGTATCTCGCGGACCTGGTGCTGGTCGACGGCGACCCGCTGGCCGACATCCGGATCCTCCAGGACCCCGGCCGGCTCCGGGTGGTCATGAAGAACGGCGCGCTGCACAAGGCGGCCGGGTGAGCAAGGCACAGGTGCGCGGCGGGCGACTGGCGGGGGAGCGGGACGGCGAGGTGGCCGTCTTCCGCGGCATTCCCTTCGCCGAGCCGCCCGTCGGCGATCTCCGCTGGCGGCCCCCGCGTCCCGCCGCGCCCTGGGACGGCGAGCGCCGGGCCGACACCTTCGGACCGGCCCCGCTGCAACCCCAGCCGCCCCGCGACTCGCTCATGTACCACGCCAACTTCGCCGACCGGCGGGCGCTGGTGATGAGCGAGGACTGCCTCTACCTGAACGTGTGGACCCCGGATCCGGCGCCGGGCGCCCGGCTGCCCGTGCTGGTCTGGATCCACGGCGGCGGCAACCGCTACGGCCACGGCGGCCAGGAGATCCACCAGGGCCGTGCGTTGGCCCGGCGTGGCCTGGTCTTCGTCACCCTCAACCACCGGCTCGGCGCCCTCGGCTTCCTCGCCCACCCCGAACTCGCCGCCGAGGACGACCTGGGCGCCTCCGGCAACTACGGGCTGCTCGACATCGTCGCCGCCCTGACCTGGGTACGCGAGAACATCACGGCCTTCGGCGGCGACCCCGACCGGGTCACCCTCGCCGGCAACTCCGCCGGTGCCGCCCACGTCTGCCACCTCATGGCCTCGCCGGCCGCCCGGCACCTCTTCCACGCGGCGATCGGCCAGAGCGCCTCGGGCGTCGGGCGGGCCGAGGGGCCCTTGCCCGGCCAACTCGCGGCGCAGCGGCAGGGGCTGCGCTGGGCGGAGGACCGTGGCCTCGACGCGCTGCGCTGCCTGGACGGTGTCGGACTCGTCCTCAACGGCCACTTCGGGCCGGTCGTCGACGGCCGGGTCCTCACCGAGCCGAGCGACGACGTCTTCGGCGCCGCCCGGCAGCACGCCGTACCGCTGCTCGTCGGCACCAACGACGACGAGGGCTCGGTGTACGCCACGCCGGACGTCCTGCGCCGGCTGCCCGTCGAGCCCGGCACGGACGCGGTGTACCCGGTGCGCAGCGCCGCCGAGGCCCGACGTACGGCACGGCGGTTCACCGGCGAGAGCCGGTTCGGCCACCCGGTGTGGCACTGGGCGCGCACGCATGCGGCCGTCGCGCCCACCTGGATGTACCGCTTCACCCGGACCCCGCCCCTGCCGCCCGGCCTGCCCCTCGCCCCGCCCCGCGACGGGCTGCCCGGTTACGGCGTCCACCACACGGCCGAACTGCCCTACGCACTCGACACGTTGACGGCCCGTGCCTGGCCGTGGACCGACGCCGACCGGGAGCTGGCCCGCACCATGGCCGACACCTGGGCCCGCTTCGTCACCGACCACGACCCGAACGGGGGCGCGCTGCCCGCCTGGCCGGCGTTCACGGGGGAGCGGGCGATGGTGTTCGGGGCCGGCGAGGCGGCGATCGGGCCGGTCCAGCGGCTCGACGCCCTGCGGCTGCTCGCCCGCCTGCCCCGCCCCCTGCTCGGCTGACGCGACCGTACGGACGGAAGGAACCTCCCCATGGCACGACTCCCCGGCACCGACGGCAGCGGCGAGATCGCCGACCGCGTCCGCGCCCGGCGCGGCGGCACCCTGCATCCGCTGGACCGGATGCTGCTGCACAGCCCGCCGGTGGCCGACGGCTGGAACAGCCTGCTCGGCGCGGTACGGGAGCGGCTGTCGCTGCCCGCCGATCTGCGTGAGCTGGTCATCCTGCGGATCGCGGTCCTCAACCGGGCGCCGTACGAATGGGCGGCGCACGAGCCGGAGGCCCGGCGGGCCGGGGCGGACGACGCGCAGCTGGCCGAAGTGCGCAAGGAGAAGCCGGAGTTCGAGGGGCGCCTTGCGCGGGTCATCGCCTACACCGACGCGATGACCCGTGATGTCCAGGTCCCGGACCCGGTGTTCGACGCCCTGCGCGCCGACTTCGACGAGACCGGCCTCGCCGAGCTGACGGCGACCGTGGCGGTGTACAACATGGTGTCCCGGTTCCTGGTCGCCCTCGACATCCAGCCCTGGACGGCTGCCGGCCCGGCATCGGCCGCCCGGACGGCTGTCGACAGACAGCCGTAGACCGGTGTTCTGGACCGTGTTGGAGTGCGATAGTGTCGACACCGATGGATCCGCTGTGAACCCGGCACCGGGCCGGGCACGGACCGGGAGGCCGCCGGATGACCGATCAGGACACGCATGTCGTGCTCGCCCGCCTGCTGCGGCTGCGGGACCGGCGGGAGCCGCTGGTCGCGCAGATCGCCGAGTGGGTGGGCGCCGGGATCATCGAGGGGCGGCTGGCCGCGGGCCAGGACCTCAACAGCGTCGACCTGTCGCGGCGGTTCGAGACCAGCCGGACCCCCGTGCGCGAGGCCCTGATGCTCCTGGAGCAGGAGGGCCTGGTCGAGATGAAGGCGCGCCGCAGGCCCCGGGTCGCCGCGCCCTCCCTCCAGGACATCCGGGACATCTACCAGGTCCGCCGCCAGCTCCTGTCGATGCTCGCCGCCCTGCTGGTGGAGCGGGCCACCGACGAGGAGATCGGCGAGCTGCGCGGCCGGGTCGAGAAGATGCGCGGACTGGCCGACGAGGGCGACGTGGACGCGTACTTCTGGAGCCATGTGCAGCTCCAGGAGCGGATGACGTGGATCGTCGGCAACGCCACCCTCAAGCAGATCCTCGACTCCCTGGCGCTGCGCACCCTCATGCTCCGCCACCTCAGCCTGACCCGCCCAGGACGGCTCGCCTACAGCGTCGACGACCAGGAACGGCTGATGCAGGCCTGCGAGGAGCGGGACGGCGAGCTGGCCGCCGCGCTGATCGCGGGGGCGACGGTCCGGGCGCTGCGCTCGGTGGAGGAGCAGATCCAGGAGCAGGAGGCCGGCCGCAAGCCGGCACGCCGGCGGCGCACCCCGTCGACGTGACGGCCCGGGACTTCCTGAGGCGACGCGGGGCCCTTTACTTCGCCAGTACCCCGCCGTCCACCGGGAAGTTCCCGCCGGTGACCCACGCCGACTCGTCGGACGCCAGATAGACCGCGCACCAGGCGATGTCCTCCGGCGTGCCGACCCGGCCCAGCGGGATACGGGCGAGGAGGGCCGCCCGGGCGGCTCCCTGGTGCGCGCCGGCCGACTCGGTGGCCGGGGTGCGGACCATGCCGGGGGAGATGGTGTTGGCCCGGATCCCGGACGGGCCGCCCTCCACGGCGAGCTGCCGGGTCAGGCCGAGCACCGCCGACTTGCCCGCGCAGTGCGCGACCATGCCGAAGGTGCCGCTGCCCCGGAAGGCGTTCACCGAGGCGAAGTTGACGATCGAGCCGCCGCCGGAGGCCACCAGGTGCGGCCAGGCCGCCCGCACCGGCAGGAACACCACGTCGACCTCGCCGCGCAGGGTCGGCGTCCACTGCGCGTCGAAGTCCATCTCCGCCGCGCTCGCCATGTGCGGGGCGATCGCGCCGGCCGTCACCAGCACGTCGGTCCGGCCGTACCGCTCGAACACCGAGTCCGCGTACTGCTGGGCGTCCCCCGGGACCGTCATGTCCAGCGGGGCCATGACCTCGACCTTCGCCCCGCGTTCGGCGGCCAGCTTCCGGGTGCGCTCGGCCGCGTCCGCGTCGATGTCGCAGCCGACCACGGTCGCGCCCTGCTCGGCGAAGAGCAGCGCGCAGCCCTGCCCGATCCCGGCGCCCGCACCGGTCACGAGGGCGACCTTGCCCGAGAGGCGCTGTCCGGGCCGGGGATCGGTCATGGCGTGCTCCTCGTCGCGTGGGAAGGTCCTCCGCTAACTGTCTAGTGTCGACAGTAAGCCTCGGTCAAGGGGTTGAGGGGCATTCACAGTCCAAGGTGTCGACACTGTGCCTCTCTTCGGGCAGACTGCGGGCTCAACGGGAACGACCGCGCATCCGGCGCGGCACCTGTGGGCGCGCGTCCAGAGAAGTCACAGGCCGGCATTGGCCGCAGCAAAGGCGCGCACTTTACGTTCCGTTGAACGGCCGGTCACGCGGCGCGCTGTCCCCCTGAAATGCCGCGTGACCGGCCCCCAGCCACCGAGTCGACGGAGGGCCGCCCCATGACCGTCGTACCACCGCACCAACAGCCTTTCGGCAGAAGGACGTTGCTCCAACTGGCCGGCGCCGGAGCCGCCGCGTCGCTGCTCGGCGCGGCACCGGCGTCCGCGGCGGACTCGGCCACCGTCGCCGGGCAGACCCTGGTGCCGGCCCCCGCGGACCCGGACTTCGTGTTCACGGCCGACCTGTCCAACACCACCGGCGCGGGCGAGGCCTCGCCGATCGACTCCGCCTACTGGCTGGGGGCCTACCAGGTCACCAACGCCCAGTACGCGGCCTTCCTCGACGCCAACCCCGGCCACACGGTGCCGTCCTCCTGGGGCGACGGCACGGTCCCCGCCGGCAAGGAGCAACACCCGGTCCTGGCGGTCGCGTTGGCGGATGCCGAGGCCTTCTGCGACTGGCTCACCGGGCAGGCGGACGGCTGGACCTTCCGGCTGCCGACCGAGGCCGAGTGGGAGAGCGCGGCCCGCGGCCCCGACTCCTACGCCTACCCGTGGGGCGACACGGCCGGGACGACCTACGCGGACTCCGTGCTCACCAGCAGGTACAACTACAACGCGGTGTGCGCCGCGTACTACCTCGCGAACTACGGCTCCACCGAGGCCACTTACGACCACCCGGAATCCACCCGGTACGGCGAGAGCGAGCCGGTCTCCGAGATCCTCACCGTCACCGCCACCGGCGGGGTGACCGGCTGGATCGACCACGACACCTGGACCGGGTTCGTCTACACGGACCTCTTCGACGCGCTGATGGCGACCGGCGGACTCACCTCGGCCGTGGGCGCGTACGCGGACGGCGTCAGCGTGTACGGCGCCTACGACATGGCCGGCAACTGCTTCGAGTGGACCTCCAGCGTCGTCACCGCCACCAACGGCCAGGAGGCCGGTCTGGACGTCAACGCCGTGCGCGGCGGCTCCTGGTACGCGACAGGCCGCAGCTGCACGACCCACTACCGCGGCGAGGGCCGCGACGGCAGCGGCGGCTACCCCACGGTCGGCTTCCGGGTCGCCGCCGACCAGGGCTGAGCCGGTCGGTGAAACCTCTCGCACTGAAAGGCGGTACGGCATGACCCGGTACCTCTGCTTACGGCTGGCCGTGGCCGGTGGGCTGCTCCTCGCCGGCGCGCTGCCCGCGATTCCGGCCGTGGCCGCCGACACCACCGCCTGCGTCCCGGCGTACACCCCGACCGGCTCCGCCACCGCCGCCACCAACACCCGCCATGTCGTCACCGCCGACCTGAACGGCGACGGCGCGGTGGACGTGGTCGCCACCAACCTCGAAGGCGACTCGGTGACCGTGCTGCTCGGCGCGGGGGACGGGACGTTCGCGGCGGGCAGCACCTACGCGGTCGGGACGCACCCGTACCAGACCGTCGTCGCCGACTTCGACGGCGACGGGCATCCGGACCTCGCCACCGCCGACTTCGGGGGCGCACAGGTGAGTGTGCTGCTGAACTCCGGTGACGGCACCTTCGGTACGGCGTCGGCGATCGATGTCTCCGGTTCGCCCCGGGCGCTCGCCACCGGCGATCCGAACGGTGACGGTCTGGCCGACCTGGTGGTGGCCGAGCAGCAGACCAGCACCGTGCGGGTGCTGCTGGGCAACGGGGACGGCACCTTCACCGACACCGGCGAGACCGCCACCGGCAGCCAGCCGCACGGCATCGTCGTCGGCGACTTCGACGGCGACGGTGCCGCCGACGTGGCCACGGCGAGCGTCGGCGGCGCGGGGGTGAGCGTGCTGCTCGGTGACGGCACCGGAGCCCTGGGTGCCGCCACCGAGTACACCGCCACCGCCCGCCTCTACTCCCTCGCCGAGGGCGACTTCGACGGCGACGGCAGCCTCGACCTGGCCACGGTGAGCAACGGCGCCGACACCCTGGACGTGCTGCTGGGCAACGGTGACGGCACCTTCGGTGCGGCCACCGCCCACAGCACGCCCGCGCTGCCGGTCGCCGTGGGCGCCGCCGACCTGGACGGGGACGGCACCACGGACCTGCTGGTCTCTTCTCTTCAGGGCAACTCGGTCACGCCGTACACGGGCGACGGCTCGGGTACCCTCACCCGGCTGACCGACGTGCCCGCCACCGGCGCCTACGACGCGACGGCGGCCGACCTGGACGGCGACGGCGTCCGCGACCTCGTGGTCGCGGACAGCACGGGCGGCCAGGTCGATGTGTTCCGGGGGAGCTGTCGGTGACCGGAGCCCCGCGAACGGCTGCCGCCGGCACTTCCACTGCCGGCGGCAGCCTGCTCAGGAGGCCCGGGCCGCGACTAACTGTCCGTCACCATGAGGGCCGCCATCATGCCCTCGTCCTCGTGCTGCAGCAGATGGCAGTGGAGCATGTACATGTACGTGTCGTCGGAGAAGTCGGTGAACTCCATGGCGATCTTGATGGAGCCGCCGCCGACCACCTCATAGGTGTCGTACCAGCCGAGCTCGACGCCGGTCGGATCCTCGCCGTTGATGGAGATCAGCTGATACGGCACGTCGTGCAGATGGAACGAGTGCTCCAGCTGCGTGCTGTTCGTGATCGTCCAGATCTCCTTGGATCCCAGCGTGGTGCTGATCATGGCCATGGAGGACATGCTCGTGCCGGCCGACCCGTTGATGAGCATCTTCGTGCCGCTCTGGCCGAGGGTGATGGTCCGCGCGGTGAAGTCGCTGGTGTCGTACCGGTCGATCGTCCGCAGCGAGCTGGGCAGGTCGTCCGGGGTGTCGGTGCCGCTCGCGGTGACGGTCAGGAAGTCGTACGTGCCGCTGCCGCCGCGGACCCAGCCGGTGGTGACGACCGCCTGCAGGGTGACGTCGTCCGACATATCCATGACCATCTCGGCGCGGGCGCCGGCCACCAGCCGGATCGTGGTCACGTCCGCCGCCTCGGCCAGGTAGCCCTGGTCGGTGGCGATCTGCGTCATCGTGCCGCCGTCGCTGCGCTGGACGGTGATGATGTCCGACGGCGAGGCGTTGAGCAGTCGGAAGCGCGTCCGGGTCTTGGTCGCGGTGAAGGTGAGGGTGGTGTCGTCGACGTTGGTGCCGTTGACCAGCAGCGGGTAGCTCAGGCCGCTGCTGAGGTAGCCGGTCAGGTCGTACTTGATGTCACCGGCACTGTCGACGGCCAGGCACTGGAAGATCAGCGGGATGTCGTCCGTGCCGTAGGTGGTGGGCAGCGCGGCGCTGGTGGTGTTGTCGGCGTCATCGACGATGATCATGCCGGCCAGGCCGTGCACCGCCTGCTTCGCCGTGGTGCCCAGCGCGTGCGGATGGTACCAGAGTGTCGTGGGGTCGTCCTTCACCGTGAAGGTCGGCGCCCAGGTGTCCCCGTCGGAGAAGGCGACCTGGGGACCGCCGTCCATCTTGGCCGGGACGTGCGCGCCGTGGAAGTGGACCGTGGTGTCCTCGCCCAGGCTGTTGGTGATGTTGAGCAGGGCCGTGTTGCCCTTGGTCCACTTCATGGTGGGGCCGAGGAAGGACTGGTTGTAGCCGGCGGTGGTGCTGGTGACGCCGCTGAGCACCTCGGCGGTGCCGGTCTTCGCCTCCAGCGTATAGGTGGTGGTGCTGTCGGAGGTGGTGCCCTCCAGGAGGTCCGGGATGGTCAGGGTGGCGGTGTTGGTGGCCGCGCCGGCCTTGTTGCCGTTCGCGTCGGTCAGCAGGGCGAAGGTGGAGCCGGCCGCGGCGACGGCGCCCAGACCGACGCCGGCCATGCCGCCGAGGAACTTCCGGCGGTGAACGCCCTTGCCGCGCTTGGCCGTTCCCTCCTTGGAGTGCTCGGCGTCGGTGACACGCGCCGCCTTGGCGTGCTCCGTGCCCTTGGCGCGCCGCCGCCTGCCGCCGGTGGCCTGCTCTTCGTTCCCGTCCGCCTCGAAGGCGGGATCTGTGGTGTGGGTCATGGCCCCGGATGTTTGACCTGGGGACTGTGTGAAATCTGAGGCGAAGTTAGGAGCAGACCGGGGGGACTGTGAAGCGGCCGTGGATGATGGTAATTCTTAACTCCCTTGGAAAAAGGGCTAGTTGAGCAGTCGCAGCTAGTGCCCGGGGTGCGGGACGCAACGGACACAGACGGCGCGCAGCACAGGCACAGGATAACGATTAAGTCACAGGTGGAACCGGGGGTCAGGCCTGTCCGACGCGCCGAACAAGCCCCATGTAACGACCCCAGTCCCAGTGCTTTCCCGGGTCGGTGTGATCCGTCCCCGGCACCTCCACATGACCGATCACGTGCTCGCGGTCCACGGCCATGCCGTACCGCCGGCATATCGCGGCCGTCAGCCGTGCCGAGGCCGCGTACATCGCGTCGGTGAAGTCCTCCGGGCGGTCCACGAACCCCTCGTGCTCGATCCCGACACTGCGCTCGTTGTACGACCTGTTCCCCGCGTGGAACGCCACGTCCAGCTCGCGGACCAGCTGGGTGATCCGCCCGTCCTTGCGCACGATGTAGTGCGCCGCCGCCTCGTGCGCCGGGTCCTGGAAGGCCTTCACGGCGCTCTCGTAGCCGCCCTGGGTGACATGGATGACCACCCGGTCGATCGGGTAGTCGGACGGCCGGTCCGCCGTCCGGTAGTTCGCCGGGGACGCCGCCACCCAGCGCGCACCCACGAAGTCCACCGCGCCCGCCACCCGCGCCTTGCGCACCCCCGGCAGCCGCCAGTACAGCCGTGCCAGCTCGTCCCTGGTCAGTGCCACCGTGCCCGCGGCCGCCGCCGCCCCGCCGATCAGCAGCGCCCGCCGCCCGAGCCTGCGGTCGCCGTCACCCGTTCTCGCCCCCATGTGATCCCCAACGGATACTCGCGGGCCCCGGTTCCCGCGCCCCCGTACCCTGGAGGGGCTATGACTGAGACCCCGCAGCGCACCCGTCCCCTCCGCGTCCTCGCCGCCATGTCGGGCGGCGTGGACTCCGCCGTCGCCGCCGCCCGCGCGGCCGAGGCCGGCCACGACGTCACCGGCGTCCACCTCGCGCTCTCCGCGAACCCGCAGTCCTTCCGCACGGGCGCCCGGGGCTGTTGCACCATCGAGGACTCCCGCGACGCCCGCCGCGCCGCCGACGTCATCGGCATCCCGTTCTACGTCTGGGACCTCGCCGACCGCTTCCGCGAGGACGTCGTCGAGGACTTCGTCGCCGAGTACGAGGCGGGCCGCACCCCCAATCCGTGCCTGCGCTGCAACGAGAAGATCAAGTTCGCGGCCCTGCTGGACAAGGCGCTCGCGCTCGGCTTCGACGCCGTGTGCACCGGCCACTACGCGAAGATCGTGACGCTCCCCGACGGCTCCCGCGAGCTGCACCGCGCCTCCGACATGGCGAAGGACCAGTCGTACGTCCTCGGCGTCCTGGACGAGCGGCAGCTCGCCCACGCCCTCTTCCCGCTCGGCGACACCCTCACCACCAAGGGCGAGATCCGCGCCGAGGCCGAGCGCCGGGGCCTCGCGGTCGCCAAGAAGCCCGACTCGCACGACATCTGCTTCATCGCCGACGGCGACACCCAGGGCTTCCTCGCCCAGCGGCTCGGCAGGGCGGAGGGCGACATCGTCGACGAGTCCGGCGCCAAGGTCGGCACCCACGAGGGCGCGTACGGCTTCACCATCGGCCAGCGCAAGGGCCTGCGCATCGGCACCCCCGCCGCCGACGGCAAGCCGCGCTACGTCCTCGACATCTCGCCGGTGAACAACACGGTGACGGTCGGCCCGGCCGCCGCCCTCGACGTCACCGGCCTCACCGCGATCAAGCCCCGCTGGTGCGGCACCGCCCCCGCCGGCCCCGGCGTCTACACCGCCCAGCTCCGCGCCCACGGCGGCGAGACCGAGGTGAGCGCCGAGCTGGTCGACGGCGAACTGCAGGTCACGTTCACCGAGCCGGTCCGCGGCGTCGCCCCCGGCCAGGCGATCGTCCTGTACGACGACACCCGCGTCGTCGGCTCGGCGACGATCGCCTCGACCGTCCGACGTCAGCCGGTGACGTCCACCTCGTAGAAGCAGAGGTGGTCCTTGATCTGGGCGACGTCCGCCTTCGGCTCGGGGTACGCCCAGACCAGGTCCGGCGCGTCGGGCAGGGACCAGTACGAGGCGGTTCCCTTGAAGGGGCAGACGGTGTGCGTCTCGGAGGGGGTGAGGAGGTCGAGGCGGACGTCCTCGGCGGGGATGTAGTAGCGCACGGGTGATCCCGTCTCACGCAGGACGAGAGACCGATCGCTCTCGGCGAGGACCAGGTCCCCGTGCGTGACGCGTACGTGCTGCTGGGACTGCTCGATGGTGATCGTGTGTCCAGAGGCCATACAGGGATGACAGCGGCGGAGGCTCAGTTGTTCCCGACGCTCAGGCGAGCGCCCCCTAAGGGGCGCGGGGAACTGCGCGACCAGCCACATGCGGCCCGCACCCGCCATCCGGCCACGCCTACCCTGACCCCATGCGAATCTGTGTCTTCCTCTCCGCGGCAGATCTCGACGACCGCTACACCCGCCCCGCCCGCGACTTCGCGAAACTCATCGGCAAGGGCGGCCACTCCCTGGTCTGGGGCGGCTCCAACGTCGGCCTCATGAAAGTGGTCGCCGACGGTGTCCAGGAAGCCGGCGGCAGGCTGATCGGCGTCTCCGTCGACTTCCTCGCCAACAGGGCCCGCCCCGGCGCCGACGAGATGGTCATCGCGGCCGACCTCGCGGAGCGCAAACGGCTCCTGCTGGAGAAGGCCGACGCCGTGGTCATCATGGTCGGCGGCACCGGCACGCTCGACGAGGCCACCGAGATCCTGGAGCTGAAGAAGCACGGCCGCACCGACAAGCCCGTCGTGCTGCTCAACACCGCCGGCTTCTACGACGGCCTGAAGCAGCAGTTCCACCGCATGGAGGCGGAGGGCTTCCTGCCCCGCCCCCTGGCCGAGCTGATGTTCTTCGCGGAGGAACCCGCACAGGCCCTGGCCCACCTGGAGCAGAGTCTCGGCGCCCGCTGATGCGAGCATGGGCCCCATGGCAACTCATGTGATCACCGGCGCCGGTTCCGGCATCGGCGCCGCCGTGGCCCGCCGCCTGCACGCGCGCGGGGACGACGTCGTGCTGCACGCGCGCGACGCCGGCCGCGCGAAGGAACTGGCCGCCGACTTCCCCGGCGCCCGCACCCTGGTCGGCGACCTGGCGGACCCGGACAAGCTCTCCTGGGCCTTCTCCCACCAGACCCTCCCGGACCGGGTGGACTCGCTGCTGCACATCGCCGGTGTCGTCGACCTGGGCGAGGTCGGCGAGCTGACCCCGAAGTCCTGGCGCCACCAGCTCAACGTCAACCTGGTCGCACCGGCCGAGCTGACCCGGCACTTCCTGCCCCAGCTCCGCGCCGCCCGCGGTCACGTGCTGTTCGTGAACTCCGGCGCGGGACTCAACGCGCACGCGGTCTGGTCGGCGTACGCGGCCTCCAAGCACGGCCTGAAGGCCCTGGCCGACTCCCTCCGCGCCGAGGAGCACGGCAACGGCGTCCGCGTCACCTCGGTCTACCCGGGCCGCACGGCGAGCCCGATGCAGGCGAAGGTCCACCAGCAGGAGGGCAAGGAGTACGACCCGGCGCGCTGGATCGACCCGGAGTCGGTGGCGACCACGATCCTCACCGCCCTGGACCTGCCGAGGGACGCGGAGATCAACGACCTCACCGTGCGCCCGGGCCCGCTTCCCGGTTGAGCGCTCCGCCGGGAGTGCCGCGATACGCCGTCTGTCGAGTGCGGCGCCATCGTGGCTGGTCGCGCCCGCGCGGCGGCAGCCGCACATCGAATACAGCCCAGCGCTCCTTCGGGGCGCTGCCGGCCGGCCCTGCGCGCCACGATCCGCACCCACGCTGCCGCACACCGCACCGCCCACCCCGCTTAGGCTCCTCACGTGAACGCAATCTCCGACTTCGGCCCCGCCACAGGCGTCGGCTCGCTCCCCGGCACCGACGCCCGCGAGGCCGCCAAGACCGCGACCGGCAGCTTCGAGGACTTCCCCTTCCTGCCCGAGCTGCCCGCCCGCGGCCCCGGCGCCGACATGATCGGCCGCACCGCCGGCCTGCTCGTCGAGCTGTACGCGCGCGTGGAGCCCAGCGGCTGGCGGCTCGGCGACCGGCCGGGCCGGGACACCCGGCGGGCCCGGTCCTGGCTGGGCGAGGACCTGGACGCGCTGGAGGAGTTCACCCAGGAGTACGCGGGCCCGCTGAAGGTGCAGGCGGTCGGGCCCTGGACGCTCGCCGCCGCCCTGGAGCTGCGGAACGGCGAGTCGGCCCTCTCCGACCTCGGCGCCTGCCGTGACCTGGCCGCCTCCCTCACCGAGGGGCTACGGCTCCACCTGGCCGAGACGCAGCGGCGCATCCCCGGCGCCCGCCTGGTGCTCCAGCTCGACGAGCCGTCCCTCACCGCCGTACTGCGCGGCCAGGTGAAGACCGCCTCCGGCTACCGCACCCACCGCGCGGTCGACCGCCAACTCGTCGAGTCCACCCTGCGCGACGTGCTCGGCGTGCACGCCGACGGCCCGGTCGTCGTCCACTCCTGCGCCCCGGACGTCCCCTTCGCCCTGCTCCGCCGCGCCGGGGCGGCCGCCGTCTCCTTCGACTTCTCGCTCCTCACCGAGCGTGACGACGACGTGATCGGTGAGGCAGTGGAGGCGGGCACCCGGCTCTTCGCCGGTGTCGTGCCGGGCACGGACACGGCATTGTCAGACCCGGCCGGTAGCGTCATGGGTGTCAGGACGCTGTGGCGCAGGCTGGGGCTGCGACCGGGGCTTCTCGCGGAGTCCGTCACGGTCACCCCGGCGTGCGGGCTGGCGGGCGCTTCCCCCGCGTACGCCCGGCAGGCACTCACCCACTGCGTCCGGGCGGCGAGATCACTCGCGGACAACCCAGAGTAACGGGAGGAACACGGTGGCCGGCGACAAGCAGCAGGCGGAGACGGCAGTGCCCGCCGAGGCACGGGAGAAGCACGCGCGGCTCGCTGAGCAGATCGAGGAGCACCGCTTCCGGTACTACGTGAAGGACGCTCCCGTCATCAGCGACGCGGAGTTCGACAAGCTCCTCAAGTCGCTGGAGGCGCTGGAGGACGAGCACCCCGAGCTGCGCACGCCCGACTCGCCGACCCAGAAGGTCGCGGGGGCGTACGAGACGGGGTTCACGGCGGTCGAGCACCGCGAGCGGATGCTGTCGCTGGACAACACGTTCAACGACGACGACCTGGCCGCCTGGGCCGAGCGGATCCACAAGGAACTGGGTGACCAGGAGTACCACTTCCTGTGCGAGCTCAAGGTCGACGGTCTCGCCGTCAACCTCACCTACGAGCACGGCCGCCTCACCCGCGCGGCGACCCGCGGCGACGGCCGCACCGGCGAGGACATCACGCCCAACGTCCGTACGATCGCCGAGATCCCGGACCGGCTGCACGGCGAGCGCGTCCCCGACCTGGTCGAGATCCGCGGCGAGGTCTACTTCCCGATGGAGAAGTTCGCCGAGCTCAACGAACGCCTGGTCGCGGCCGGCGACAAGCCGTTCGCCAACCCGCGCAACGCGGCGGCCGGTTCACTGCGCCAGAAGGACCCGCGGGTCACCGCCACCCGCCCGCTGCACATGGTCGTCCACGGCATCGGCGCCCTGGCGGGCTTCGAGGGCCTGAACCGGCTCTCCGAGGCCTACGACCTGCTGAAGACCTGGGGGCTGCCCACCTCCCCGCACAACAGGGTGGTCGACGACCTCGACGGCGTACGGGAGTTCATCGCCTACTACGGCGAGAACCGGCACTCCGTGGAGCACGAGATCGACGGTGTCGTCGTCAAGCTGGACGAGATCCGGCTCCAGGGGCGCCTCGGCTCGACGGCCCGGGCCCCCCGGTGGGCGATCGCGTACAAGTACGCGCCGGAAGAGGTCAACACCAGGCTGATCGACATCAAGGTGGGCGTCGGCCGCACCGGGCGGGTCACGCCGTACGCGCAGGTCGAGCCGGTCACGGTGGCGGGCAGCGAGGTGGAGTTCGCCACCCTGCACAACCAGGAGGTCGTCAAGGCCAAGGGTGTGCTGATCGGCGACACCGTGGTGCTGCGCAAGGCCGGTGACGTCATCCCGGAGATCCTCGGCCCGGTCGTCGACCTGCGGGACGGCAGCGAGCGGGAGTTCGTGATGCCGGCCGAGTGCCCCGAGTGCGGGACGCCGCTGCGGCCCATGAAGGAGGGCGACATCGACCTCCGCTGCCCCAACGCCCGTGCCTGCCCGGCCCAGCTGAGAGAGCGGGTGTCCTACCTCGCGGGCCGCGAGTGCCTGGACATCGAGCACTTCGGCGGGGTCGCGGCGGCGGCGCTCACCCGGCCGCTGGAGCCCGCCGACCCGCCGCTGGTCGACGAGGGCGACCTCTTCGACCTCACCATCGAGAAGCTGCTGCCCATCAAGGCGTACGTCCTCGACCCGGACAGCGGGCTGCCCAAGCGCGATCCCAAGACCGGTGAGGAGAAGGTCGTCACGGTCTTCGCCAACCAGAAGGGCGAGCCCAAGAAGAACACCCTCGCCCTGCTCCAGAAGATCGAGGAGGCCAAGACCCGCCCGCTCGCGCGCTTCCTCAACGGCCTGTCCATCCGGCACGTCGGACCGGTCGCCGCCCAGGCACTGGCCCGCGAGTTCCGCTCCATCGACCGCATCGAGCAGGCCACCGAGGAGGAGCTGTCGAACATCGACGGTGTCGGCGGCATCATCGCGACCGCGCTCACGGAGTGGTTCGCCGAGGAGTGGCACCGCGAGATCATCCGAAAGTGGAAGGCCGCTGGAGTTCCGCTGGAGGACGAGTCCACCGGAGAGGACGAGGGGCCGCGTCCGCTGGAGGGCCTCACCGTCGTCGTGACCGGAACCCTGGAGCACTACACCCGGGACGGGGCCAAGGACGCACTGCAGACCCGCGGGGCCAAGGTGACCGGTTCAGTGTCGAAGAAGACCGCGTTCGTGGTCGTGGGTGACAACCCCGGATCGAAGTACGACAAGGCGATGCAGCTGAAGGTTCCTGTTCTGAACGAGGACGGATTTGTCGTCCTTTTGGAGCAGGGACCGGACGCGGCGGCCGAAGTCGCCCTTCCGACCGGGGAGTAGCGGTTGAAGGCCACCCGTTCGGCGCATATCAGATGCATACGGGTGGCCGGTGCGCAATCGGGCAACCGTCCTCGACCGCTGCCCGTGGAAGCCTTCTGCGGCCTACTGTTGAGACGTGCGCCTGCCGTGCCCAGCTGCGGTCGGGGCATTCCCGTGCTCCGGCAGGGCACGGACCGCACGGCGTGGGCACCGCCGGCTGTGAGAGGGACGGGAATGGAACCGACCGAGAGCGCCGCCGCGGGCGCGCGGCTGCCGCTGCGCCGCCGGGCGTGCGCGTGGCGGGGGAGCCGGTGGGCGGTGCGGGGCGACCGGCGCCCCGGCCTGCCGGGTGTGCCGGGCAGGTCGGCGGTGAGCGGCGCGGCGGACGCGCGCGACCCGCTGCCGCTGGCCGCCGTCGAACCGCCGCCCGACCTGATCGGTACCGATCACGAACGGCACCTGTCCTGGCCCGCGCTGCCCGCCGGAGTCGTCGCGGCCGCCGCGTTCGTCCTCGGCGCCGGTTTCTTCCGTGCGTTCTCCGACGGCCACGCCCTCTTCCCGTCCGGCACGGTCGGCTGGTCGCTGGCCGTGCTGACCGGCATCATCGTCGGCCACCTCGTCCTGCTCGGCCGCGCCCGCTGGTGGGGCGGCACCGGCTCCGGCGCCGCCCTCACCCTCGCCGTCCTCCTGCTGTACGGCTGGGTGCCCGCCGGCATGGTCAGCCTGACCGTCGTCGTCCTGGTCGGCATAGCCAGGCGCCACCGCTGGCGGCAGGGTGTCCTGCACGGCGCGGTGGACATCCTCGGCATCGGCGCCGGCGCGCTGGTGCTCCTCGTGTTCGGGCGTGTCCCGACCGTCGAGTCGCCCTGGAACCCCGGCAGCTGGAGCGTCGCCACCGCTCCCGAGGTCGTGCTCGTCGCGGTCGCCTACCTCGCCGTCACCCGCGCCCTGCTCTGGTACCTGCACGCACCGCGCGGCGGCGGCCTGCCCACCGTCGCCCGCACCGCCCTGATGCGCCAGGGCCTGGTCGCCGTCGCCCTGCTCGGCATCGCCCCGCTGATCTGCGTGGTCGCCGTCGCCCAGCCGCTGCTGCTGCCGCTGTTCTCCATCCCGCTGGTCGCCCTCGACTCCACCCTGTGGATAGCCCGGGCCCGCGCCGAGGAGCAGCTGCGCGACCCGCTGACCGGACTGCCCAACCGGCAGTGGCTGCTTGAGCGGATCTGGACCGCCCTCGACGACGCCGAACGCATCGGCGCCCGTTCCGCCCTCATGCTGATCGACCTCGACCGGTTCCGTTCGGTCAATGACACGCTCGGTCATCTCGCCGGTGACCGGCTGCTCCTCCAGATAGCCGACCGGCTGCGGGCCGCGCTGCCGCGCGGTGCGGAGGCGGCCCGGCTCGGCGGCGACGAGTTCGCGGTCTTACTCCCGGTCGCCGATTCCACGACCTCGGCCACCCGGGTGGCCCGGGGCCTGGTCACGGCCCTCTCCTCCCCGCTCGACCTCGACGGCCTCACCCTCGTCCTGGAGGCCAGCGCGGGTGTCGCCGTCTTCCCCGACCACGCGCTCGACGCGGAGGGACTGCTGCGCCGCGCGGACGTGGCGATGTACCAGGCGAAGCGGGACCGAACCGGCGTCGAGGTGTACGAGTCCAAGCGGGACTCCAACACCCCCGACCGGCTGGGCCTGCTGGGGGATCTGCGCCGGGCGCTGGACGCGCACGAGGTGCAGCTGCACTACCAGCCGAAGGTCCGCTTCGACGGACAGGTGGCGGGGCTTGAGGCGCTGGTGCGGTGGGTGCACCCGGAGCGGGGCAAGGTGCCGCCGGACGAGTTCATAGCGATCGCCGAGTCGTCCGGGCTGATGCCCCATCTGACGGAGTACGTACTGGAGACCGCGCTCGGGCAGGTCGCCCGGTGGCGGGCGCAGGGGCTGCGGGTGCCGGTGGCGGTCAACGTCTCGCCGCGAGACGTCCACACACCGGGGTTCGCGGGCCTGGTGGCGGCGCGGCTGGCGCGGCACGGGGTGCCGGCCGGGGCGCTGCAGCTGGAGATAACCGAGCACGTGCTGCTGGAGGACCCGCAGCGGGCCGCCGACACCCTCGCGGGGCTGAGCGGGCACGGCGTGAAGATGTCGCTCGACGACTTCGGCACCGGGTACTCGTCGCTCGTGCATCTGCGGCGGCTGCCGGTGAGCGAGCTGAAGATCGACCGGTCCTTCGTGGCCCGGCTGGCGGTCGACAACGAGGACGCGGAGATCGTGCGCTGCACGGTCGACCTCGCGCATTCGCTGGGGCTGCTGGTGGTCGCGGAGGGGGTGGAGGACGACGAGACGTGGGAGCGGCTGCGGGATCTCGGGTGTGACGCCGTGCAGGGGTGGCTGGTGGCCGCGGCGATGCCGCCGGAGGAGGCCACGGCGTGGTTGCTGGCGCGGGGGTCGCGGGGGTGGCAGCGGCCGCGAGCCGCGTTGCCGGCCGCCGAATAGTCGCCCACCCGCCCGCCGTTCACCGTCTCTCACGAGGTGAGCGTCTGCCGTGGGGGTGCGGTGGTGTTGGCGGGTGCGGGTTGAGTGTGGTTGCTCGCGCAGTTCCTCGCGCCCCCAAAGAAATGGGCCCTTACGGAGTTGTGAAGTGGCCGACCAGCAGGGCCAGCCTCGTCTCGTGGGCCTCCTCCGGCAGGCGGCCGCTGCGCATCAGCGTCACCAGGCCGTGCAGGCCCGCCCAGAACGTCTCCGTCAGGATGCCGGGGTCGTCGTCGCCCGTGGCGATCGGCTCGACCGCCTGCAACAGCTCACCGAACGCCGCCCACAGGGCCTCCGGGGCCTCCTGGGTCGCGAACGGCAGGTCCACCCGGTGCGTGAACATCGCGTCGTACAGCGCGGGGCGCCGACGGCCGAACGACGTGTAGGCCTCCGCCACCGCCGCCAGCGACTCCCGGGTGCCCTCCACCGCGGCACGCGCCGCCCGCAGCTCCGCCGCCATCTCCGCGAAGCCCTGGACGGCCACCGCCGCCATGATCGCGTCCTTGCCCTTGAAGTGGCTGTAGAGGACCGGCTGGCTGTACTCGATCTCGGCGGCCAGGCGGCGGGTCGTCACCGCGTCCCAGCCCTCTGTCTCGGCGAGTTCGCGGGCGGCCGTGACGATCAGCTGCTCGCGCTCTGCCCGCTCGCGTTCCCGGCGGTTCTGAATCGACATGCTCTGGATTCTAGCAGTGCTAGCCAATCTGTCGATGCTCTGCTAGCTTCGCTATCAGTCCTAGCACTGCTAGAAAAAAACCCACAGGGGGCCCTCATGACCGTCACCGCCTACACGCTCGCCGTCGTGCTCGACCTGTTCTGCGTGTTCCTCGGCTACCGGTTCCTGTTCCAGCCGGGGCCTGCCGCCGCCGGCTACGGCGTCCCCGCCGACCCGAAGGGCGACGCCGCCGCCTACCTCACGATCAAGGGCCTCAGGGACGGCACGTTCGGCGTCGTGGGGCTCGCGCTGCTGGCCTTCGCCGGCGCGCACGCCGAGGCCTGGTTCATGCTCTGCGTGGCACTCGTACCGTTCGGGGACACACTGACGGTGCTCCGGAACGGCGGCGCGAAGGCGGTCGCCTACGGGATCCACTTCGCCACCGCGATCGTTGTGCTGATCAGCGCCGCCCTGCTCTTCCTCGTCTGACCGCCCGCGACACGTCGTCATCAACAGGGGGTTCTGAAATGTCGTTGTTCGTACCGAAGTTCGATGAGTCCGTGATCGTGCGGGAGGCCGACGCCGAGGTGGTCGGCGGTGACCCGGTCGGCGTCAGACTGCTCGCCGACAGCAGCGCCACCGGCGGCGCCCTGTCCACCGTGCGCGTCACCCTCGGCGAGGGCGCCGACGGCGCCGTGCCGCACCTGCACCGCAACTCCGCCGAGATGTTCTACCTGCTCGGCGGTGCCGCCGACGTCCTCTCCGGCGACGACGTCGTCACCGCCGGACCCGGTGACCTGGTCGTCGTCCCGCCCGGCAAGCCGCACGCCTTCGCGGCGGTCCCCGGCAGCACCGCCGACATCCTCATCGTCATCACACCCGGCGTGGAGCGCTTCGAGTACTTCCGCCATCTCCAGCGGCTGCGCCTCGGCGAGGCCACCCTGGAGAGCCTCCTGGAGGTGCAGGAGCTGTACGACAACCACTACCTGCGGAGCGAGGCCTGGGACACCCGGCACTGAGCCGCGGACGTACGGAGGTTTCGGGGCCCGGGGGAAACCGTTTCACGGTCACCGGGCCCTGCCCCATAGGATTGGCTCCAAACCACACACACTCACCCCAGAGGAACGCTGCATGCCTGGCATCACGCGCGAGGAGGTCGCCCACCTCGCCCGGCTGGCGCGTCTGGAGCTGAAGCCCGAAGAACTCGAACACTTCGCCGGCCAGCTCGACGACATCATCGGCGCGGTCGCCCGCGTCAGCGAGGTCGCCGACCAAGACGTACCGCCGACCTCGCACCCGCTGCCGCTGACGAACGTCATGCGCGCGGACGAGGTCCGTCCCTCGCTCACCCCCGTGCAGGCGCTCTCCGGCGCCCCGGCCCAGGAGCAGCAGCGTTTCAAGGTGCCGCAGATCCTGGGGGAGGACTAGACAGCCATGACGGACATCATCAAGCTCGGCGCCGCCGAGATCGCCGCGAAGATCGCCGCAGGCGAGCTCACCGCCGTGCAGGTCACCGAGGCGCACCTGGCCCGGATCGAGGCCGTCGACGAGAAGGTGCACGCCTTCCTGCACGTCGACCGCGAGGGCGCCCTGGCGCAGGCCCGTGCCGTCGACGAGAAGAAGGCCCGGGGCGAGAAGCTCGGCCCGCTCGCCGGCGTACCGCTCGCGCTCAAGGACATCTTCACCACCGAGGGCGTGCCGACCACCGTCGGCTCGAAGATCCTCGAAGGCTGGATCCCGCCGTACGACGCCACGCTCACCAAGCGGCTGAAGGCCGCCGACGTGGTCATCCTCGGCAAGACCAACATGGACGAGTTCGCCATGGGGTCCTCCACCGAGAACAGCGCCTACGGACCCACCGGCAACCCCTGGGACCTCACCAAGATCCCCGGTGGCTCCGGTGGCGGCTCGTCCGCGGCCCTCGCCTCCTTCCAGGCGCCGCTCGCCATCGGCACCGACACCGGCGGCTCCATCCGCCAGCCGGCCTCTGTGACCGGCACGGTGGGCGTCAAGCCGACGTACGGGGCCGTGTCCCGTTACGGCATGGTCGCGTTCTCGTCCTCCCTGGACCAGGGCGGGCCGTGCGCCCGTACCGTCCTGGACGCGGCCCTCCTCCATGAAGTCATCGCCGGGCACGACCCGCTGGACTCCACGTCCATCGACGCGCCCGTGCCGCCGGTCGTCGAGGCCGCCCGCAACGGCAGCGTCGAGGGCATGCGCGTCGGCGTCGTCAAGCAGTTCCGCGGCGAGGGCTACCAGGCCGGCGTCATCCAGCGCTTCGACGAGTCCGTCGCGCTGCTGAAGGAGCTGGGCGCCGAGATCGTCGAGCTGGACTGCCCGTCCTTCGACCTCGCGCTGTCGGCGTACTACCTCATCGCGCCCAGCGAGTGTTCGAGCAACCTCGCCCGCTTCGACGGCCTGCGCTACGGCCTGCGGACCGGCGACGACGGCAGCCACTCCGCCGAAGAGGTCACCTCGCTCACCCGTGAGGCGGGCTTCGGCCCCGAGGTCAAGCGCCGCATCATGCTCGGCACCTACGCGCTGAGCAGCGGTTACTACGACGCGTACTACGGCTCCGCCCAGAAGGTCCGCACGCTCATCACGCGGGACTTCGAGAAGGCCTTCGAGCAGGTGGACGTCATCGTGTCGCCCACGACGCCGACCACCGCCTTCGCGATCGGCGAGCGCGCCGACGACCCGATGGCGATGTACCTGGCCGACCTGTGCACCATCCCGACGAACCTCGCGGGCAACGCGGCGATGTCGCTGCCCTGCGGTCTCGCCCCGGAGGACAACCTCCCGGTGGGCCTGCAGATCATCGCCCCGGCGCTCAAGGACGACCGCCTTTACAAGGTCGGCGCCGCCGTCGAGGCCGCCTTCGTGGAAAGGTGGGGGCACCCGCTCCTGGAGGAGGCACCGTCGCTGTGAGCAACGCACTGTCGAAGGCCAAGGGCTTCAAGAAGTCCAAGTCCGGTACGTACCTGTCCATGGCCACCACCGCGTTCGGCGCGGTCGGTGTCGCCAAGCAGATCAAGAAGGCCCGCGCCGAGCACGACACGCTCCGGCTCATCGACGCCACCGTGTCCGCCGTCGCGATCGTCACCGGTTTCGCCCTGCTGTACCGCGAGCTGAAGCGGCTGGGCGACGACGACGTCCTGCTGGGCTGAGAGGGAAGTTTCACCGTGACCACCACGACCGACCTGGTGTCGTACGAGGACGCGCTGGCGTCCTACGACCCCGTCATGGGCCTTGAGGTCCATGTCGAACTCGGCACCAGGACCAAGATGTTCTGCGGCTGTTCGACCGAGCTGGGCGCCGAGCCCAACTCCCAGACCTGCCCGACCTGCCTCGGCCTGCCCGGCGCGCTCCCGGTCGTCAACGCGACCGGCGTCGAGTCCGCGATCAAGATCGGCCTCGCGCTGCACTGCGAGATCGCCGAGTGGTGCCGCTTCGCCCGGAAGAACTACTTCTATCCGGACATGCCGAAGAACTTCCAGACCTCCCAGTACGACGAGCCGATCGCCTTCAACGGCTACCTCGACGTACAGCTGGAGGACGGCGAGTCCTTCCGCGTGGAGATCGAGCGCGCCCACATGGAGGAGGACACCGGCAAGTCGACCCACGTGGGCGGCGCCACCGGCCGTATCCACGGCGCGTCCCACTCCCTGCTCGACTACAACCGCGCGGGCATCCCGCTCATCGAGATCGTCACCAAGCCGATCGAGGGCGCGGGCGAGCGGGCTCCCGAGGTCGCGCGGGCGTACGTCCGTGAGCTGCGCGAGGTCATCCGGGCGCTCGGTGTCTCCGAGGCCCGCATGGAGATGGGCCAGATGCGCTGCGACGTGAACCTGTCGCTGCGCCCCAACGGCACCGAGAAGTTCGGCACGCGTTCCGAGACGAAGAACGTGAACTCGCTGCGGTCCGTGGAGCGCGCGGCCCGCTTCGAGATCATGCGGCACGCGGCCGTGCTGTCCTCCGGCGGCACGATCATCCAGGAGACCCGGCACTTCCACGAGGACACCGGGTCGACGACCTCGGGCCGCGTGAAGGAGGAGGCCGAGGACTACCGGTACTTCCCGGAGCCCGACCTGGTCCCCGTGGCGCCCTCGCGCGAATGGGTCGAGGAGATCCGCGCCGCGCTGCCGGAGATGCCGCTGGCCCGCCGCAACCGGCTGCTCGCCGAGTGGGGCATCTCCGCGGTGGAGATGCAGGCGATCATCAACGCCGCCGCGCTGGACCTGATCGTCGCCACCATCGACGCCGGGGCCGACGCGGCCTCCGCCCGCAAGTGGTGGATGGGCGAACTGGCGCGCAGCGCCAACGAGTCGGGCACCCCGCTCGACGAGCTGGCGATCACCCCGGCGCAGGTCGCCCGGGTCACCGAGCTCGTCACGAAGGGTGACCTCAACGACAAGCTGGCCCGTCAGGTCATCGAGGGCGTCCTCGCGGGCGAGGGCACCCCGGACGAGGTCGTCGACAAGCGCGGTCTGAAGGTCGTCTCCGACGAGGGCGCGCTGACCGCCGCCGTCGAGGAGGCCATCGCCGGCAACCCGGGCGTCGCCGACAAGATCCGCGGTGGCAAGGTGGCCGCGGCCGGCGCCCTGGTCGGCGCGGTCATGAAGGCGACCCGTGGCCAGGCCGACGCGGCCCGCGTCAAGGAGCTGATCCTGGAGAAGCTGGGCGTCAGCGAGGGCTGAGCAAGCAGTACGCACGCGGTACGGCCCCGGAGGCAGCGCCTCCGGGGCCGTACCGCGTCACAGGCGGCGGCCCACGATCCGGGCGAAGCCGAGCAGCTGCCCGCGGTCCGCCTGCAGCAGCTCCACCGACTCCCGGGCCATCCGGGCCATCTCCGGGTCCGGGCTCTCCGCGGCGCACACCTCGCTCCACAGCAGCCAGTCGCGCCAGCCGTCCGCCAGCCAGTCGGCGGTCTCGACCTGCACGGCCCCACTGCGGGTCCAGTGCCGGTGCCACCAGCCGGCGGAGTGGAACGCCCAGAAACCGGGGTCCCAGTGCGCCTTCAGGTGCTCGGGCGGCTCGGCGCCGTCCAGTTCCTCGCGCACCGCGGGCACGACGATCCCGATCCGGCCGCCGGGCTTCAGCAGCCGGGTGAGCGTGGGCAGATAGAGGTCGGCGGTGCCGAAGTACTGGTACGCGTCGACCGAGACGATCGCGTCGAAGCCGCCCTCGGCGAAGGGCAGGTCGTGCGCTTCCACGTGCACCGGCTGCACGCGGTCGGCGAACCCGGCCTCGGCGATGCGCCGGGCGTTGTCGTCGGGCCTGATCCACAGGTCCGCGGCGGTGACCTGCGCGTGGAACTCCCTGGCCAGGAAGATGGAGGTCATCGCCCGGCCGCAGCCCAGGTCGAGCACGCGCGCGCAGGGGCGCAGGGCGTCCAGGCCGAGGGCGGGGGCCAGCCACTCCAGCAGCCACAGGGCGTGCGGGCCCATCTGGTTCTCGACGGCCCAGCGGGCGTCGTAGGTGCTGCTGAGCGGATACCGGGGGAGGGTCAGACGGTCAGTGAGAGAGGCGTCCTTCGACGGTGCGGGAGAGACGGCGTCGGACATGACTGAACGGGCTCCTTGTGATCTTCGTAGTGGAAGGCGATGCGTAGGAGCTCATTCGAACCGTCAAACAATGCACCCGCTTCGGTCGCCGGCGAGGGGCCGGTCAGGGCTGACCAGCGGAAGCTAGCAGTTGTCCACCTGGTTCGCAGCCGATTTCCTCAGGTGCGGGTACTACGCTCGCCCGCCATGACCGCACACGCCGAATCCGACGCCGAACCCGAGATACCCGGGGTGGAGGCCGCGGACGACGAGGACCTCTACGAGGACGCCCGTCGGGCCCGCTGGACCGCCACCGTGACCGGGGCGCTGCTGGCCCTGATGGGGCTCACCGCCGCGCTGATGAGAGTGGGCGGGGGCGTGCCCGCGCTGGTGCCGGCCGCCTACGGTTCCGGATCCGCCGTGTGTGTGCTCGCGGCGGCGCTGGGGGCCCGGGGCCGTACCCGCTGGGCCCTCTGGCTGATGATCCTGGGGGTCATGGTCATGGCTCTCGGCGACCAGTTCGACTGACGCACCCGCCCCGGACCGGCAGCGAGCCGCCCGAGTGCCGCGCGGTGCATGAGAGGCTCGACGTGTAGGCCGAGGACGCGGTGGAACTGGAGAAGGACGATGTACGCGATATCCCTGGGTGACGACGGCGCCGAACTGCGCCCACTGGAGCCCTGGCACGCCGAGGAGTTCCTGGCCCACCTGGAACGCGGGCGGGAGTTCATCGGCCAGTTCATCTCCTTCGGCTCCAAGGAGACGGACGTGCCCGCCGCACGGGCCATGCTCCAGCGGTACGCCGACCTGCGCGCCGCCGACACCGGCTCCCTGCACGGCCTGTGGCTGGAGGGCACGCTCGTCGGCGGGGTGCTCTTCCTGAACTTCGACGCCGAACAGGGGAACGCCGAGGTCGGCTGCTGGCTGGAACCGGCCGGCACGGGGCGCGGACTCGTCACGCGCGCGATGCGGGTACTGCTCGACTTCGCGGTCGAGCAGCGCGGCATCCACCGGATCGAGTGGGTCGCCGCCTCGGGCAACGAGCCCAGCCTGAACGTGGCCCGGCGGCTGGGCATGACCCGCGATGGCGTACGCCGCCAGGCGCACCCCTATGGTGGCGTACGGCACGACCTGGAGGTGTGGTCGATCCTCGCCCCGGAATGGCGTGAAGCACGCGCGCGTGCCGTAGACAACGATCATTAAGACGCCTCTCAGACAGGATCCGTACGGTGCCGGACATGGGAACCAAGACAGCTGACGAGACCGGTGCCGAGACGGGCGCCGAGGCCACGACCGACGAGGAGAAGGTGAGCGTCACCAAGAGCACCGACGACGTGTCGGAGTCCGGTACCGAGGCCGGGGCCGAGCCGGAGGCGGCGGCCGCCGCCACCGAGGCCGCCGACGGTACGGACGCCGACCTCGACGCGGAGGACGCGGAGGACTTGGAGGACGACGCCGACCTCGCCACGGACCTGGCCGAGGCCGAGGGCCCGTCCGGCGTCGGCCAGGGCGCCGGTGCCGTGGTCTCCGTCGCGCTCGGCCTGGTCTCCCTCACGGGTGGCTGGATCGGTACGGTGGCCGCCGCCCGCGAGACCCTCGTCGGCCAGCTCCAGACCTCGTCGACCGCGAGCGTCGCCACGCAGGTCAAGGAGGTGTACGGCGACGCGTGGCAGACCACCGCGCTGTGGGCCGGCCTGTTCGCGCTCGCCGCCCTGCTGACCGCCGTAGTGGTGCTGGCCCGGCCCGCGTTCGGCACCCCCGGCAAGCCGCAGGCGCCGTGGATCAAGTCGGTCGCCTGGGCCGGTGTCGCGCTCGGTGTCATCGGCCTGCTGCTCGCCGTCCTCAAGTACTCCGACGCACTCCTCGGACTGCCGTCGACCAGCTGAGCCGGCTGCGACGGCCCAGGTCAGAAGGGGCCTTAGGGCGTCCGTAAGCACCTTACGGACGGCCTGAGGCCCCTTACGCGTGTCCGGGGTCCGGCGGCCCCGCGAAGATGCGGAACTCTCCCGATGTGGCGCACCCCCCTGGGAGACGAAAGTGGAGGCATCGCAGAAAGCGAAGCCCAACCACCCACTCTCACAAGGGACATCACCATGTTCGAGTACGAACTCCACCGGATCCGTTCCGCCGAACTGCGCCGGCAGGCCGAGGACGACCGTCTCGTCCGCGAGGCCGTCCGCTCCCGCCGCGCCGCCCGCCGCGAGGCCCGGGCGGCCCGGGCGGCCGGGGCGGCGGAGCACGCCGCGGTGACGGGAGACACCCCGGTGGCGCAGGAGGCCCATACCGACCGCCGTGGCCGGCGCCGGCTTCCGCGCGCCGCGTGAACACGGGACGGCCGGGCGGGGCAGACCGCCCGGAGACCGGGAACGGGGAAGCCGGTGGCCGCACGGGGGTCGGTCACCGGCTTCCCCCGTTGCCGTCCGCCGGTACGACAAGCGCACCGGCGCTGTGGAAAACCGCTGCCGCGGGCTCCGGGCCCCATGCGATGCTCTGGCCTGTGGAAACCAGGTCCGTGAGTCCCGTGTTCGTAGGCCGCAACGACGAGTTGGACACACTGAACGACGCGCTGGAGCGTGCCGGGGCCGCCGAGCCGCAGGCGCTGCTGCTCGGCGGCGAGGCCGGCGTCGGCAAGACCCGGCTGGTCGAGGAGTTCGCCACCGCCGCCTGCCGCCGAGGCGCGGTCGTCGCCCTGGGCGGCTGCGTGGAGATCGGCGCCGACGGGCTGCCGTTCGCCCCCTTCTCCACCGCACTGCGCGCGCTGCGGGCCGCCCTGCCCGACGAACTGGCCGAAGCCGCCGCCGGCCAGGAGGACGAGCTGGCCCGGCTGCTGCCCGAACTCGGCGAGGCCACCTCCGGCCGCCACGACGAACAGGGCATGGCCCGCCTCTTCGAACTCACCGCGCGCCTCCTGGAGCGGGTCGCCGCCGAGCGCACGGTGGTCATCGCCCTGGAGGACCTGCACTGGGCCGACGCCTCCACCCGCCACCTCCTCGCCTACCTGCTGCGCACCCTGCGCACCGGCCGGCTCGTCGTCCTCGCCACCTACCGCTCCGACGACATCCATCGCCGCCACCCGCTGCGCCCCCTGCTCGCCGAACTCGACCGGCTGCGCACCGTCCGCCGCCTCGAACTCGCCCGGTTCACCCGCGAGGAGGTCGGCCGCCAGATCGCCGGCATCCTCGCCGCCGAACCCGACCCCGCCCAGGTCGACGAGATCTTCGAACGCTCCGACGGCAACGCCTTCTTCGTCGAGGAACTCGCCGTGGCCGGCGCCGAGGGCTGTCGCACCGGACTCACCGACTCACTGCGCGACCTGCTCCTGGTCCGGGTGGAGGCGCTGCCCGAGAGCGCCCAGCGGGTGGCCCGGATCGTCGCCGAGGGCGGTTCCACCGTCGAGTACCGGCTGCTGGCCGCCGTCGCCCAGCTCGCCGAGGACGACCTCATCGAGGCGCTGCGGGCCGCCGTCGGCGCCAACCTCCTCACCGCCACCCCGGCCGGCGACGGCTACCGCTTCCGGCACTCCCTGGTCCGCGAGGCCGTCGCCGACGACCTGCTGCCCGGCGAACGCTCCCGGCTCAACCGCCGCTACGCCGAGGCCCTGGAGGCCGACCCCGGGCTGGTCCCGGCCGACGCGCGCGTGACCCGCCTGGCCAGCTACTGGTACCAGGCCCACGACCCGGCCAAGGCCCTGCCCGCCGCCCTGGACGCCTCCGTCGTGGCCCGCCGCCGGCACGCCTACAGCGAGCAACTCCGGCTCCTGGAGCGGGCGATGGAGCTGTGGGACACCGCCCCCGAGGAGGTCCGCGCGGCCCTGCGCCCCGTCGACTACACCGACGTCTACCCTCCCTGCGGCTGCGATCCCGCCACCACCCCGCTGCGCTATCTCGACCTGATGGCGGAGGCGGCCGTGGCGGGCCGCTTCTGCGGGGAGCGCGAACGCGCCCTGAAGATCACCAAGAAGGCGCTGCGGATCCTCCAGGACGAGCACGACCCGCAGCGCGCCGCCTGGTTCTGGGTGCAGCGCTCCCGGCTGGTCCAGGGCCTGGCCCGCGGCGACGGCTGGCAGGAACTCGGCACCGCCCAGGACCTGGTGCGCGGCCTGCCGCCGTCCGAGGTGCACGCCGACGTGCTGGCCAACGCCGCCGCCTGGTCCATGCTGCACGAGCCGGGCCCCGAGGCCTTCGCCGCCGCCGAACGGGCCGTGGAGTACGCGCGGATGGTGGGCGCCCGCGAGATCGAGCTCAACGCGCGCGTCACCCTGGGCACCCTCATGGTCGACGCGGGTGACGTCGACAACGGCCTCGCGGAGCTGGAGCGCGTCAAGGACGCCGCGCTCCAGGAAGGCGTCGCCCATGTCGCGGGCCGCGCCTACACGAACCTCCCCTCCGAGCTGGAGTCGGTGGGCCGCTCCCGCGAGGCGGTGCCGATCCAGCGCGAGGGCATCGCCTTCACCCGCAGATACGGCCTGCTGGACGCCGAGGCGTGGGTCTGGGGCAACCTCTCCGAGTCGCTGTACGCGCTCGGCCAGTGGGACGAGGCCGCCGAAGCCGCCGCGGGCGCCCTCGGCTCCGCGGCCAGCGCCAAGCCCCGGGGTGCCGGCGCCCTGCACCTCGCCCATATCGCCCTCGCCCGGGGCGACACGGCCGAGGCCGCCCGTCGGCTGGCCATCACGCGCGCCCACTACGGCACCCACGACCCCATGCCCCAGGCACAGCTGCCGGTCGCCCGGATCGCGATCGGCGTCGCCGCCGAGGAGGGCAGGATCCTCGACGCCCGCGCCGAGCTGGACCACACCCTGGCGGCCGGCTTCCCGCCCGGCACCCACCGCTACGGCTGGCCCCTGCTGCTGGCCGCGGCCACCGCCGAGGCCGACGCCCGCGGCCTGCCCGCGGCGGCCGACGGCCGCGCCGAGGCGCTCGACCGGCTCGCCGAGGCCGCCCGCAAGCTCACCACCGGCGCGCCCCTCTGGCAGGCGTACGAGCGCTGGACCCGCGCCGAGCTGCACCGCGCCCGGGGCACCGGCACCGCCGCCGTCTGGTCGGACGTGGTCACCGACTTCGAGCGCCTGGACCGCCCCTACGACCTCGCCCGGGTCCGCCGCCGCCTCGCCCAGGCCCTCCTGGAAGAGGCCACCGGCGACGACGAACGCGACCGCGCGACGGAACTCCTCCGGCTGGCCGGCGCCGTCGCCGACCACCTCGGCGCCCGCCCGCTCGCCGAGGCCGTCGCCCTCCTCGCCCAGCGCGCCCGCCTCACCCTCACCACCCGCGCCGACCGCCGGGCCCTCGACCCCGCCGAGAGCCTCGGCCTCACCAGCCGGGAGCGCGACGTCCTCCGCCTGGTCTCGGCCGGCCGCACCAACCGCCAGATAGCCGAGGAGCTCTTCATCTCCCCGAAGACCGCGAGCGTCCACGTCTCGAACATTCTGGGCAAGCTGGGCGTTGCAGGGAGGGGCGAGGCGGCGGCGGTGGCACACAGACTGGGGATGTTCCCCGTCGAGGCCCTCGACCCGACCAGGTAAGGGGACCGGCACAGGAGGCACCGTGTTCAACATGTTCGAGGAGCTGTTCGCACCCGGCCGCAAACACACCCACGAGGAGCAGAAGCGGCTGGAGCTCACCCGGGAGGACGTGGGGGACACGGATCCCGGACGCGGACCGATAGACCTCGCGTCCGGCAAGGTCGTCATACGGCTTCCGCAGGAGGAGCCCGCGGTGGAGTCCGAAGAGGAGCCCGCCGCGGACTCCGGGGACGGCGAGGGGTGAGCGGCGCCGCCCCCGCCACGCCTACTTCACCTCCAGCTCCAGGATCCGGTCGTCGCCCGTCTTCGGCTTGCCCCGCCCGTCGGTGTTGCTGGTCACCAGCCACACCTTGTCGCCGCCGGCCGCCACGACCGTACGCAGGCGGCCGTACTCGCCGGTGAGGAAGGCCTGCGGAGCCGCGGCCGCGGTCGTGCCGTCCAGCGGGATGCGCCAGAGCCGCTGACCCTTCAGACCGGCCATCCAGATGACGCCGTCGACGTAGGCGATGCCGCTCGGGGAGGCGTCGTCGGTGTGCCACTGGGCGATCGGATTGACGTACTTGGGGTCCGACGACTTGCCCTCCGCGTCCGGCCAGCCGTAGTCGCCGCCGGGCTTGATGGCGTTCAGCTCGTCCCAGGTGTCCTGCCCGAACTCCGAGGCGAACAGCCGTTCCTTGTCGTCCCAGGCGAGGCCCTGCACGTTACGGTGGCCGTAGGTGTAGACGGGGGAGTCCGGGAACGGGTTGCCGGGGGCCGGGTCGCCCTCCGGCGTCAGCCGCAGGATCTTGCCGCCGAGCGACTTCTTGTCCTGCGCGAGCCCCCGCTGTCCGCTCTCCCCGGTCCCCGCGTAGAGCATGCCGTCCGGGCCGAAGGCGATCCGGCCGCCGTTGTGGATGAGCCCCTTCGGAATGCCCTTGAAGATCGTGTCGGGGGCGCCCAGCTGCTCCTTGGCCGGCTTGCTCTCGTCCCAGAGCAAGCGGACGATCCGGTTGTCGGAGGCCGACGTGAAGTAGGCGTAGATCATGTGGTCGGAGGCGAAGTCGGGGGAGAGCGCGATCCCCAGCAGGCCCCCCTCACCGGCCGCGGACACCCCGGAGACGACCCCCAGCTCCGTGATCTTCCCGGTCTTCTCGTCGACCTTGCTGATCGTCCCGTCGTCCCGGTCGGACACCAGCAGCCCGGCCCCGTCCGGCAACGGCGCCAGCCCCCACGGCGACTTCAGCCCCTCGGCGACCGTACGCACCACCGTGACCGACCCCTTGGCCGGCGCGGCCGAGTCCGATGCCCCGGCGGACGCGGAGGCCCCGGAGCCACTCGCCGACGGACCCCCGGCCCAGGACGGCGTGGGCAGATCCCCACCACCGCCCCCCGAGGAACACCCCGCCACCAGCAGGAGTCCGGCCGCGGCCAACAAGGCGGGCACAGCGCGACGTTGCACGATCATGGTCCCTTCGAAAAGCCCCCGGCTCCTCCGACCGACGGTAGTACAACGCGCCCCGTCAGGGGCGCGGGGCTTTATCGATATGCGGCTCCGCCGCGTGGGCGCGACCAGCCCCCACGGTGCCGCACCGAACCACCGGCGGGTCACGGCAGTCGCCGTGCTAGTCCCAAGAGCCCTGCGCGGCAGGCAGCCCGCCCAGCTCCCCCAGATCCTCCGCACTCAGCCGGATCTCCACCGCCCCGGCGTTCTCGGCCACCCACCGTCCCTGCTTCGTCCCCGGCACCGGCACCACATGCCGCCCCTGCGCCAGCACCCACGCCAGCGCCACCTGAGCCGCGGTGACCCCCTCTCCCCGCCGGCCCGCAACCCTCCGCAGCCCCGCCACGATCGGCTGGTTCGCTGCCATCATCTCCGCGGTGAAGCGAGGGTGCCGCGCCCGCAGATCGTCGGGCTCGAACCCCTCACCCGGCGTGAGCGTCCCGCTCAGGAAGCCGTTGCCGAGCGGCATCGCCGCGAGAAACCCCACCCCCCGTGCCGCACACCACGGCAGCAGCGACTCCAGCGCCTCCGGCGACCACACCGACAGCTCCGCCTCCACCGCGCTCACCGGAAACACCTGTTGCACCCGCTGAAGCTGCCGCAGGGTCGCGTCGTGCAACCGCGCGCCGGACCTGCGCCCCCCACGCGCCCCCACGGCGCACAACCCCAACGCCCGCACCTTTCCCGCCTGCACCAGTTCCGCCATCGCGCCCCAGGTCTCCTCGACGGGAACCTCGGGGTCGGCGCGGTGCAGCTGGTAGAGGTCTATGACATCGGTCTGCAGCCGGCGCAGCGACGCGTCGCAGGCCCGCTTCACGTAGCCGGGCCGGCCGTTCGCCACGATGTGCTGGTCGCCCACCAGCAGCCCCACCTTCGTCGACACGAAGGCCTCCGCACGCCGCTCCCTGAGCACCCGCCCCAGCAGCAGCTCGTTGGTGAACGGACCGTACATGTCGGCCGTGTCAAGGAGTGTCACGCCCAAATCCAGGGCCCCGTGCACCGCTCTCAGCGACTCGTCACCCCGCTGCCGCGACCCGCTGTACGCCCAGCTCATCGGCATGCACCCGAGTCCGACGGCCCCCACCCCGAGCGCCCCCGCGCCGATCGTCCTGCGCTCCACCAGCCCGTGAACCTCCTTCTTGGGCCCCCAACCTAACCCGCCCGCCGCCGCACCCCTGACATAGCCTCCTGACCATGACCTCTGACGTGTGGCTCCCCATCCCCTCGGCCGAGATCCAGGGGCTCCCGGAAGGCCTCAATTACCTCTTCTGGGACGGCGACCAGGACTTTCCCGGTGACCCTGCCGACTGTGCCGTGTACGTCGTCCCCTACATGAAGCGGCAGCCCGTCAAGGTGCGGCCGCTTCCGGGGATGCGCAACGTCCGGCTCATCCAGACCCTCACCGCCGGCGTCGACGACATGACCGCGGCCCTCGACCTGATCGCCCCCGGCGTGCAGCTCTGCAACGCGCGCGGGGTGCACGAGGCGAGCACCGCCGAACTCGCGCTCGCCCTGACGCTGGCGTCCCTGCGCGGCATCCCGGGATTCGTACGCGCCCAGCGGCAGGAACACTGGCAGAGCGGTTTCCACCAGGCCCTCGCCGACAAGTCCGTCCTCATCGTCGGCTACGGCGCCATCGGTTCGGCCATCGAGGACCGGCTCGTGCCCTTCGAGGTTGCGCGGGTGGCGCGCGTCGCGCGCTCCGGGCGCGCCTCGGCGCGCGGTCCCGTGCATCCGCTCACCGAACTGCCGAATCTGCTTCCGGAAGCCGATGTCGTCATCCTTGCCACGCCCCTCACGGACACCACGCGTGGCCTCGTCAACGCGGAGTTCCTCGCACGGATGAAGGACGGCGCACTGCTCGTGAACATCGCGCGCGGGCCCGTCGTGGACACCAAGGCCCTCCTCGCCGAGCTGGAGAGCGGCCGCCTGACCGCCGCCCTGGACGTGACCGACCCGGAACCGCTGCCGGCCGGACACCCCTTGTGGCAGGCGCCCGGAGTGCTGATCAGCCCTCATGTCGGCGGCCCCACCTCGGCCTTCCTGCCGCGCGTCAAGCGTCTCGTCACCGATCAGATGAACCGCTTCGTGAACCGGGAGCCGTTGCGAAACGTGATTTTGACGACGGGATCCACCGACAACTGACCATCACGGCAATACGCGTGTAATCCGCTTCCGGTACGGTCCGCAACCTTCCGGGCGCGGTGCGTGCGCGCATAGCCGCTGGTCGTCACGGAGCGTAGAGAAGCTATGTCCCTGAGTGACGAGACTGGTGTATCGTCCCGGAAGGGGCTGCGCCGCGCACCGTACGGCGCCGGGGATGGACATTTCAGATTTGTGAGGGGGGCGACGGGCGATGCACGGCCTATGGACGAACGATCCGACGCGGCGGAGCCGCCGGCGGCGACCCTGGCGCACAGCTGCGCGCAGACGCGGCCATCACACCAGCCATCACCACCACCGCAGGCACAGCGGACGCAGGAGGCACGCTCACCCAGCGCACCGGGACCCGCGGGACCTGGGAGTGACGCGGACCGGGAGCATCCGGTGACTGCGTCGACACCTGTGACGACCACCCTCCCCGGAGCGCTGCGGGCACAGTCTCCGGCGGGGATGCCGCACCCCCGGCCGCCGGCCGCCGGCGGCGGGACCGGCGTGGTCCGCCAACTCGTCCTGGCCCTGATCTGCGCGGGATACGCCGTCGGTTCCGCGCTCGACTGGGGCTCGAACCAGGTCGCTCTGTTCATGGGTGACTTCGGTCTGACCGCGGCCGCCGGCACCGCCGCCGTGTCGTGCTTCTGCTACGCCCGCTCCCCGCGGGTCCGCTTTCGACCTGCCTGGCTGCTGTTCGCCCTCTCCTCGGCGATGGCGGCCCTGGGCAACGCGGTCTGGGGGTGGTACGAGGTCGTGCTCCAGCGGCCCATGCCCAGCCCCAGCTACGCCGACCTGTTCTTCCTGTGCTTCGCGCCGCCCGCCATCGTCGGTCTGCTGGTGCTGGCCAAGCGGCCGGTGACCAAGGCCGGCTGGATCTGCCTGGCGCTGGACGCCTGGCTGATCGGCGGCTCGCTGCTCACCCTGTCGTGGAGCCTCGCGCTCGCCCAGGCCGCCCGGTTCGACGGTCGCAGCGTCGCGCACACCGCGCTCTCGCTGGCGTACCCGCTGCTGGACATCGCCCTGGTCAGCATGGTGCTCGCGCTGCACTTCCGGCGCTCGCCGGGCAACCGCACCGCGGTGAACACCGCGATCGGTGCCCTCGCCCTGACCGTGATGTGCGACGCCCTGTTCACCTCGCCGCTGCTGCACAGCAGTTACCGCTCCGGCCAGCTGCTGGACGCGGGCTGGTTCGCCGGCTCGCTGCTGCTCGCGTACGCCCCCTGGGCCGCACCCCGGCCGCAGGGCACCCAGGATCCCGAGGGGCACACGCGCGTGGTCCACGAGCACGTGCCCGGCGGCCGTGCCCCGGCGGCCAAGCAGCCGCCGGTGCCCGCCCCGGGAGGTGATCACAGCCGGTACCCGGCCGGCCGGCCGATCACCGGCTCCCTGGCCGCGCTCACCCCGTACCTGGCCGCCGCCGTGTGCACCCTGGGCATCCTCTACAACGTCCTCAACGGCCGCAGTCCGGACCACGTCGTCCTGGTCACCGCCGGCTGCGTGGTCCTCGCGCTCGTCGTGCGCCAGGGCATCATGCTGCTCGACAACATCACCCTCACCCAGGAACTGGCACAGCAGGAGAACCACTTCCGCTCCCTGGTGCAGGGCTCCAGCGACGTCATCATGATCGCCGCGCCGAACGGTATGCTCCGGTACGTCTCCCCGGCCGCCGCCGGGGTCTACGGCCGGTCCGCCGACGACCTGGTGGGCTCGGAACTGGCCAATCTCATCCACCCGGAGGACCTGGGCTGCGTGGTGCACGAGGTGCGCCGCTTCCTCGCCGCCAGCTCCCTGGACGAACCCACCACCCGCATCGAGTGCCGGTTCCGGTCCGGCGAGGGCGGCTGGCTCAACGTCGAGTCCACCGTCAACCGCCACCACGGCGGCCTCATCTTCAACAGCCGGGACGTGACCGAAAGAGTGCGCCTGCAGGCGCAGCTCCAGCACAACGCCGAGCACGACCCGCTCACCGACCTGCCCAACCGCGCCCTGTTCACCCGGCGCGTGCAGCAGGCCCTGTCCGGCCGCCGCTCCTCCGACCGGGGTCCGGCCCTCAGGAACACCGCGGTGCTCTTCATCGACCTGGACGGGTTCAAGGCCGTCAACGACACGATCGGGCACCAGGCCGGGGACGAACTGCTCGTCCAGGCCGCGCGCAGACTCCAGGACGCGGTCCGTCAGGGCGACACCGCGTCCCGGCTGGGCGGCGACGAGTTCGCGGCGCTGATCGTCGGCGACGGCACCCGTGACCGCAGTGCCCGGGAGCGGCACATCCTGGAGCTCGCCGACCGCCTCAGGGTGACCCTCTCCCAGCCGTACGCCATTGACGGCAACGATGTCCGTGTCAACGCGTCCATCGGTGTCGCCTTCGCCGAACCGGGTCTCGGCGCGGGCGAGTTGCTGCGCAACGCCGACCTGGCGATGTACCGCGCCAAGTCGGCCGGAAAGGGCCGCGTCAAGCTGTACAAGCCGCAGATGCAGCAGGACGTCGTACGCAAGGCGGAACTGGCCACCCGGCTGCGGGCCGCCCTGCACGACGGCGAGTTCGCGCTGCTGCACCAGCCCGTGGTGTGCCTGGAGAACGGCGGGATCGAATCGGTCTCCGCGCAGGCGCGCTGGCGCTCCTCGCAGGGGGTGCTGTTCACGCCGGCCGAGTTCCTGCGAGTCGCCGAGGACAGCGACAAGACGGCCGAGCTGGACCGCTGGATCCTCCAGGAGGCCGTCGAGCAGGCCGCAGAGCGGGCCGCGAGCGGGCTCGTGGTGCCGGTCGCCGTCCGGACGTCCGCCCGGCGGCTGCTCGACCGGTCCTCGCCGCTCGGCTCCGTGGAGGCCCTGCTCACCCGGCACGGGCTGCCCTCGGGGGCGCTGCTCCTGGAGCTGTCCGACACCGACCCCAGGGTTCCGCTGGACGAGCTGGAGCGACGGCTGACCGCGCTCAGCCGGCACGGTGTCCGGATCGCTCTGGACGGCTTCGGCAGCGGCTACGCGGCGATCACGGCCCTCCGCAAGCTCCCCGTCGACGTGCTCAAGCTCGACCGCAGCCTGGTCGAGGGGGTCGTCGAGTCGGCCCGGCTGCACAAGATCACCAGCGGGCTGCTGCGGATCGCCTGCGACCTCGGCCTGCAGTCCGTGGCCGAGGGCGTGGACCTGCCCGAGCAGGTCACGGCGCTCCGCGCGATGGGGTGCACGCACGGGATGGGCATGGCGTTCTCCGGCCCGGTGGACGAGTACCGGCTGCGCCGGGCGCTCGGTTCCGGCCACTATCCGGTTCCGCACGCACCGGCCGAGCCGGCGTTCGCGGGGGGCGGCTCGGGGGTGTACACCGGTGGTGTGCCCGCCGTGCTGGGAGGCGGAAGTGCCCTACGCTCACATAATGAGACTCCCGTCCCACCCACTTGACACGTGGTGCGCGTCGGAGGGAGGGTCAGTCCCATGCGCACCCGAATTCTCGTACTTGGACAGCGCGTCGGCTGAGCTGGGACCCACCGGAGGACGATCCGGAATCCCCAGCGACCACACCGGCGCGCTCCCCTCGCTTGCCTTTTGGCACGAGGGGTTTTTTGTTGCACCAGCACCAGACGTACGGCAGCGAAAATCCGTACGAACCTCGCAAAAACCCTCAGCATCGAGAAGAGAATGCCGATGACCGAGCAGGCCACCGGGGCCCACCATCCGCAGCCGCGGCCCCGTTCCGGAGGACAGCAGACCCCGACCGTCGAGCACGTGACGGGTGCGAAGTCGCTCATCCGCTCGCTTGAGGAGGTCGGCGCTGACACGGTATTCGGTATCCCCGGTGGCGCGATCCTGCCGGCCTACGACCCGCTGATGGACTCCACCCGGGTGCGCCACGTCCTGTGCCGGCACGAGCAGGGCGCCGGCCACGCGGCCACCGGCTACGCGCAGGCCACCGGCAAGGTCGGCGTCTGCATGGCGACGAGCGGCCCGGGTGCGACGAACCTGGTGACGCCGATCGCGGACGCGCACATGGACTCGGTGCCGCTCGTGGCGATCACCGGGCAGGTCGCGTCCTCCTCGATCGGCACGGACGCCTTCCAGGAGGCGGACATCGTCGGCATCACCATGCCGATCACCAAGCACAACTTCCTGGTCACCAAGGCCGAGGACATCCCGCGGACCATCGCCCAGGCGTTCCACATCGCCTCCACCGGCCGCCCCGGCCCGGTCCTGGTCGACATCGCCAAGGACGCCCTCCAGGCGAAGACCACCTTCTCCTGGCCGCCGGTCATGGACCTGCCCGGCTACCGCCCGGTGACCAAGCCGCACGCCAAGCAGATCCGCGAGGCCGCCAAGCTGATCACCGCCGCGAAGCGGCCCGTCCTCTACGTCGGCGGCGGCGTCATCAAGTCGCACGCCACCGCCGAGCTCAAGGTCCTCGCCGAGCTCACCGGAGCGCCCGTCACCACCACCCTGATGGCGCTCGGCGCATTCCCCGACAGCCACTCGCTGCACGTGGGAATGCCGGGCATGCACGGTGCGGTCACCGCCGTCACCGCGCTGCAGAAGGCCGACCTGATCGTCGCCCTCGGAGCCCGCTTCGACGACCGCGTCACCGGCAAGCTGGACAGCTTCGCCCCGTACGCGAAGATCGTCCACGCCGACATCGACCCCGCGGAGATCGGCAAGAACCGCGCCGCCGACGTGCCGATCGTCGGTGACGCCCGCGAGGTCATCGCCGACCTGATCCAGGCGGTGCAGAAGGAGCACAGCGAGGGTCACCAGGGTGACTACACCGCCTGGTGGAAGGACCTCAACCGCTGGCGCGAGACGTACCCGCTGGGCTACGACCTGCCCGACAACGGTTCGCTCTCGCCGCAGCAGGTCATCGAGCGCATCGGGCAGCTCGCCCCGGAGGGCACCATCTTCGCGGCGGGCGTCGGCCAGCACCAGATGTGGGCCGCGCACTACGTGCAGTACGAGAAGCCCGCCACCTGGCTGAACTCCGGCGGCGCCGGAACCATGGGCTACGCGGTCCCGGCCGCCATGGGCGCCAAGGCCGGCCAGCCCGGCAGGACCGTCTGGGCGATCGACGGCGACGGCTGCTTCCAGATGACCAACCAGGAACTCACCACCTGCGCCCTGAACAACATCCCGATCAAGGTCGCCATCATCAACAACGGCGCCCTCGGGATGGTCCGCCAGTGGCAGACCCTCTTCTACAACCAGCGGTACTCCAACACGGTGCTGCACTCCGGGCCCGACGACGTCAACCCGGACGCCCGCGGCACCCGGGTCCCCGACTTCGTCAAGCTGTCGGAGGCGATGGGCTGCTACTCCATCCGGTGCGAGTCCCCGGACGACCTCGACAAGGTCATCGAAGAGGCCAACTCCATCAACGACCGCCCCGTCGTCGTCGACTTCATCGTCCACGAGGACGCCATGGTGTGGCCGATGGTCGCCGCCGGCACCTCCAACGACGAGATCCTGGCCGCCCGGGACGTCCGCCCCGACTTCGGCGACAACGAAGACGACTGAGCGAGAGACGTAAGAGAGAGACGCAGAAAAATGTCCAAGCACACGCTCTCCGTCCTGGTGGAGAACAAGCCGGGCATCCTCGCCCGGATCGCCGCCCTGTTCTCCCGCCGCGGCTTCAACATCGACTCGCTCGCCGTCGGGGTCACCGAGCACGCCGACATCTCCCGCATCACGATCGTGGTGAGTGTCGAGGCGCTGCCGCTGGAGCAGGTCACCAAGCAGCTCAACAAGCTCGTCGAGGTGCTCAAGATCGTCGAACTGGAGCCGGGTTCGGCCGTTCAGCGGGAACTCGTTCTGGTGAAGGTGCGCGCCGACAACGAGACGCGTTCCCAGATCGTCGAGATCGTCCAGCTGTTCCGCGCCAAGACCGTCGACGTCTCCCCGGAGGCCGTCACCATCGAGGCCACCGGCAGCAGCGAGAAGCTGACCGCCATGCTCAAGATGCTGGAGCCGTTCGGCATCAAGGAACTCGTGCAGTCCGGCACCATCGCGATCGGACGCGGGGCCCGTTCGATCACCGACCGGTCGCTGCGCGCCCTCGACCGATCTGCGTAAGGCTTGAGCAAGGCTTGATACGGGCGGTCGACGGTCGTAACCGGCGCGCCGGCCGCCCGTATACCGAGACCCCGAAACTTCCCTTCCGCCCGCCGTCATACGGTGGGACGCAACACCTGCACACCAAGGAGAGAACCCAAAGTGGCCGAGCTGTTCTACGACGCCGATGCCGACCTGTCCATCATCCAGGGCCGCAAGGTCGCGGTCATCGGCTACGGCAGCCAGGGTCACGCCCACGCCCTGTCGCTGCGCGACTCGGGTGTCGACGTGCGTGTCGGTCTGCACGAGGGCTCCAAGTCCAAGGCGAAGGCCGAGGAGCAGGGCCTGCGCGTGGTGACCCCGGCCGAGGCCGCCGCCGAGGCCGACGTCATCATGATCCTGGTCCCGGACCCGATCCAGGCCCAGGTCTACGAGGAGTCCATCGCCCCGAACCTGAACGACGGCGACGCCCTGTTCTTCGGCCACGGCCTGAACATCCGCTTCGGCTTCATCAAGCCCCCGGCCGGCGTCGACGTCTGCATGGTCGCCCCGAAGGGCCCGGGCCACCTCGTCCGTCGTCAGTACGAGGAGGGCCGCGGCGTGCCCTGCATCGTGGCCGTCGAGCAGGACGCCACCGGCAACGGCTTCGCGCTCGCGCTGTCGTACGCGAAGGGCATCGGCGGCACCCGCGCCGGCGTCATCAAGACGACCTTCACCGAGGAGACCGAGACCGACCTGTTCGGTGAGCAGGCCGTCCTCTGCGGTGGCACCTCCGCCCTGGTCAAGGCCGGTTTCGAGACCCTGGTCGAGGCCGGCTACCAGCCGGAGATCGCCTACTTCGAGTGCCTGCACGAGCTGAAGCTCATCGTCGACCTGATGTACGAGGGCGGCCTGGAGAAGATGCGCTGGTCGGTCTCCGAGACCGCCGAGTGGGGCGACTACGTCACCGGCCCGCGGATCATCACCGACGCCACCAAGGCCGAGATGAAGCAGATCCTCGCCGAGATCCAGGACGGCACCTTCGCCAACAACTGGATGGACGAGTACCACGGCGGTCTGAAGAAGTACAACGAGTACAAGAAGCAGGACTCCGAGCACCTGCTGGAGACCACCGGCAAGCAGCTGCGCAAGCTGATGTCCTGGGTGAACGAAGACGCGTAAGCCCCAGGTGACAGGGCCGGGGCGAGCCGCCCCGGCCCTGTTGTCCACCCCGTCGAATCTCGGACGGGTGATCCTTCCGCAGAGGCGCAGGACGACCTCCGCCACGCCACTACACTGCCGTACTACATACGCGTCAGGCCCACAGCGTCGTGCGTCTCCACGCGGCTAGCCAACCTCCACCGCCAGCGGCCGTCGGGACGGCCGTCCGCATTGGACATGTGAGGACTCACGTGAGCTCGAAACCTGTCGTACTCATCGCTGAAGAGCTGTCGCCCGCCACCGTCGACGCGCTGGGCCCGGACTTCGAGATCCGGCACACGAACGGAGCAGACCGAGCCGAGCTGCTCCCCGCCATCGCCGACGTGGACGCGATCCTGATCCGCTCCGCCACCAAGGTCGACGCCGAGGCGATCGCCGCGGCGAAGAAGCTGAAGGTCGTCGCACGAGCCGGCGTCGGCCTGGACAACGTCGACGTCGCCGCCGCCACCAAGGCCGGCGTGATGGTCGTCAACGCCCCGACCTCCAACATCGTGACCGCCGCCGAGCTGGCCTGCGGTCTGCTGATCTCCAGCGCCCGCCACATCTCGCAGGCCAACGCCGCGCTGAAGAACGGCGAGTGGAAGCGCAGCAAGTACACCGGCGTGGAGCTCGCCGAGAAGACCCTCGGTGTCGTCGGCCTCGGCCGCATCGGCGCCCTGGTCGCGCAGCGCATGTCGGCCTTCGGCATGAAGGTCGTCGCCTACGACCCCTACATCCAGCCCGCCCGCGCCGCCCAGATGGGCGTCAAGGTGCTGTCCCTGGACGAGCTGCTGGAGGTCGCCGACTTCATCACCGTGCACCTCCCGAAGACCCCCGAGACGGTCGGTCTGATCGGCGACGAGGCGCTGCGCAAGGTCAAGCCGTCGGTGCGGATCGTCAACGCCGCGCGCGGTGGCATCGTCGACGAGGAGGCGCTGTACGCGGCGCTCAAGGAGGGCCGGGTCGCCGGCGCCGGCCTCGACGTCTACAGCAAGGAGCCGTGCACCGACTCCCCGCTGTTCGAGCTCGACCAGGTCGTCTGCACCCCGCACCTCGGTGCCTCCACCGACGAGGCCCAGGAGAAGGCGGGCATCGCGGTCGCCAGGTCCGTGCGCCTCGCCCTCGCCGGCGAGCTGGTCCCGGACGCGGTCAACGTCCAGGGCGGTGTCATCGCCGAGGACGTCAAGCCGGGCCTGCCCCTCGCCGAGCGCCTCGGCCGCATCTTCACCGCGCTCGCGGGTGAGGTCGCGGTCCGCCTCGACGTCGAGGTCTACGGCGAGATCACCCAGCACGACGTGAAGGTGCTGGAGCTCTCCGCGCTCAAGGGAGTCTTCGAGGACGTCGTCGACGAGACGGTGTCGTACGTCAACGCGCCGCTGTTCGCGCAGGAGCGCGGTGTCGAGGTACGGCTGACGACCAGCTCGGAGTCGGCCGACCACCGCAACGTCGTCACCGTGCGCGGCACCCTCGGCACCGGCGAGGAGGTCTCGGTCTCCGGCACGCTGTCCGGCCCGAAGAACCTCCAGAAGATCGTCGCGGTCGGCGACTACGACGTCGACCTCGCGATCGCCGACCACCTGCTGGTGCTGCGGTACGAGGACCGGCCGGGCGTCGTCGGCACCGTCGGCCGCATCCTGGGCGAGGCGGGCATCAACATCGCCGGTATGCAGGTGTCCCGGGCGGTTGCGGGCGGCGAGGCGCTCGCTGTCCTCACCGTCGACGACACGGTTGCCTCCGGCGTGCTGGCCGAGGTTGAGGCGGAGATCGGGGCGACGTCGGCTCGTTCGGTGAACCTCGTCTGATTTTTCTGCCCACCCGCCCACCCGACTCGGTGGGCTGGAAGGCTCGCGTCATGTCCTCAAACGCCGGACGGGCTGATTCAGTCAGCCCGTCCGGCGTTCGCATGTGCCCCTACTTACCGGACCTTCGCAGCGTCACTCCCGCCCCCACCGCCGCCCCCGCCAGCAGCACCGCCCCCGCGATCGCCGCCCCTTGCATCCCGCTGGTGAACGCCTCCCGCGCGGTCCGGGTCAGGGCCTCTCCCGCGGGCCCCGGCAGCCGGCTCGCCGTGGCCAGCGCGCCGCCCAGGGTCTCGCGGGCCCCGGCCGGAGCCGTGGCCGGCATCTCGTGGCGGTAGACCGCCGTGCCGATCGAGCCCAGCACGGCCATGCCGAGCGCACCGCCGAACTCCGCGGCCGTCTCAAGGAGCGAGGACGCCGTCCCCGCCCGTTCCACCGGCGCCCCGGTCATCGCGAGGTCGGTCAGCTGGGAGACGATCGCGACCATCCCGCAGGCGAGGACGCCGGCCCCGGCCAGCACCAGCCACAGCGAGTCGGTGCCGATCAGGGCGAGCAGCACGAACCCGGCCGCCATGGCCGCGAAGCCGCCGGCGACGACGTACCCCCGGTCGGCGCCCCGCTGCACCAGCTGTGCCGTGAGCGGCCCCGCGGCCCCGATGAACACCGAGGGCAGCAGACTCCACAGCGCCGCCGCGAGCGGGCTCATCCCGAGGACCGACTGCAGGTACTGCGTGGTGAAGATCGCCGAGCCCATCATGGCGAGCGAGGCGACCAGGTTCAGGACCAGCGCCGGGGTGAAGCCCCGGCCCTTCAGCAGGGCCGGCGGGATCAGCGGGGAACCGGTGGTGCGCTGGCGATGGACGAAGAGGGCGGCGAAGAGCAGGCCGACGGTGACCGAGACGACGTACAGCGGGTGCCAGCCCTCGGAGGGGATCTCCTTGACGCCGTAGATCACGGGGAGCACGGCGGCCGTTGAGAGCGGGACGCTCAGCCAGTCGAAGCGGCCGGGGGAGGGGTTCCGGGACTCCGGGAGCAGGAACGGGCCGATGAGCAGGAGCAGGGCCATCGCCGGAAGGTTGACCAGGAAGACCGAGCCCCACCAGAAGTGCTCGACGAGGATCCCGCTCATCACCGAGCCGAGCGCGATCCCGCCGGTCATCACCCCGGACCACAGGCCGATCGCCTTCGCGCGCTGGCCCGGGTCGGTGAACATCGTGCGCAGCAGGGCCATCGTCGACGGCATCAGGGTCGCGCCGCCGAGGCCGAGGACCGCGCGGGCGGCGATCAGGGTCCCGGCGCTGTCCGCGTACGCGGCGAGCAGCGAGGCGCCGCCGAAGGCCGCGGCGCCGAACAGCAGCAGGCGGCGGCGGCCGATGCGGTCGCCCAGCGCGCCCATCGTCATCAGCAGACCGGCCAGGACGAAGCCGTAGATGTCGAGGATCCACAGCTGCTGGGTGCCGCTCGGCGCCAGGTCCGCGCCGATCGCCGGGAGGGCGAAGTAGAGGACCGAGACGTCCATCGAGACCAGCAGGAGCGGAAGCATCAGCACACCGAGCGCGGTCCATTCACGGCGCCCGGCCAGGGAGTTGGTGGTCGGTGGTGCGGTCGTCGTGCTCGTCGGGTTCGTCATGCCAAGGAATGTACGAGCGTATTAAACGCTTGTCTAGGACGCTTGTATAATTCATGCGTCTAGGACGGGTGTATGGATTCCGGGTAGGGTGCTCGGCATGGGACACCGTGAGGATCTGCTGGAAGGCGCCAAGCGCTGCCTGCTGGAGAAGGGGTTCGCGCGGACGACGGCGCGCGACATCGTCCGGGAGTCGGGGACCAACCTCGCCTCGATCGGCTACCACTACGGCTCCAAGGGCGCACTGCTCGCCCAGGCCTACATCGCACTGGTGGAGGAGATGTCCTTCGAGGGCGGCGACGGGGGGCTGACCGGAGCGCCCGGCTCCCTCGACCGGTTCCGGGAGGTGTGGTCGAACATCGTCGACAGCATGCGCGGGCCCGGCTCCATGTGGCGGCTCAGCGTGGAGATCGTGACGATGGGCGATCAGATGCCGGACGTGCGCGACCAGTTGGCGCGCGCCCAGCGCGAGGGCGGCCGGGGGCTGACCTCGCTGCTGATGGGCGTGCCGGAGGAGGAGGTCTCCGACGAGACCGCCGACACCCTCGGCCGCTTCTACATGACCCTGATGTCCGGCCTCATCTCGCAGTGGACCTTCGACCCGAAGACCGCGCCCGACGGTGACGCGCTCGCCGAGGGGCTGCGCCAGATCGTCGAGGCCGCGACCCGGAGCTGACGCGGCGCAGACGGCGGCCGCCGTGCGGTGCCGGGGCGCCGGATCAGCCGAGCGGGTACGTCACCACGGTGCGGGCCGGGAACCGGAGCGCGTCGTCGTACAGCGGTGAGCGCTCGACGGTGACCCGGACGCCGTCGACGGAGTCGTAGTACCAGACGGGGCTCTGCAGGGCGGGCCCGCACAGGCCGTCCGGAAGCTTGTACGGCTCGCCGGCCACGCCGACCCCGCCGTGGCGCTTGTCGAACAGGCCGGCGCCCGACCGCACGATGCCGGCGCCGCGCAGGAAGTCCGGGAGCAGGCCGCTGCGGAAGGACAGGACGGCCCTGCCGTTCCGGGTGAAGTAGTGGACGTCGGAGGCGTCGGAGGGGATCGGCGTGCCGTGGACGAGGATCCGGGCCGGCAGCCGCTGCTCGCTTCCGGCGCAGGCCCGTTCGTCGCCGAGCGGGTGGGGCAGGTCGTCCCGGAAGAGCCAGACGGCTCCGGAGGCGCACCCCGCGAGGGCGAGGGCCCCGATCCCCAGCGCGGCCGCCCGGCGGCCCGGCCGGAGCTGTCCGCGCGCCCTGGTCTGCTCCGCCGTCGACGGCGGTTCGGCCGCCTCGTCCTGCCGTATGTCCGGACCAGAATCACCCATGTCCGCCCCCGCCGACATCCTTGATGTGAACACGCGGAGCATACGCCGACCGGCATCCGCACCGGGTGCTGAAGGCGCCTCAGGCAAGCCGGGCCCCCTTCAGTGCCATGTGCAGCAGCAGGCGGTCCTCGCCGTCGTCCAGGTCGAGGCCGGTGAGCTGTTCGACGCGGGACAGGCGGTAGTACAGGGTCTGCCGGTGGATGCCGAGCGCGGTGGCCGTGCGGCCCGCCTGGCCCGCGTGGTCGAGGTAGGCCTCGGTGGTGCGGGCCAGTTCGTGGTGGGCCGGGGTGAGGAGCGGGGCCACGGCCGGGTCCGGCGGGGCCTGCGGCGGCAGCGCGGTCAGCAGGCGGTACGGGCCGATGTCCGCCCACTGTGCGACCGGCCCGAACCGCGGCTCCGCCAGCGCGGCCCGGGCGGCCGCCGCGGCCTCCTGCCAGACCGCGCCCAGCTCGGCCAGCCCGGTCCGGGCCCCGCCCACCCCGGTGGCGCAGCCCTGCGCCACCGGGACCGGCCCCGCGAACCCCGCGGCGACGGCCGCCGCCGTCCGCGCCCCGGCGCCGCGTGCCGCCGCCGACCGGGCCTCCTCCGCCTCCTTGAGCAGCCGCGCGGCGGCCGTCAGGGCGGGCGTGGCCGTGTCCGTGCTGCGCAGCCGGACCAGTACCGCGAGGCTGTGGCCCGTCGCCCCCCACGGCAGGGCGCACAGCGCGGTGGCGTGCGGGACCGTGCGCGGGGACGGGGCGTCGTCCGGGTCGGCGGACGGCCAGGGGGCGACACAGACCAGGGTGTGCGGGGCGTCCGCGCGGGCGCCCAGGGCCGTGCGGAGCTCGGCCACCGCCATGTCCCGCTGCCAGCCGCCCTCCGCGACCAGCACCGCCCGCAGCTCCCGGCCGAGGCCCGCCCCCGCCTGCGCCTCGTCCGCGAGCAGCGCGCCGATCCGCCCCGCCACCCCCATGGCGGCGGCCAGCTGGGCGTCCGTCGGACCCGGATCGGAGTCGAGCAGCCACACGTAGCCGAGGACGACACCCCGATGGCGTACCGGAAGGCAGATCCGCCCCCGGTACACCCCGGCCTCCGGGGTCGGCGGGATCCGGACCGGTCCGGTCGCCCGGGTGATGCCGAACCCCTCGAACCAGGTACGGACCGTCGCCGTCGAACGCCGGGTCAGGATCGAGCGGGTGCGGACCGGGTCCAGCGCCGACGGATCGAGGTCGCCCTCACTGTCGTACGCCCCGAAGGCGATCAGCTCGAAGTCGCGGCTCTCCAGGGTCGCCGGGACGCCCAGCAGCTCCGAGATCTCGTCGACCAGCTCCTGGTAGTCACCCTTGAATTCCGACGTCACCCGGGCATTCTCCCGCAATTCCCGACCGCCTTCATACATCTGTCTGAGATCCGCGGCACGGATGCGTGACAGCTGTCGATGGCCCACGATCGGAGGGATCCTTAACTTTCACGGTGGTTCCCCGTGCCGTATCCAAATCGTCGGATCGCGGCCTGTCTGGCATGTGTTGTGGAGGTGCCCCGTGCTGGGTCCCGTGATTCTCGCCGCGTCGCGCAGCGACCGGATGCGACGTCTGATCTCGGCGGCCCCGGTGACGAAGCAGGTCGTCGACCGCTTCATCCCCGGTGAGTCGGTCGCAGACATCGTCCCGATCATCGAGGAGCTCACGGGCCGCGGCCTGGAGCTGACGATGGACGTCGTCGGCGAGGACATCACCACCCCCGAGCAGGCCGGCGCCGCCCGGGACGCCTACCTCGCGCTGATCGACCGGCTGCGCCTGCTGGGCCTCGGCGAGCGCGTCGAGATGTCGGTCAAGCTGTCGATGTTCGGCCAGTCCCTCGCCGGGGGCCATGAACTGGCCCTCGCCAACATCCGCCCGGTCGTCGAGGCCGCCGCCGCCATCGGCACGACCGTCACCCTCGACGCCGAGGACCACACCACCCTCGACTCGATGTTCGCCATCCACGAGGAACTGCGCCGGGACTTCCCGCAGACCGGCTGCGTCATCCAGGCCTACCTCTTCCGCACCGAGGCCGACGCCCGCCGCCTCGCCGACTCCGGCAGCCGCGTCCGCCTGGTCAAGGGCGCCTACAAGGAGCCCGCCGAGGTCGCCTACCAGCAGAAGCACGAGATCGACAAGGCGTACGTCCGGATCCTGCGGACTCTGATGGACGGCGAGGGGTACCCGATGGTCGGCTCCCACGATCCGCGCCTGATCTCCATCGCCCAGGAACTCGCCCGGCGCGCCGGCCGCAAGCCCGACGAGTACGAGTTCCAGATGCTGTACGGCATCCGCAGCGACGAGCACCTGCGGCTGGCCGCCGAGGGCCACCGGATGCGTGTCTACACCGCGTACGGCACGGACTGGTACGGCTACTTCATGCGCAGGCTCGCGGAGAAGCCGGCCAACCTGCGCTTCTTCCTCCGCTCGATGGTCAGCAAGGGCTGAGCCCCACCAAGCCGCGACAAGCCCCGACACCCGCTCACGTACAAGGAGTTACGGATCCCATGGACGCTGTGACCCAGGTCCCCACCCCCGTCAACGAGCCGGTGCACGGCTACGCCCCCGGCTCCGCCGAGCGCACCCGCCTGGAGGCGAAGCTCAAGGAGCTCGCCGAGAACCCGATCGAGCTGTCGATGACCATCGGCGGCGAGCAGCGGCTCGGCGGCGGCGAGCCCTTCCAGGTCGTGCAGCCGCACCACCACAAGGCCGTCATCGGCACCGGCCGGCACGCCACCCGGCAGGACGCCCAGGACGCCATCGACGCCGCCCTCGCGGCCGCGCCCGCCTGGCGCGCGATGTCCTTCGACGACCGTGCCGCGATCATCCTGCGCGCCGCCGAACTACTCGCCGGCCCCTGGCGCGAGACGATCGCCGCCTCGACCATGCTGGGGCAGTCCAAGACCGCCCAGCAGGCCGAGATCGACTCGCCCTGCGAGCTGGTCGACTTCTGGCGGTTCAACGTCCACTACGCCCGCCAGATCCTGGCCGAGCAGCCCCCGGCCAACTCCCCGGGCGTCTGGAACCGCCTCGACCACCGCCCGCTGGAGGGCTTCGTCTACGCGATCACGCCGTTCAACTTCAGCGCGATCGCGGGCAACCTGCCGACCGCGCCGGCTCTCATGGGCAACGTGGTCGTGTGGAAGCCGTCCCCCACCCAGACCCACGCCGCCGTGCTGCTCATGCGGCTGCTGGAGGAGGCCGGTCTGCCCAAGGGCGTCATCAACCTCGTCACCGGCGACGGCATCGAGGTGTCCAAGGTCGCCCTGGTCCACCGGGACCTGGCCGGCATCCACTTCACCGGCTCCACCAAGACCTTCCAGTACCTGTGGAAGACGGTCGGCAACAACATCGAGAAGTACCGCTCGTACCCGCGTCTGGTCGGCGAGACCGGCGGCAAGGACTTCCTCGTCGCCCACCCGAGCGCCGACCGGGCCGTCCTCAAGACGGCGCTCACCCGCGGTGCCTTCGAGTACCAGGGCCAGAAGTGCTCGGCGACCTCCCGCGCCTACATCCCGGCATCCATCTGGAACGACGGCTTCCGCGAGGAGTTCGCCGCCGAGGTCGACTACCTGACCATGGGCGACGTCACCGACCTGTCGAACTTCGTCGGCGCCGTCATCGACGACCGTGCCTTCGCCAAGAACAAGGCCGCGATCGACCGCGCGAAGACCGACCCGTCCTGCGAGATCGTCGCGGGCGGCTCCTACGACGACTCGGTCGGCTACTTCGTCCGCCCGACGGTCGTCGTGTGCAGCGACCCGGAGAACGAGGTCTTCCGCACCGAGTACTTCGGCCCGTTCCTCGCCGTGCACGTCTACGAGGACGACACGTACGACGAGATGCTGACCCAGATGGAGTCGGTGTCGGACTACGCGCTCACCGGCTCGGTCATCTCCAACGACCGCGCGGCGGCGGCGTACACGATGGAGAAGCTGCGCTACGCGGCCGGCAACTTCTACATCAACGACAAGTCGACCGGCGCCGTCGTCGGCCAGCAGCCCTTCGGCGGCGGCCGCGCCTCCGGCACCAACGACAAGGCCGGCGCCCCGCAGAACCTGCTGCGCTGGACGCTGACCCGCGCGATCAAGGAGACGCTGGTCGCACCGACCGACTACGCGTACCCGCACATGGGCTGACCCTCAGCCCCCCCGAGCACGGGCCGGGAAGCCTGACCCACGAGCAGGCTTCCCGGCCCGTTCCCATGAGGGCTCACTCCGCCGAGGTCATCGCGTCCCGGAACCTGGCCCCCGCCTCGGTGTCCGGCGCCGCCGACAGGATCACGATCTTCAGCTCCGAGTCGCCGTCCGTCAGCACGTCGCAGTCCACCTCCACCGGCCCCACCCGCGGATGTTCGACCGTCTTGCGGTCCTCGCGGTGGGCCGCCACCGTGCCGCTCGCCCACATCCGGGCGAACCGCTCGTTGCCCTCGGACAGTTCGCGGATCAGCTCCGCCAGGTCGGCGTCCTGCGGGAAGCGGCCGGTCGCACGGCGCAGGTCGGAGACGACGGCGAGGTCCGAGCCGTCCACGTCGTCGACGTGCACCGGCCACCACGTGACGCGGGCGCCCGTGGCGCCGACCGGGAACCGCTCACGGGCGAAGTTGCGCAGCTGAGGCGATGTGGCCGACGGATCACCGAGGAGCGCGGCCCAGCGGGTGTTCCAGCAGAGCATCTGCCAGTGTGCGGTGAACGCGGCGACCGCGACGTCCCCGAGCCGGTTGAGCACGCGGCACACACTCGGCGGGAGGTCGTCGGGGATCGGACCGCCGCCCGGGGCGACCAGGCCCGCCATGCGGTAGAGGTGCTCGCGCTCGCCGGCGGTCAGCCGCAGGGCGCGGGACAGGGCGGCGACCACCTGCCCGGACGGCGCCGTGGCCCGGCCCTGCTCCAGACGTACGACGTAGTCCACCGACACCCCGGCCAGCTCGGCGAGTTCCTCGCGGCGCAGCCCGGTCGCACGGCGGGCGCGGCCGGTCTCCGGCACGCCGACGGACGTCGGCGACAGCCGCTCCCGCCAGGCACGGATCGTCGGGCCCAGACCGGCTTCCTCTTTCCTCGCCATGGCCTCCATCCTGCCCCAACCCGGTGGACCTGGTACTGCCGTTCCTACGGTCGGAGCGTCCCTGGCAGCGGCCCTGCGCCGGGCGGACGATCGGGCCATGACCATCACCTTCATCACCGGAGCCAACAAGGGGCTCGGCCGCGAGACCGCCCGCCGCCTCGTCGGGCTGGGCCACACCGTGATCGTCGGCGCCCGCGACCCGGAGCGGGGCGCCGCGGCCGCCGATGCGCTGGGCGCGCGGTTCGTACGGATCGACGTCACCGACGACGCCTCCGTCGCCGCCGCGGCCGCCGACGTCACCGCGCACGAGGGCAGGATCGACGTACTGATCAACAACGCCGGAATCGCCGGCCCGCTCGGCGACCCGGGCGAGCCCACCATCGCCGACGCCCTCGCCGTCTTCGACGTCAACCTCTTCGGCGTCATCCGCACGACCACCGCGTTCCTGCCCCTGTTGCGCCGGTCGGCGGACCCCGTCGTCGTCAACGTCAGCAGCGGACTGGGGTCGATCGCCGTCACCCACGACCCCGCCCGTATCGAGTCCACCGTCGTGGCGCCGCTCTACAACTCCTCCAAGGCGGCCCTCGTCATGCTCACCACCCAGTACGCCAAGGCGTTCAAGGACATCCGCGTCAACGCCGTCGACCCCGGCTACACGGCGACCGACCTCAACGCCCACAGCGGCCCGCAGACCGTCACCGAGGGCACCGACGCGATCGTCCGTCTCGCCACCGAGCCCTCCGACGCGGGAACGGGCCGGTTCATCGACCGTAACGGCCCCGTCGCCTGGTAGTTCCGTACGACACTTGGGCCATGCCTCTCCGCATCGCCCACACCGCCGACCTCGACCCCGCCGACCTGCGTGCCGCCCGCGGCCTCCTCCACGAGGCGTTCGGCGGGGACTTCGCCGACAGCGACTGGGAACACGGGCTGGGCGGCCTGCACGCCCTCGTCCACGACGAGGCAGGGCTCGCCGCCCACGGCTCGGTCGTCATGCGCCGCGCCCGGCACCGGGGCCGCTGGCTGCGCGTCGGCTACGTCGAGGCGGTGGGCGTACGGCCCGACGCCCGCCGCCGGGGGTACGGCGGGCAGGTGATGGCGGCGCTGGAACGGATCGTCGAGCGGGCGTACGACCTCGGCGCGCTCGGCGCGAGCGACGACGGCGCCCGGCTGTACACGGTCCGGGGCTGGCAGTGCTGGCCCGGCAGGATCTGCGCCCTGTCCCCGGACCGGGGGATCGTGCGGCTCGCGGCGGAGGAGGGGGACGTGTTCGTGTGGCCCGCCCTCGCCGGTGCCCTCGACCCCGCCCACGAGCTGATCTTCGACTGGCGCGACGGAGACGTCATGTAACCCGTTCGCCCCAACCGCCCCAACCGTCAAAACCCCAGCTCACAGGCGGGTGACCGACTCTGCCGTCTCAGATAGTAGGAAGTCCGAGTAATTGTGCAGACAGAAGCGGGCCGCTCGCTTATTTTTGTAGGAGCCGAACGTCTCGCTCGATCAAGCGAATGGCGGTCGTGAGCCGGGCCCCGTGCAGGCAACCCCTGCGGCACCGCTCCCCGCCCCTTCCGGCGTCTCGTATCCCCCCTTGCCGTACTCCACGTATGTCGAAGGAGTCGATTCCCATGGCCGAGACGACCGTCCGCCGCCGAGTCCGCCACGTGTCCCGCACGAGCGACTCGGACCGCAAGAACGCCGCCGCCGCTCTCCAGCGCGCCCTCGACCGCCGCGACAACGGCGGCGAGACCGGCCACTGAGCCGTTGACGAGCCGTTGACGCACCGTCGGTAACACGTGTAACAACCCCTCAACGGGAGCCGCACCCGCACGGGGTACGGCGCGGCCGGGACAGCCGCGCCGTACTCCGGGCATCACCCGCCCCGGCGTACCTCGAAGTGGTCGATCCGCGCACCGCTCTGCGCCAGCGCCGACACCTTCAGCCTCGGTGCCGTACCCGCCTCCGCCTCGACCTTGAGGAAGGAGAAGCCGGTGTACCGCACCCGCGACCACTCCACCGTCTCCGCGACGTTGTGCTGCCCCTTGGTCCAGTGGAAGCTGTGCACCGCGTCGTGCCGGGTGACGTGCCCCTCGTAGCTGTCCCTGACCCCCGAGGGGAACCCGTACAGGCCCCGCCCGCCGCCGCCCGCCGTGACGTACACGATCCCGTCCCGCGTCGGGTCGGTCGAGCCGCCGACCGGGACCGCGCGGCCGACCCCGCCGCCCTTCACCGCGTCCGTGCGCTCGTAGACGTGGTTGTGCCCGTTGATCACCAGGTCCACCTGGTACTTGGTGAACAGCGGCAGCCAGGCCGCCCGGATCCCGCCGTCGGAGGCGTGCGAGGACGTCGAGTACGCGCAGTGGTGGAAGAAGACGACCACGAAGTCCACGCCCTTCGCCGCCCGCAGCTCCTTCAGCTTCTTCTCCAGCCACTTCGTCTGCCGGCCGCCGCTGTAGCCGAGGTTGGCGGGGATCTCGTACGACACGTCGTTCGCGTCCAGCGCCACGAAGCCGACGTTGCCGTAGGTGAACGCGTAGACGCCCGGTGACCCGTGCGGGTCGAAGCCGTTGTCCGGGAGGGCGAAGCGGGCGTACTGGCCGCCGTAGCCGTCGGGGGAGTACCAGGCCTCCATGTCGTGGTTGCCGGTCGTCACCATCCACGGGACCGACCGCGCCACCGGGTCGTTCTGCTTCAGGAACCGGTCCCACTCCCGGGCGTCGTACCCGTCCGAGGTCTTCCCGGCGCCGTTGCCGTCCGCGTAGCAGATGTCGCCCGCGTGCAGGTGGAAGGCGGGGTTCTGCTTCAGCAGCGCGTTGTCACTGGCCTTGCCGGCCTGGCTCACGCCCTGGTCGCCGAAGGCCGTGAACACGAACCGCTCCGGGCTCGCGGGCGCGGTGCGGAACGGGGTGATGGTGGCGCGGTGGTCGGGGGCGGCCGGGTCCCAGCCGTCGTGGCCGACGCCGTAGTAGTAGGTGGTGCCGGGTGTGAGGCCGGTCAGGGCCGCGTGGACGTAGTACTGCTCGACCACCGGGCGCACCCCCGGCACGCCGGGCGTGTGCAGGTGCCGGATCTCGGCGGCGACGCGCGTGCCCAGCCGGTCCGGGCGCGTCCCGATCCGCACGAACGGCTTCTTCACCGCGAACGGCACCTGCCAGGAGATCCGCAGCTGCGTCCGCGGGTCGGCGCCGAAGGCGAGGTGGCGGCCGAACGGCACGACCGCCGCGCCCCGGACCGCGGAGGTCGCCGGAGCCGGGCTCGCCGACTTCGCCGTCTTCGCGCACCCGGCCGCCAACGCGCCGCCCGCGATCGCGCCCGCCGTCACCAGTGTGCGGCGGCTCACCAGCCGGGCCCGCAGATACTCGTACTGCTCCGCCATGCTCATCCGGGCGGCGAGCCGCGGCGGGATGCCGAAGTCGGGGATGTCCATGCCGGAAACGTGCCCAGCACAGGCCAACACCGGCCACACGTACGGGTGAACGGCAGTCGACGGGACGACCCGCCGTGTCCGTATGCCGGACGGTGTGTGTCATCCCATGGGACGCGGAGTAGGGTGCCGACATGTCTCGCAGCATCGATCTCGCAGTGATCCCCGGTGACGGCATCGGGCAGGAAGTCGTGGCCGAAGGCCTCAAGGTCCTCTCCGCCGTCCTCCCCGGGGACGTGAAGCTGGAGACCAAGGAGTACGACTTCGGCGCCAAGCGTTACCACGCCACCGGTGAGACCCTCACCGACGCCGACCTCGACGCGCTGAAGCAGCACGACGCCATCCTGCTGGGCGCCATCGGCGACCCGAGCGTGCCCTCCGGCGTGCTGGAGCGCGGCTTCCTGCTGAAGCTCCGCTTCGCCTTCGACCACCACGTCAACCTGCGTCCGTCGAAGCTCCTCCCGGGTGTCGCCACCCCGCTGGCCGGCGAGCCGCAGATCGACTTCGTCGTGGTCCGCGAGGGCACCGAGGGCCCGTACACCGGCAACGGCGGCACCATCCGCAAGGGCACCGAGCACGAGGTCGCCACCGAGGTGTCCGTCAACACGGCCTTCGGTGTCGAGCGCGTCGTCCGGGACGCCTTCGCCCGCGCCCAGGCCCGCCCGCGCAAGAAGCTCACGCTGGTCCACAAGAACAACGTGCTGACCTTCGCCGGGCACCTGTGGACGAACATCTTCAACAAGGTGGCCGCGGACTTCCCCGAGGTCGCGACGGACTACATCCACGTCGACGCGGCGACGATCTACCTCGTCACCGACCCCGGCCGCTTCGACGTCATCGTCACCGACAACCTCTTCGGCGACATCATCACCGACCTCGCCGCGGCCGTCTCCGGCGGCATCGGCGTCGCGGCGAGCGGGAACATCAACCCGAGTGGTGAGTTCCCGTCCATGTTCGAGCCGGTCCACGGCTCCGCGCCCGACATCGCCGGCCAGGGCAAGGCCGACCCCACCGCCACGGTCCTGTCCGTCGCCCTCCTGCTCCGTCACCTCGGCTACGAGGCCGAGGCCGCCCGCATCGACGAGGCCGTCACCGCCGACCTCACCGAACGCCAGGGCAAGCCCGCCCGCTCCACCTCGGAGATCGGCGACGCGCTCGCCGTACGAGTAGCCGGCTGACCCGCCGAGCCTCTTCGCAGATCTTCGAAGCCGCCGGGTCGCACAAGCGCTCGGCGGCTTCCCCATGCCTGCCGCCGGGTGCCACCATCAACCCCGGGTCCGCATTCACCCCGATTCCTTCCACCCCGGCCCCCGCGCGATAATCGAACGCGGAGCCGCGCCATGAGGGAATGCTCGGACGTCCTACGACAGGGCACTCGCCCTGCTACCGGACACCGGCCGTACGGGTGTGAGCGCGGCCTCATCACTACAACCGGTGAAGGACACCTACCCATGACGACGCCCACGATCGAGCTCAAGCCGTCCGCACACCCGCTCGCCGCCGCCGAGCGCGAGGCGATCCTGGCCAGCCCCGGATTCGGCCGCCACTTCACCGACCACATGGTGACGATCAAGTGGACCGAGGGCCGCGGCTGGCACGACGGCCAGCTCGTTCCGTACGCGCCGATCCCCCTCGACCCGGCCACCAACGTCCTGCACTACGCCCAGGAGATCTTCGAGGGCCTGAAGGCCTACCGCCGCCCCGACGGCTCGGTGGCCACCTTCCGCCCCGACCAGAACGCCAAGCGCTTCCAGCGTTCCGCCCGCCGCCTCGCCATGCCCGAGCTGCCGGTGGAGACCTTCATCGAGGCCTGTGACCTGCTCGTCCAGCAGGACAAGGCGTGGGTCCCGGCGCACGGTGGCGAGGAATCCCTCTACCTGCGCCCCTTCATGATCGCCACCGAGGTCGGCCTGGGCGTCAAGCCGGCCAACGAGTACCTCTTCCTGGTCATCGCCTCCCCGGCCGGCGCCTACTTCCCCGGCGGCGTGAAGCCGGTCTCCATCTGGGCCTCCGAGGACCGCGTCCGCGCCGTCCCCGGCGGCATGGGCGACGCCAAGACCGGCGGCAACTACGCGGCCTCCCTGCTCGCCCAGGCCGAGGCGGCGGCCCAGGGCTGCGACCAGGTCTGCTACCTCGACGCGGTCGAGCACAAGTGGGTCGAGGAGCTCGGCGGCATGAACCTGTACTTCGTGTACGGGGACAAGATCGTCACCCCGACCCTCACCGGTTCGATCCTCGAAGGCGTCACCCGCGACTCCCTCCTCACCGTCGCCCGCGACCTCGGCTACGAGTCCGAGGAGGCCCGGGTCTCCATCGAGCAGTGGCAGCGCGACTCCGAGAACGGCACCCTCACCGAGGTCTTCGCCTGCGGCACCGCCGCCGTGATCACCCCGGTCGGCACGGTCAAGCGCGCGAACGCCGAGTGGCAGCAGTCCGGCGGCGAGCCCGGCGAGGTCACCCTCAGGCTCCGCGAGGCGCTCCTCGACATCCAGCGCGGCACGGCCGAGGACAAGCACGGCTGGATGCACCAGCTCGGCTGATCGATCTTCGGTTGTCCGTTCGACGCGTATCACCTCCCCCGTACGGGTATCTCCTGAGTCCACACGGGGGAGGGAGCACGCGTGAGCGGACGGTCGCCGATGCCTCGGCTGCGCTGGCTGATGCGCACGTTACGCACGCCGCGCCGCCCGCAGAGCCTCACCGTGCTCGCCCTGCTCACCGCCGTCGCGGGCCTGCTCCTGTGGCGGGCCTCGACGATGGACAACTACGGGCAGAACCTCGCCCTCAACCTCGGCACCGACATCGTCGGCGTGGTCGTCACCGTGTTCGTCATCGGCCCGCTGATATCCCGGGCCCAGGAGGGCCGGGTCCGCGAACACACCCGGCTGGACTACGAGTGGTTCGCCGCCCAGGTGTACGGCTCGACGTCCAACGTGAAGGTCCTGGACACCTTCTCCAACCTGTTCGGCCCGCAGTTCTCCGAGCGCCTGTTCCGGGGCGTCAGGTCCGCCACCGCGAGCGGCGCCCGGGTGCAGATCCTGCTCCTGGACCCCGACTCCCTCGCCGTCATCCTGCGCGGCCGCGAACTGGGCGAGCAGAGCGCCGACATCCGCCGCGACATCATGCGCAACCTGCGCACCCTGGACGGGTTCGCCCGCCGCCTGGACGCCGCCTCCCGGCAGCTCCTGGAGGTACGGCTGTGCTCCACCTCCCCCGGCGTCACCCTCTACCGCTGGGACGAGCGCTGCCTGGTCTCCTTCCTGACCGTGGGCCGGCTCTCCGGCGAGGGCGTCCAGCTGGAGGTCGCCGTCCGCTCCCCGCTGGGCACCTTCGTGGAGCAGCGCTTCGACGAACTGTGGCAGCAGGGCAAGCCGATGGAACGGTTCACCCGCCTGCCCGTCACCCTCGTCGACGCCACGGACGGGCGACGCGAGTTCGTCTGCCACTTCGTCTTCCTCGACGACGGCCTGTACGTCGCCGCGCCCGACCTCGTCACCTACCTGGCCCGCCACCGGCTCGACCAACTCAGCGCCTACAGCGACGCGCTGAGCGGGTCCGGCGCGCACGACGTCATCGTCGTGGACGACGAGAGCGAGCTGCATCGGCGGCTCATCCAGCACTTCGGGGAGAAGTACGATGCGCAGGCGGCCGCCTTCGTGGAGTTGCGGCCGTCCACGGTCCTGGTCACGGAATGAACAGAGGGCCCCGCCACAGATGAGCTCAGCGCACCACCCCCGTTTCCGCGCCTTCACGCCCCGTGACCTGGACGGTCTGCTCCGGCGTGTCTCCCTGACGGACGATCAGCGGCTGGCGCTGCGGGCGGTCTCCTCGGTCCTGCCGTTCCGTACGAACGCGTACGTCGTCGACGAGCTGATCGACTGGACGGCCGTGCCCGAGGACCCGGTCTTCCGGCTGACCTTCCCGCAGTCCGGCATGCTGCCCGCACCCGACGTCCGCCGGATGGCCGACCTGCTGGGCCGGGACGCGCCGCGCGCCGAGATCCAGCGCGCCGCGCACGAGATCCGGATGCGGCTCAACCCGCACCCCTCCGGCCAGCTCGACGCCAACGTCCCCGTGCACGAGGGGCAGCGGCTGACCGGCCTGCAGCACAAGTACCCGGAGACGGTGCTGGTCTTCCCGCGCCAGGGCCAGACCTGCCACGCCTACTGCACCTACTGCTTCCGCTGGCCGCAGTTCGTCGGCGAGGCCGACCTGCGCATCGCGACCGACGACATCGCGGCCACCAGCTCCTATCTGCGGGCCCACCCCGAGGTCGCCAGCATCCTGGTCACGGGCGGCGACCCCCTGGTGATGAGCACGGACGTACTGCGCCGGTACGTCGAGCCGTTGCTGCGGATCGACACCGTCCGCTCGATCCGCATCGGCACCAAGTCCCTCGCCTTCTGGCCGTACCGCTTCACCACCGACCGCGACGCCGACGACCTGCTGCGGCTCTTCGAGGAGGTGGTGGCGAGCGGCCGGCACCTGGCCCTCATGGCCCACTTCACGCATCCGCAGGAGCTGCGCCCGCCCGTCGTACGGGAGGCGATGCGGCGCATCCGGGGCACCGGGGCCGTGATCCGCTGCCAGGGCCCGCTGGTCGCCGGGATCAACGACAGCGCGGACGCCTGGGCCGAACTGTGGGAGGAGACGACCACGCTGGGGGCGGTGCCGTACTACCAGTTCGTGGAGCGGGACACCGGCCCTCAGGGCTACTTCGGCGTCCCGCTGGCCCGCGGCCACGCCATCTTCCGCGACGCCTACGCCCGCGTGTCGGGCCTCGCCCGTACGGTCCGCGGGCCCGTCATGTCGGCGATGCCGGGCAAGGTCTGCGTGGACGGCGTCGCCGAGGTGGCCGGTGAGCGGGTCTTCGTCCTCCACCTCATCCAGGCCCGCGACCCGGACCTGGTCGACCGGCCGTTCTTCGCCGCGTACGACGAGGGGGCGACGTGGTTCACGGACCTCAAGCCGGCGTTCGGGGCGAGCCGGTTCCTGCCGGGGCTGGAGCCGGGGTGACGGGCGCCGAACGTTGTCGGGTGCGGCGTGGTGGGGTGGCCCGCCTTCTGGGGGCTGCGCCCCCAGACCCCCCTTCGGCCTGAACGGCCTCGTCCTCGGACGCCGGACCGGCTGAAAGGTGGCTGACCGTCTTCAGACCGCGGACCGGCTGAGATGTGGCTGAGCGCCGTTCTCGGACATCGGGTGGGCTGTGTCTGCCCGATTCCACGTGAGAAGCAGGTACACCAGCCCACCGACCGTCCCCGACAGCAGGAAGCTGCAGTCCACCCCGCCCGTCAGTGACAGCAGCGGGCCCTCGTACGACGGCAGCGACACCGCCAGGAGGCCGACGCCCGCGCCCAGGGCCCAGGACACCGTGGCGCGGATGTTCCAGCCGGACCGGTACCAGTAGATCCCGCCCCGCGAGCGGCGGTTGAAGACCTGCAGTGCGTCCGCGTCGTACACGCCCCGGCAGCGGGCGAAGCCGATCAGGGTGATGACCGCCCACGGGGTGCCGATGGCGGTGAGCAGGAGGACGAAGGAGGTCATCGCGGACTGGGCGTTCCAGGCGTAGTGGCCGGCGAAGACGCAGGCCGTGGCGACGATCGCGACCGTGTAGGTGGCGCGGGCGCGGGACGCGCGGGGAAGGATCGCGTCCAGGTCGAGGCCCATGGAGTAGAGCATGAGGCCCGCGTTGCCGACCGAGCCGGCCGAGGCGGAGAGCAGGAGCGGGACCAGGTACCAGGTGGGGGAGGCCGACACCAGCGGGCCCGCGTAGTCCGCCGCCGCCCGCGCCGCGTACGCGGTGAACGTGCCGAACAGCTGCGGCACCAGCAGGCCCAGGATCAGGCCCAGCCAGGTCGCGTGCAGGACCCGGCGGGAGGTGTGGCGGGCCGGGGAGATGTAGCGGGTGTAGTCGCCGAGGAGGGTGATGAAGGCGACCGGCCCGGACAGGCCCGCCGCCACCGCCGCCAGACACCACGTGGGCCAGAAGCCGCCCAGCAGGTAGCCGCCCGCCTCCGGCAGCGCGGAGGTGGTGAAGTGCGGGGCGTAGGCGAAGATCCCGAGGATCAGCAGGGCCGTCATGCCGATGGCGAGGACCTTGGACATGGCGAGCAGCACCCGGTAGCCGTAGACCGCGCCCGCCACCGTCGCCGCCGCGAGCACCGTGTAGACCACGGCGTACGCCACCCCGTCCGCCGGCAGCCCGAACAGGCGTCCCAGCACGCTCACCATCACGTCGCCGCCGATCCACACGGTCAGCGCGGTGTAGCCGAGGGCCAGCAGCAGGCCCACCACGGAGCCGACCAGCCGCCCGCGCACCCCGAACTGGGCGCCCGAGGAGGTGGAGAGGTTGGTCGCCGTGCGGAGGGAGACCAGGGCCAGCGGGGCCGTGAACACCGTGCCGATCAGCGTGCCCGCCACGATCGCGCTCACCGACGCCCACCAGCCGAGCCCGAAGGACGGCGGCAGCCAGCCGAAGATGATCACGCCGAGGCAGAGGTTGGAGCCCAGCAGGATCGAGACCAGGTCCTTCGGCCCGCTGGTGCGTTCCCCGTCCGGGATCGTGTCGACTCCGTGCTGTTCTATCGGCATGGCTGGTCTCCTTCGACGGCCACCTAAAAGTTAGAGCGACGTTCAATGTGGTTGACCTGGAGGTCGATGTCAATGGTTCCCTTCTCGTCATCCGGCATTTAGAGTGTTGTTCTAAGTCGAGCGAGGTAAGAGGAAGCGAAGGAGGTGCCGGGCGTGCGACTGACCCCCACGGAACGTGACCGGCTGCTGCTCTTCGGAGCCGCCGAGCTGGCCCGTGCCCGCCGCGCCCGGGGCCTCAGGCTCAACGTGCCGGAGGCCACCGCGCTGATCGCGGACACCGTCTGCGAGGCCGCCCGGGACGGCCGGCGGCTCGCCGAGGCGATCGAGGCGGCCCGCTCCGTCCTGGGCCCGGCCGACGTGCTGCCCGGCGTCGCCGACATCGTCACCGAGGTGCACGTCGAGGCCGTCTTCGACGACGGGTCGCGGCTCGCCGTGGTCACCGACCCGATCGGGGGCGGGGGACTGGGCGAGGACGCGCCCGGCGCGCTGCTGCCGGGGCCCGAGCACGCCGACCCGGAGGCCGTCGTACGGCTGACCGTCACCAACACCGCGACCGTCCCCGTCTCCGTCACCTCGCACTTCCACTTCTTCGAGGCCAACCCGCGCCTCGACTTCGACCGCGCCGCCGCCTACGGCCTGCGGCTCGCCGTGCCCGCCGGGTCGTCCGTGCGGTTCGGGCCTGGGGAGTCGCTGGAGGTCGGTCTCGTGCCGATCGGCGGCGGCCGGGTCGCCATCGGCTTCGCCGGGCTCGTCGACGGGCCGCTGGACGCGCCCGGCGCCCGCGAGGAGGCGCTGCGCCGCGCCGCCGCCTGCGGATACCTGGGCATTCGAGAGCAGGAGGTCGAGCGATGAGCCGCCCTGGAGGCCACCCCGCCGAGGCCCGCCGCCTCACCCCGCACGAGTACGCGGCCACCCACGGCCCCCGCGCCGGCGACCGCGTCCGCCTCGGCGACTCGGGGCTCGTGATCCGCGTCGAGGACGACTCCCAGCGCTACGGCGACGAGTTCCTGGCCGGTTTCGGCAAGACGGCCAGGGACGGGCTGCACCTCAAGGCCGCCGCCGTCCGGGAGACCTGCGACGTCGTGATCAGCAACGTCGTCGTGATCGACGCCGTGCTGGGGATCCGGAAGGTCTCCATCGGGATCCGCGAGGGGCGGATCTGCTCGATCGGGCGGGCCGGGAACCCGGACACCCTCGACGGGGTGGACGTCGTCGTCGGCACCGGCACCTCGATCGTGTCCGGCGAGGGGCTCATCGCCACCGCCGGGGCCGTCGACACGCACGTCCACCTGCTGTCGCCGCGCATCATGGAGGCCTCGCTGGCCTCCGGCGTGACCACGATCATCGGGCAGGAGTTCGGGCCGGTGTGGGGCGTCGGCGTCAACTCGCCCTGGGCGCTGAAGCACGCGTTCAACGCCTTCGACGCCTGGCCGGTCAACATCGGCTTCCTCGGCCGGGGTTCGTCCTCGCACGCGGCCCCGCTGGTCGAGGCCCTCGCCGAAGGCGGCGCCTCCGGCTTCAAGGTGCACGAGGACATGGGCGCCCACACCCGGGCGCTGGACACCGCGCTGCGGGTCGCCGAGGAGCACGACGTCCAGGTCGCCCTGCACAGCGACGGGCTGAACGAGTGCCTGTCGGTCGAGGACACCCTCCGGGTGCTGGAGGGCCGCACCATCCACGCCTTCCACATCGAGGGCTGCGGCGGCGGACACGTGCCCAACGTCCTGAAGATGGCCGGCGTCCCCAACGTCATCGGCTCCTCCACCAACCCCACCCTGCCGTTCGGCCGGGACGCGGTCGCCGAGCACTACGGGATGATCGTCTCCGTCCACGACCTGAAGACCGACCTGCCGGGCGACGCCGCCATGGCCCGCGACCGGATCCGCGCCGGGACCATGGGCGCCGAGGACGTGCTGCACGACCTGGGCGCGATCGGCATCACCTCGTCCGACGCGCAGGGCATGGGCCGGGCCGGGGAGACCGTCCGCCGTACCTTCGCCATGGCCGGCAAGATGAAGGCCGAGCTCGGCGCCCCGGACGACGGCCACGACAACGAGCGCGTGCTGCGCTACATGGCCAAGCTGACGATCAACCCGGCGATCGCCCACGGCCTCGCCGACGAGGTCGGCTCGATCGAGGTCGGCAAGCTCGCCGACATCGTGCTGTGGAGCCCGGAGTACTTCGGGGCCAAGCCGCAGCTGGTGCTGAAGGCCGGCTTCCCGGCGTTCGGTGTCACCGGCGACCCGAACGCGGCCACCGACACCTGCGAACCCCTCGTCCTCGGCCCCCAGTTCGGGGCGCACGGCGCCACCCCCGCCGACATCTCCGTCGCGTTCGTGGCGCAGGCCGCCCTCGACCAGGGCCACGACACCATGCCCACCCGGCGCCGCCGGGTCGCCGTCCGCGGCACCCGCGGCATCGGCCCGGCCGACCTGCGGCGCAACTCCCGTACCGGAGCGGTCGACGTGGACCAGCGCACCGGCCTGGTCACCCTCGACGGCGAGCCGCTCCGCTCGGAGCCCGCCGACTCCGTCTCCCTCAACCGCCTGTACTTCCTCTGAGGATCACCGATGACTGCTGCCTCCGACGGTTTCCGGATGCCCGCCGAGTGGACCCCGCACGAGCGCACCTGGATGGCGTGGCCGGGCCCCAACCCCACCTTCGACGACGCCGACGACCTCATCGCCGCCCGGATGGCCTGGGCGTCGGTGGCCCGTGCCGTCCTCCGCTTCGAACCGGTGACCGTCGTGTGCGGCCCCGGCCAGTCGGCGGCGGCACGGACGCTGCTCGGGCCCGGCGTCGACGCCGTCGAGCGGGACCTCGACGACGCCTGGATGCGGGACATCGGCCCCACCTTCCTCACCGACGGACGTGAACTGGCCGCCGTCGACTGGACGTTCAACGGCTGGGGCGCCCAGCACTGGGCCCGCTGGGAGCACGACGCGAAGATCGCCGCGTATGTCTCGGACCTCGCGGGCGCGCGGACGTACGCCTCGCAGCTGGTCAACGAGGGCGGCGCCATCCACGTCGACGGCGACGGCACCGTCCTGCTGACCGAGACGGTGCAGCTGGGCCCCGAGCGCAACCCGGGCTGGACGAAGGCGGAGGTCGAGGCCGAGATCCACGGGATGCTCGGCACCCGCAAGGCGATATGGCTGCCCCGCGGCCTCACCGGCGACTACCCCCCGTACGGCTTCGGCACCCTCGGGCACGTCGACATCGTCGCCGCCTTCGCCCGCCCGGGAGTCGTGGTCGCGCACTCCCAGCCCGACCCCGCACACCCCGACCACGAGGTGAGCAAGGAGGTCATCGGCCTGCTGCGGTCCCAGACCGACGCGCGCGGCCGCACCCTGGAGGTCGTCGAGGTGCCCGCCCCGACCGTCCTGGAGGCCGACGGCCACTGGGCCGACTACTCCTACATCAACCACTACCTCTGCAACGGCGGGGTCGTGCTGTGCGGCTTCGACGACCCGCGCGACGAGATCGCCGCCGGGATCTTCCGCCGCCTCTTCCCCGAGCGGACGGTGACACTGGTGGACGCCCGTACGATCTTCGCGGGGGGTGGAGGCATCCACTGCATCACCCAGCAGCAGCCGAGGATCTAGTTCCAGAGGTTCTGGTTCTGGTCGTAGTTCGAGGAGCCGAAGATGGCCGGTGGGCGCAGACAGGCCCCGCCCCGCGAGGACGTGCTCGCCGCCGCCATGACGATGATCGCCGGACGGGGCCTGGAGAAGCTCACCATGGCCGCGCTCGGCCGTGAGGTCGGCATGAGCAGCGGCCATCTCCTCTACTACTTCCACTCCAAGGACGAACTCCTGCTCCAGACCCTGGAGTGGAGCGAGGGCCGGCTGGGCGCCGAGCGCGGCCGGCTGCTCACCCGGCGCGGCACCGCCCGCGAACGCCTCGACGCCTACGTCGACCTGTACGTCCCCGACGGGCACCGGGACCCGCACTGGACGCTCTGGCTGGAGGTCTGGAACCGCTCGCAGAACGCCGACGAGGCGGCCCGGGACCGGCAGGCCGCCATCGAGGGCGCCTGGCACCGCGACCTGGTGGCGCTGGTCGCCGAGGGCATCTCGCGCCGCGAGTTCCGGCCCGTCGACCCCGACCGGTTCGCCGCCCGCCTGCGCGCCCTGCTCGACGGCTTCTCCATCCATGTGGCGATCGGGCTGCGCGGCACGGACCGGGCCCAGGTTCTCGGCCATGTACGCGAGTTCCTGGAAGCGGATCTTCTCGCGGACGCGTGACCTTACGACCGGGTTGTACGCAATATGGGTGATTGACCCGGGTTGTGGGGTGCGGTTGCATCGTGTTCAGCCCTCGGCGCAGGGCCGGGGGAAACGCGTCCGAATCCACGGGGGGACAAGCCATGGGGGAGGAACACGGCTCGGCGAGGCCGTCCGGAAGCCTCTTACGCCGCACCGCCGCCACCACCGTCACCGCCGCGCTGGCCGTCGTGGTCTCGCTGACCGCGCTGCCGTCCGCGTCGGCGGCGGACCACGACGCCGTCCGGCGGGTGAGCAGCGAGGCCGACGGGACACAACTGGCCACGGCGTCGCTGACCGCGAGCGTGAGCGCCGACGGCCGCTATGCGGCGTACGGGGCGAAGGGGCCCCGCGACGGCTGCCCGCTGCCCGTGTCCACCTGTCTGTTCGTCAAGGACCTGCGGACGGCTGCGGTCAGGCGCGTCGGCACCGCCCGTGACGGGACGCCGGGCGACGCCGACTCCTCGCTCGTCCGGCTCTCCGACGACGGCCGCCGGGTGGTCTTCAACTCCCGGTCGGCCAACCTCACGCCCGAGAGTCCGGCCGGTGACCAGTGGCACCCGTACGTGCGCGATCTGCGCACCGGCCGTATCGAGGCGTTCGGGTCGGCCGTCCGGACCGCCTCCGCGGCGGACGGCACCGCCCGTCATGTGGTGCTGCAGGAGCCGGACGTCCTGGTCCTGCGTGACCTTCGCACCGGCAGGCAGCGGGCCATCGCGCCCTGGACCGCCGACGCCACCCTCGGCGCGGTCGCCCGCCACGGCAGCGAGGTCGTCTTCGCCTCGTCCGAGCCGGACCTGGTGCCGGGCGACACCAACGGCGTCTCGGACGTGTTCCTCGTCCACACCTGACCACACTCCGGCTGACTAGCTCACCCGCTCACCGACCGACACACCACGGGGGATCACCACCTTGAACATCCGCGTCCGCACCGCCCTCGCCACCGCCCTGGTCGCCACCGCCCTGGTCGCCGCCGCCTTGGCCGCGACCGGGGCGACGGCCACCGCCGCACCCGCCGTACATGCTGCTCCGCGCACCGAACCGATCAGCGTCACGCCCTCCGGGAAGGCGGGCGACGGCGCCTCCACCGGCGCGGTCATCAGCCGCGACGGCCGCTACGCAGCCTTCTCCTCCACCGCCACCGACCTCCTCCCCGGCGCCCCGCGCGGCGGCCTCTTCGTCCGCGACCTGCGCACCGGAAAGCTGACCCGCGTGGCCGACGGCACCGACCCGTCGCTCAGCAAGGACGGCCGCCACCTCGCGTACACGGACGCGGGCCTGCACCTGCTGGACCGCCGCACCGGCCGCACCGAACGCCTCGACACCGGCCTCCCGGCCGGCTTCGGCCCGGGCGGCCACGCCTACCTGAGCGGGACCGCCCGGTACGCCGTCTTCACCGCCACCAGCGCCGCGGACGGCCCGGTCGTCTTCCTCCGCGACCGCGTCACGCACACCACCGAGCGGATCAGCCCGCCCAAGCCCACCTGGGAGCCGCGCAGCGCGGGCGACGCCACCGTCAGCGACGACGGCCGCCGGGTCGTCTACCAGTACACCTACTCCAACGGCCCGCGCGGCGACGACTGGAGCGACATCTGGCTCTACGACCGCAGCACCGGCACCCGCACCCAGATCGACCGCTCCACCGACGGGTCGCCCACCGCCCGCGAGTCCCTGAACCCCGCGCTGAGCGCCGACGGCCGTACCGTCGTCTTCGAATCGGCCGACACCCATCTGGTTCCGGACGACACCGACAACAGCTGGAACGTGTTCGTCCATCACCTCGCCACGGGCCGCAACGACCGCATCCAGGGCTACGGACGGGACGCGGCGGTCAGCGCGGACGGCCGGTACGTCACCCTCACCACCCACGAGGGCCCGGCATACCCCCTGTATGTGCGGGACTTGACGAACGGCACCCGCGCCCTGGTCGCGACCGAAGGACATGTGGAGCCCGGGGGAGTCTCGGCCCGCCGGATCGCCTTCACGTCCTACGACGTCACCCTGAACCCGCGCGGCGACGACAACAACGAACAGGACGTTTTCGTCAGGCATTTGCAGTAAGGGAATTCCCGGTTCGCCCGCCGGGCAGGAACGGCCCATGGGACAACAGCACTGGAAGCAGATCTGGGTCGGCTCGGCAGGCAACATGGTCGAGTGGTTCGACTGGTTCGTGTACGCGAGCTTCGCCACCTACTTCGCCGGGGCGTTCTTCCCGAGCGGGAATCCCACCGCGCAACTGATGAACACCGCCGGCATCTTCGCCGTCGGGTTCTTCATGCGCCCGGTGGGCGGCTGGCTGCTGGGCCGGGTCGGCGACCGGAAGGGCCGCAAGGCCGCGCTGACCCTCACCGTCACGCTGATGTCGGTGTCCGCGCTCCTCATCGCGGCCGCCCCGACGTACGACGTCGCCGGGTACGGCGGGGCCTTCGTACTGCTCGTCGCCCGCCTGCTGCAAGGACTCTCGGTGGGCGGCGAGTACGCGGCCAGCGCCACCTATCTGACGGAGGCCTCGGACCCCCGTCGGCGCGGCTTCGCCTCCAGCTTCCAGTACGTGTCGATGACCGCGGGCCAGATCGCCGGCCTCGGCCTGCTGATCATCCTCCAGCACACCCTCTCCGACACCGCGCTGCACGACTACGGCTGGCGCATCCCCTTCGCCGTCGGCGCGCTGGGTGCCGCCGTCGTCTTCTATCTGCGCCGGACCATGCTGGAGACCGAGGTCTACGAGGAGGACACCTCGCACGCGGCCGAGCGCGGCACCCTGCGCCTGCTGTGGCAGCACCGGCGGGAGGCGTTCCTGGTCGTCGCGCTGACCATGGGCGGCACGGTGGCCTACTACACGTACACCACCTACCTGACGAAGTACCTCTCCAACTCGGCGGGCCTGTCCAAGGAGACCGCGACCCTCGTCTCCTTCACCGCGCTCACCGTCTTCGCCTGCCTCCAGCCACTCGCCGGCGCCCTCTCCGACCGCATCGGCCGCCGCCCCCTCCTGATCACCTTCGCGGTCGGCTGCACCGTCCTCACCGTGCCGATCCTGACCCTCCTCAAACACGCGAACGGTTACTGGCCCGCCCTCGGCCTCTCCCTGCTCGCCCTCGTCGTGGTCACCGGCTACACCTCGATCAACGCCTGTGTGAAGGCCGAGCTCTTCCCGACCGGCGTCCGCGCCCTGGGCGTGGCCCTGCCCTACGCCCTCGCCAACGCCCTGTTCGGCGGGACGGCGGAATACGTCGCCCTGTGGTTCAAGAACGCCGGGATCGAGTCCGGCTTCTACTGGTACGTGGCGGGCTGCGCGGCCGTGTCGCTTGTGGTGTACGTCACCATGCGGGAGACGAAAGACCTGGATCTGGCACGGACGGCGTCCCGCGAGGCACCCAGTGTGACGACCGCATCCTGAGACGGTGAGTGAGCCGGAGGCGGGGCTGTGCCAGACTGCCCCCGTGCTCTCGTTCGCCATGATTATTGGCAGCAGGCGCGCCGGTCCGCAGTGACCACCACGTACGACCAGGTACGGGTGGCCATCGTCGTCCTCGACCCGCGCGCAGACCTCTCGCACCCGCGAGGGGTTTTTTCGTTTTCCGGCCCACCTTCAGCCGGAAGGCAGGCGCGAGGGACCATGGAGGGACGGTGGAGCCGGTCATTCCGGTACGACCGAGATTCGACATCAGGAGCCTTGAGACCATGACCGAGACGGAAACCAACGAGCTGGACGACTCGTTCCACGTCTTCGACACCACGCTGCGCGACGGCGCGCAGCGCGAGGGCATCAACCTCACCGTCGCGGACAAGCTGGCCATCGCCCGGCACCTGGACGACTTCGGCGTGGGCTTCATCGAGGGCGGCTGGCCGGGCGCCAACCCCCGGGACACCGAGTTCTTCGCCCGCGCCCAGCAGGAGATCGACTTCAGGAACGCCCAGCTGGTCGCCTTCGGCGCCACCCGCCGGGCGAACGCCAAGGCCGCGGACGACCCCCAGGTCAGGGCGCTGCTGGAGTCCGGCGCCCCGGTGATCACGCTGGTCGCCAAGTCCCACGACCGGCATGTCGAGCTGGCCCTGCGCACCACCCTCGACGAGAACCTGGAGATGGTCCGCGACACGGTCTCCTTCCTGAAGGGCCAGGGCCGCCGGGTCTTCGTCGACTGCGAGCACTTCTTCGACGGCTACCGCGCCAACCCCGAGTACGCCAAGGCCGTCGTACGGGCCGCGTCCGAGGCCGGCGCCGACGTGGTCGTCCTGTGCGACACCAACGGCGGCATGCTCCCCGCCCAGGTCAACGCCGTCGTCTCCACCGTCCTCGCGGACACCGGCGCCCGGCTCGGCATCCACGCCCAGGACGACACCGGCTGCGCGGTCGCCAACACCCTGGCCGCGGTCGACGCGGGCGCCACCCACGTCCAGTGCACGGCGAACGGCTACGGCGAGCGGGTCGGCAACGCCAACCTGTTCCCGGTGGTCGCCGCCCTGGAGCTGAAGTACGGCAAGCAGGTGCTGCCCGAGGGCCGGCTCCGCGAGATGACCCGGATCTCGCACGCCATCGCCGAGGTCGTCAACCTCACGCCCTCGACGCATCAGCCGTACGTGGGAGTCTCGGCCTTCGCACACAAGGCCGGGCTGCACGCCTCCGCGATCAAGGTCGACCCCGACCTCTACCAGCACACCGACCCGGCCCTGGTCGGCAACACCATGCGCATGCTGGTCTCCGACATGGCCGGCCGCGCCTCGGTGGAGCTCAAGGGCAAGGAACTCGGCGTCGAGCTCGGCGGCGACCGCGAACTGGTCGGCCGGGTGGTGGAGCGCGTCAAGGAACGCGAGCTGAAGGGCTACACCTACGAGGCCGCCGACGCCTCCTTCGAACTCCTGCTGCGCGCCGAGGTCGAGGGCAAACCCCGCTCCTACTTCCGCGTCGAGTCCTGGCGGGCCATCGTCGAGGACCGCCCCGACGGCACCCACGCCAACGAGGCCACCGTCAAGCTCTGGGCCAAGAGCGAGCGGATCGTCGCCACGGCCGAGGGCAACGGCCCGGTCAACGCCCTCGACCGCGCCCTGCGCGTGGGCCTCGAAAAGATCTACCCGCAGCTCGCCAAGCTGGACCTGGTCGACTACAAGGTCCGCATCCTGGAGGGCAAGCACGGCACCGAGTCCACCACCCGCGTCCTGATCTCGACCTCCGACGGCAGCGCCGAATGGTCGACGGTGGGCGTCGCGGAGAACGTCATCGCCGCCTCCTGGCAGGCCCTGGAGGACGCGTACACGTACGGCCTGCTGCGCGCGGGCGTGGAGCCGGCGGAGTAGCAAGGAGCCGGGCGGAACACCCGGCGCCGGCTCGGCCGACGCCGGGTGGGCCTCACCTCTCTCCCGACCGAGTCGGGTGGTGGGTGGGCAAGCCTTACTGGAGGTGCCACTTCTGGTTGGACGCCCCGGTGCAGGACCAGATCTGCGCCCGCGCCCCGTTCGCCGACGAGTTGTCCGTGACGTCCAGGCACTTGTTGGCCGCCGTGTTCACCACGTCACCCGTCGAGGAGTTGTACGACCACTGCTGTGCGCCGGTGCCGTTGCAGTCGTACAACTGCACCTTCGCGCCGTCCGCCGTCGACGCCGACGTCACGTCGAGGCACTTGCCGAGCGACCGGATCGACCCGTCGGACTGCACGGTCCACTGCTGGGCGGTGGAGCCGTTGCAGTCGTAGAGCTGGACGGCCGTGCCGTTCGTGGTCGAACCGCCCGCCACGTCCAGGCACTTGCTCGCGAGCCCCACGAACGCACCGGTCTGGCTGGAGCCGCCCGACTGGGTGCCGGACCAGGTGAAGGTCGCCGAGGTCTTGCCGGGGAGCGAGTAGGTGGCGTGCTGCGAGCCCCAGTTGATGGTCACCGTCTGCGCGCTCGACGAGTCGTTGTAGGCGATCAGCGCCTTCGAGCCGTCCGGGTTGCGCCAGGCCACGTTCGGGACGGTGGTGGACGCGGTGGAGGCGATCCGCTGCGCGCCGGGCCGTACGAACTTGGTCAGGTGGCCCATGTCGTAGTACTCGACGGTGTAGTCGACCGTCCCGCTCGCCCCGTCACCGTTGTGCACGGTGATCAGACCCGTGCAGGTGCCGCAGCCGCCGTTGTGCGGGCCCATGTTCTGGTCCACGGCCAGCGACCACTTGGTCACCGACTTCGCCCAGTTGCGGGTGTAGTCGATGATGTTGGACATGTCCTCCTTCTGCTGGTTGGCGACCCAGGTGCCGCCGGAGTGCTCGGTGCCGAAGGCGTCCAGCGTCGGGTACTGGTTGTGCACGGTGGTCTGCTCGGAGACGTCACCGCCGTAGCCGTGCCAGGCGATCCCGCCGAAGTTGGGGTGGTTGCGGATCGTCGAGTCGTTGACGAGGGCGGCCGCGTACGAGTCGTACACGTCCCAGTTCCAGTCGTGCGCGAGGACCTTGGTGGACAGGCCGGCCGACTGGAGCTGCGGCAGCAGGTCGTTCTTGAGGAAGTACTGCAGCCCGGAGGCGTTCCAGCTCATCGACGGGTAGCCGGAACAACAGGTCGGCTCGTTCTGCGGGGTGACGTAGGAGACGTTGACGCCCTGCGCCTGGTAGGCCTGGAGGTACTTCACGAAGTACGCGGCGTAGGCGGCGTAGTCCTCCGACTTGAGCCAGCCCCCGTTGAGCGAGCCGCTGTCCTTCATCCACGCCGGCGCCGTCCATGGCGAGGCCATGACAGTCAGAGAGGGGTTCAGCTGGAGCGCCTGCTTGGTGAGCGGGACGACGTCCGCGAGGTCGTGCGAGATGGAGAAGCTGTTGAGGTTCGGGTCGGTCTGCCCGGCGGCCACGTCGTCGTACGTGTACCCGTACCGGGCCAGGTCCGAGGCGCCCATCGGATTGCGCAGGAACGACAGCCCGATCCCGTTCGTCGGCGAGAACAGCTTCTGCATGGTGGCGTCCCGGGTGGCCTGGGACAGCGCCCCGCTGCTGTTCATCAGCCAGGCCGCGGTGTCCGTGAAGGACGCGCCGCCGCCGGTGAAGGCCTGGTAGCGGGTGTTCTCGTCGACGGTGATGTTCGTGCCGCTGCCCCCGGTCCCGGAGGAGAAGGCGAACGGCGTCTGCGCCTGGAGCCCGCGGGTGACATGGCGTCCGGCGGAGTCGTCGGTGGTGGTGAGGTACGCGGTGACCTGCTCACCGGCCGCGTGCGCCGGCGGTACGACGGCGCTGAAACCGGCCGCGGTGAGCAGCCCGGCCAGCAACAGGCGCAGTGTGTGGGGGGTTCTTCTCATGGGCACATCGCCCTTCCTGACGGGACGTCTTGACGGGGGTGCGAGCCGTTAGTTAACTCACGACGTGATCTAAGCCATGAGTGAACTGTGAGAGCCCCGAGTGAACCAGAGAGTCGAGGGAAGGTCCATGCCAAGAGCCGCCCTGCTCGTCTCCACCGCCCTACTCGCAGCCCTGATCCCCCTGTCCGCCGCCAGCGCCGCCGACGACCCGGCCCCCACCCCCGTCGACCGCTTCGAGGGTGAGGTCCCCTTCGCCTCCCAGCCCGCCGAGGGCATCTTCACCTGGGGAGGCGACAGCGACGACCCGCCCGCCCTCCAGTTCGCCGACCGCGCCGACGCCCCCGAGGGCGCCAAGGTCCTCTCCGGGACCTACGACATCAGCGGCTACGGCGGCTTCACCCACGACTTCGCCGCCACCGAGCCCGCCCACGACTGGTCCGCGCACAAGGGCATCCGTTTCTGGTGGGACGGCCAGGACAACGGCAAGAAGATCGCCTTCGAGATCAAGGACGGCGGCACCAACGGCGAGGCCTCCGAGCTGTGGACGACGTCCTTCACCGACGACTTCACCGGCTGGAAGCAGATCGAGATCCCGTTCACCGACTTCGTGTACCGGACCGACTATCAGCCGGTCGGCGGCATCGACCACGTCCTCGGCCTGGCCCAGATGTGGGGCTACGCGGTCACCCTCCCCGTCGGGGTCAAGGGTCAGTTCGCCATGGACGACGTGGAGTTGTACGGCAAGGCCGACCAGGCGCTGCGCGCGTCGGTCACCACGGACGCGGCCGTCTACCCGGTCAAGGAGGGCGGCACGGCGACCGTGAAGGTCACCGTCGCGACCACCGGCTCGGCCCCGATCGACGATCCGGTGACCGTCGCCTACGAGACGTCCGGCGGGACCGCCGAGGCCGGCAAGGACTACCAGGCGGTCTCCGGCACCGTCACCTTCCCGGCGGGCACGGCCTCCGGCGCCACACAGACCATCAAGGTGCCGACGCTGAAGGACCGTTCGGCCGAATCGGCCGAGACCATCCCGCTCAAGCTCACGGTCACCGGCGCCAAGGCTCCGGCCGAGACCCCGCAGGTCGTCGTCGACGCCCACGGACTGCCCTACCTGGACAGCAAGTTGCCCGTGAAGAAGCGGGTCGCCGATCTCCTCTCCCGGATGTCCCTGGAGGAGAAGGTCGGCCAGATGACCCAGGCCGAGCGCGGAGCCGTGGGCACCGGCGGTGACGTCACCGCCTACGACCTCGGCTCGCTGCTCTCCGGCGGCGGCTCGACCCCCACGCCCAACACGGCCGCGGCCTGGGCGCAGATGATCGACTCCTTCCAGCTCCGGGCGCAGGCGACCCGGTTCCAGATCCCGCTGATCTACGGCGTCGACGCGGTGCACGGCCACAACAACCTGGCCGGCGCCACGATCATGCCGCACAACATCGGCATCGGCGCCACCCGCGACCCCGGGCTCGCCGAGAAGACCGGCGCGGTGACCGCCTCCGAGGTCCGCGCCACCGGCATCCCCTGGGACTTCGCCCCCTGCCTCTGCGTCAGCCGTGACGAACGCTGGGGCCGCTCCTACGAGTCCTTCGGTGAGGACCCGGCCCTGGTGAAGTCCATGGAGACCATCATCCAGGGCCTCCAGGGGCGTGCCGACGGCCGCGACCTCAAGGACGACGACAAGGTCCTGGCCACCGCCAAGCACTTCGTCGGCGACGGCGGCACCGCCTACGGCTCGTCCACGACCGGCACGTACACCGTCGACCAGGGCGTCACCACGGTCACCCGGCAGCAGCTGGAGGCCATCCACCTGGCGCCGTTCCAGACCGCCGTGGACCGGGGCATCGGCACGGTCATGCCGTCGTACTCCTCGCTGGACATCGTCGGCGACGGCCAGGGCCCGGTGAAGATGCACGCCCGCGCCGACATGATCACCGGCGAGCTCAAGGGCCGGATGGGCTTCCAGGGCTTCGTGATCAGCGACTGGAACGCCATGGACCAGCTCCCCGGCGACTACGCCTCCCACGTGCGCACGGCCGTCAACGCGGGCGTCGACATGATGATGGTCCCGTACGGCTACAAGGACTTCACGACGAGCCTGACCGACCAGGTCAAGGCGGGCAGCGTCACCGAGCAGCGCATCGACGACGCGGTCTCCCGCATCCTCACCCAGAAGTTCAAGCTGGGCCTCTTCGAGCACCCGTACGCCGACACCGGCAACGCCTCGGAGATCGGCTCCACCGCGCACCGGGCCGTCGCCCGGCAGGCGGCCGCCGAGTCGCAGGTGCTGCTGAAGAACTCCGACGGCGTCCTGCCCCTGAAGAAGTCGGAGAAGGTCTACGTCGCCGGGTCCAACGCCGACGACCTCGGCAACCAGACCGGCGGCTGGACCCTCACCTGGCAGGGCCAGTCCGGCACCCACACCACCGGCACCACCATCCTCCAGGGCATGAAGAACGCCGGGGGAGACGTCACCTACTCCAAGGACGCCTCGGCGTCGACGAGCGGGTACGACGTGGGCGTGGTCGTGGTCGGCGAGACCCCGTACGCCGAGGGCGTCGGAGACGTCGGCAACGGCAACGACCTCACGCTGACCCCCGCCGACCAGGCCGCCGTGGACAAGGTGTGCGCGGCCATGAAGTGCGCGGTGCTGGTCGTCTCCGGGCGCCCGCAGCTGATCGGCGACCGGCTCGGCGAGATCGACGCCCTGGTGGCCTCCTGGCTGCCGGGCACCGAGGGCGACGGCGTGGCCGACGTGCTCTACGGGAAGAAGGCCTTCACCGGTCAGCTCCCGGTCACCTGGCCGAAGTCCGAGGCGCAGCTGCCGATCAACGTGGGCGACGCGTCGTACGACCCGCAGTACCCCTACGGCTGGGGTCTGACCACGCTGACCAAGGACCCCAAGGGCGGCGAGGCCACCCTGAAGGCGCTCGGCGCGGCGGCGAGGGCGGCGGAACGGACGGGCTCCGACTCGGCCGGCCGCAAGCTCGTCACCAAGGCCCGGCTGCTGGTCCAGGCGAAGATCGGGCAGTCGGTCACGGCTGCTGTCTCCAAGCCCTTCGCCGACGCGGACCACCTGCTGCTGACCGGCAAGTACGCGGCGGCGGTGGAGAAGCTGACGGAGGCCTACCGGGCAGCGTAGGAGGACAGCGCTCCTGGGGAGGCTTGGGGGTAGTTTCGAAGCATGAACGCGGTGCGACGGACCACCCGAAGCCTCCCGGGGCTGCTGTTCCTGGCGCTTGCGCTTGCGCTGGTCGCCCTGACCGCGCCCGCCCCACGGGCGAGCGCGGTCACCGGCGTCTCGGCGGTCGCCGACGCCCTGCGCAAGAACCCGGTGTACGTCGACCCGGCGGCCGCCGCCCAGCTCTCCACGGCCGACGCCGACGCGCTGGCCCGGCAGATCAAGGACGCGAACAAACCCCTGTTCGTCGCCGTCCTGCCGGCCGACTACCCCACCAAGAACCTCTTCACCGACCTGCGCACCGCCACCGGCGTCACCGGCCTCTACGCCGTCCGCCTCGGCGACCGCTTCGACGCCCGCGCCGACTCCTCCGTCCTGCCCCGGACGGCCGTGCAGAACCTGGTCACCAGCGTCCAGGGCGAGAGCGCCAAGACCCAGCTGACCGACTTCACCGACCGCGCCCTGACCAACATGGGCGGCAAGGCCCCCGCGAGCTGGGGCGGCGGCAGCACGGGCGGCTCGGGAGTCTCCAGTACGGCGCTGATCGCGGTCGGAGCCGCGGTCGTGGTCGGCGGGGCGGGCGCGTACGCCCTGGTCCGCCGCAACCGCCGGCGCCACGAAGAAGAGCAGCGGGCCGCCCTGGACCGGCTCCGGGTGGTCGTGGACGAGGACATCACCGCGTTCGGCGAGGAATTGGACCGCCTCGACTTCCACCCGGCCGAGCCGGGCGCCGACGACGCGATGCGCGCCGGCTACGAGCGCGCGCTGAACGCCTACGAGCAGGCGAAGTCCGCGATGGCCGACGCCCGCAGACCGGAGGACGTCCGGGCGGTCACCCAGGCCCTGGAGGACGGCCGTTTCTCGCTCGCCGAGCTGGCCGCCCGCCGCGAGGGCCGCCCGCTCCCGGAGCGCCGCCCGCCCTGCTTCTTCGACCCCCGGCACGGCCCCTCGGTCACGGACGCCACCTGGACCCCGCCCGGCGGCGCGCCCCGCGAGGTCCCGGTCTGCGCGGCCGACGCCACCCGCCTCGCCGACGGCCACGATCCCGCGGTCCGCGAGGTCGACACCGACTACGGCCGCCGCCCCTACTGGGACGCGGGCCCCGCCTACGGCCCCTGGGCGGGCGGCTACTTCGGCGGCGGCATCCTCCCCGGCCTCCTCCTCGGCACCGCCCTGGGCGGCTGGATGTCCGCCCCCGCCTACGCGGCCGACTACGGCACCGGGTACGGCGACTTCGGCGCCGGCGGCTACCAGGGCGGCGATGTGTCGGGCGCGGACTTCGACCCCGGGGACTTCGGGTCCTTCGGAGGCGGCGACTTCGGCGGGGGCGGGGACTTCGGCGGCGGGGGCGGCGACAGCGGGGACTTCGGCGGCGGCTTCTGACCTACCGGGCGTCCCCCAGCCGCTCCATCACGGCGGCCGCGAGCGACAGCACCCCGCGCTCGGTCTCGCTCAACGCCCCGAGCGCCTCGGCCAGCCAGGCGTCCCGCTGCGCCATGTCGTCCTCCAGCGCCCGCCGCCCCGCCGCGGTCAGGCTCAGCACGGACTGCCGTCGGTCGGCAGGGTCCGGCGCCCGCCCGACCAGCCCCTCCGTCTCCAGCTCCGCGAAGACCCGGGTCAGCGACTGCGGCCGCTGCCGCTCGGCGGCCGCGACCTCGCCGGGCGTGGACGGCCCGTGCCGGTACAGATGGCCGAGCACCGACAGCTGATTGGGACTGAGGCTCCCGTCCACGCGCTCCTGCCGCAGCCGACGGTTGAAGCGGAGGACGGCACGACGGAAACGGGCGGCTTCGGCGAGGTGCTCCATGGAGAGAGATCGTACGCGCATACTTACTACTGGCGGCGCAATATCCCGTACTCTCAACCCTTGTGACCGTCAAACTCATACGCAATGCGTACGAAGCCGGGCTGACGATGACAGCCGTGCTGCTCTCCTGGGGAGCCGCGCTGGCACTGGAGAGGGCCGCCGGGCTGCACACCGACGTGCTGGTCCTCGCGGTCGCCCTGTCCCTGACCCTCGCCTCCAGCCAGCGCACCGCCGACACCCGCCGCCGGCTCACCGCACTGGTGCTGCTGCCCGTCACGGCCGGCGCCTCGATCTTCCTCGCCCGCCTGATCGCCTCCCACTACCCGATCGGCGCCGCCGTCTACACGGCCGCGATGGCGCTGGCCATCTGGATCCGCCGCTACGGGCCCGCCGCCACCAAGGCCGGCACCCTGATCGCCCTCCCGCTGGTCGCCCTGCTCGTCGTGCCCGGCCCGGCCCTGCCGCCCGAGGCCCAGAGCGGGCTGGTGACCTGGGGCTGGTCGGCGCTGATCGGCGCGATGGCGTGCGCCGCTGTGTGGCTGGTGCAGGGGCCGGCGGACCACTTCGGCCCCTGGCGCCCGGACCCGGCCCCCGCCACACCCTCGCGCCGCTCCCGCCTCCACCCCCGCCCCAGCACCCGCATGGCACTCCAGATGGCCGCCGGGATCGCCGCCGCCTTCGCCCTCGGCCACCTGCTCTTCGACGACCACTGGCCCTGGGTCGTACTGACCGCCTACGTCGCCGCGAGCGGCAACCGCGGCCGGACCGACGTCCTGCGCAAGGGACTTGAACGCCTGGCCGGCGCCTGCCTCGGCACGCTCCTGGCGGCGGGCGTGGCGGCGGCCGGCGTCACCGGCCACACCGCGGTGGCCCTGATGTTCACGACCCTCGCGATCGCCCTCTGGCTGCGCCCCCTGAACTACGCCTACTGGGCCGCCGGCATGACCTGCGCCCTCTCCCTCCTCCTCGGCTACTTCGGCCAGGACGCCGCCTCCCTGCTGCCGACCCGCCTGGAGGGCATCGCGGTGGGCGCGGTCCTGGCGGTGGCGTCGGCCTGGTGGCTGCTGCCGGTACCGAAACGCCGCGAGCCCGGCGCGACACGGCCGGCATGGACCTAGTGGTGCCAGGCCTGGCCGCCCGTGTTGTGGATGAAGCGTTGCAGCACCTTGAGAGTGATGAGGTACTCCTCGTCGGGGATGCCCGCGTGCCGTTCCGCTCGCAGTTCGTCCTGGACGGCCGCGGCCCTGTCGTAGAACGCCCTGCCGTCGGCCGTGAGGCTCAGGCGGCCCGCGGCGTCCTCGGTGATCCATCCCTGGGAGATGGTCGTGTCGATCTCGGACTCCATGATCTCCGGGCCGGCGCCGAGGTAGTTCCGCAGGAGACGGGACACCTCGTCGCGGGTCTTGACGCGGTCGGCGTTTGCGACCTGCGCGAGGACCCACCACTGCGGCTGGGTGGTACCGATCCCGGAGAGCGCGGCGCGGATGCGGTCCACGACGGACTTGTAGGCGGCCCAACTCCAGTAGCCGATGGGCTGCTGGAGCAGTTCGGCGTCGGTGTGCGAGTACTGCATGACCGGTCCCTCCGTCTTGGCCTGCCTGTTTCGGAGTGACCGACCCTAGGAGCTCAACCTCGCTTGAGGTCAAGGTCCTTCGGCTCTGCGTGAGTGGACTGGCCACCAACGCGTTGCTCCACGGCGTCCCCCCGGGCCGCGGCTTCCGCGTCCGGCTCGCCCTACCCCGACGGAGTCCTCCGCGCCGAGGTCCACGACAGCGGCCCGGGCGAACTCCGCTACGGCGACATGTCCCCGGACTCGGAGCACGGCCGGGGCCTGCTGCTGGTCACGCTGCTCGCGGACAAGTGGGGGGTGGGGGAGCGGGAGCCGGGGAAGGTGGTGTGGTGCGAGTTCGCGGTGTACGGGTGATCATTCGTCGGCCCGCGGGGTACCCGGCGCGGCTCCACGAAGGTGAGTGAGCCGGGTGACCGGCCTAGACTTGGGGGCCTGGGAGGGGGACCCCACTCCAGGAGGACGCGATGGTGCGGCAGACCAGGCTGGACGGGGAGTCCGAGGAGTACCTCGGCGCCCGGGAGAAGCTGCGGCTGGCCGAGATCGACCTGATGCGGCGCCGGGAGGAGGTCGCGGCGCTGCGGCGGGTGCTCCCGCCGGGGCCGGCCGTCGACGACTACGTCTTCCTCGAAGGGCCCGGTGACCTCGACGCCGGGGACACCCCGGTGCGCGAGGTCGCGTTGAGCGAGCTGTTCTCCGGGCCCGAACGGCCGCTGGTCGTCTACCACTTCATGTACGGCAAGCTCCAGACCAGTGCCTGCCCGATGTGCACGATGTGGATCGACGGTTACAACGGCATCGCCCACCACGTGGCCCGCAACGCCGACTTCGTCATCGCCGCGGCCGCCGACCCGCCCACCCTCCGGACGTACGCCCGTGACCGCGGCTGGGACCGGCTGCGGCTGCTCAGCTGTGGTGACAGCACGTTCAAGTACGACCTGGGGAGCGAGGACGAGGACGGCGCGCAGGACTCCACGGTCTCCGTCTTCACCCGCGACGGCGACGGCACGGTCCGGCTCACCTACTCCGCCCATCCGCGCATGGCCGACGACATCCGGGAGCGCGGCATCGACCTGCTGACGCCCGTCTGGCACCTGCTCGACCTGACCCCACAGGGGCGAGGGGACTGGTACCCGACCATCGACTACTAGGGCGCGGTACGCGCAGGGCATCCGGACCTGGCCGAGCGCCGCCCTCAGGGGAGTGGAGGGCGGCGCTCAGCGGGTGTGATCGGGGCCGGTGGTCCGGCGCCGGGGGCTCACGCGTTCTTGATCGCCGAGATGTCGAAGTTCAGCTTGATCTTGTCGGAGACGAGGACGCCGCCGGTCTCCAGCGCCGCGTTCCAGGTGACGCCCCAGTCGGAGCGCTTGATCTCGGCCTTGCCCTCGAAGCCGACGCGCTCGTTGCCGAACGGGTCCTTGGCGGCGCCGTTGAACTCCAGGTCGATGGTGACCGGGCGGGTGACGCCGAGGATCGTGAGGTCGCCGGTGATGCGGTAGTCCTCGCCGCCGAGGGCCTTCGCCTCGGTGGAGCGGAAGGTCATCGTCGGGAACTCGTCGATCTTGAAGAAGTCGGCCGACTTCAGGTGACCGTCGCGGTCGGGGCTGCCGGTGGTGATGCTGTCCATCTTGATGTCGAGGGAGGCCGTGGACTTGGACGGGTCCGCGCCGTCCAGGTGCAGGGTGCCCTCGAACTCCTGGAAGCTGCCCTTGACGTTGGTGACCATCGCGTGGCGGGCCACGAAGCCGAGCGTGGTGTGCGCCGGGTCGATCGTGTAGTCGCCGGTCAGCGCGGCCGTGTCGGCGGTCGTGCCGGCGGCGGTGGTCTCGTCGTTCTTGCGGCCGAAGATGCCCATGAGGTGCTCCTTGAGGGGACGGGGCGCGACTTCCGAGCGGTGCGTGCAGCGGTACGTACGGAAGGCGCGACCTTGATGTTTAACGTTCAACGAACTCAATGAAAGACACCGTAGACCCATTCCATTCAACCTTCAACATCATCCGCACGCGTGTCGCGGTCATTACTCAACGTAGTGGTGTGTCGCGTGATAGGGCGACGGGACCCGCGGAGGGAGCGGCTAGGCTCTGTGTGGGTGAACCGCCGTCCGGAGGCCTGTATTACTCCGCGGGTGGTATGGGCCGCCGGTGAATGTGAGGCGCATCTCAACCTCGCCTTTGTCGCACCCCTACAACGGCGAAGCCCTCTGAGCAGTCGGAACGGCTGCATGTGGTTCTGGTTCTGTTCAGTGGTTCCAGGAAAACGCGTCGGAGACTGTACGGAGTCGACGTCTCGCATTCCTTGGTGTCCTTCGTAAGGTCGCTACATGACCGTTTTGGAAGAGACCACGGGCGAGCCCACCGGTGAACCGACGGACGCGCGCGGACGGGTCGCCGAGCTGCACGAGATCCGTGCGGTGGCCGTGGCGGGCCCCAGCGAGAAGGCGACCGAGGCGCAGCACGCCAAGGGCAAGCTGACGGCCCGGGAGCGCATCGAGCTGCTCCTGGACCCGGGTTCCTTCCAGGAGGTCGAGCAGCTGCGCCGGCACCGCGCGGTCGGCTTCGGGCTGGAGGCCAAGAAGCCGTACACCGACGGTGTCATCACCGGCTGGGGCGCGGTCGACGGCCGTACCGTCTTCGTCTACGCCCATGACTTCCGGATCTTCGGCGGCGCGCTGGGCGAGGCCCACGCCACCAAGATCCACAAGATCATGGACATGGCCATCGCGGCCGGTGCCCCGCTGGTCTCGCTGAACGACGGCGCCGGCGCCCGGATCCAGGAGGGCGTCTCCGCCCTCGCCGGCTACGGCGGCATCTTCCAGCGCAACACCAAGGCGAGCGGTGTCATCCCGCAGATCAGCGTGATGCTCGGCCCGTGCGCCGGTGGCGCGGCCTACTCGCCCGCCCTCACCGACTTCGTCTTCATGGTCCGCGAGACCTCGCAGATGTTCATCACGGGACCGGACGTCGTCAAGGCGGTCACCGGCGAGGAGATCACCCAGAACGGGCTCGGCGGCGCCGACGTCCACGCGGAGACCTCCGGCGTCTGCCACTTCGCGTACGACGACGAGGAGACCTGCATCGCGGAGGTCCGCTACCTCCTCTCGCTCCTCCCGCAGAACAACCGCGAGAACCCGCCGCGCGTCGAGTCCACGGACTCCGTCGACCGCCGCAGCGACGTCCTCCTCGACCTGGTCCCGGCCGACGGCAACCGGCCGTACGACATGACCAAGGTCATCGAGGAGATCGTCGACGACGGCGAGTACCTGGAGGTCCACGAGCGCTGGGCGCGGAACATCATCTGCGCGCTGGCCCGGATCGACGGCCAGGTGGTCGGCATCATCGCCAACCAGCCGCAGGTTCTCGCGGGCGTCCTGGACATCGAGGCGAGCGAAAAAGCTGCGCGCTTTGTTCAGATGTGTGACGCTTTCAATGTTCCGATCGTCACATTCCTGGACGTACCGGGCTTCCTCCCCGGTGTCGACCAGGAGCACGGCGGGATCATCCGCCACGGCGCGAAGCTCCTCTACGCCTACTGCAACGCGACCGTGCCCCGGATCTCCCTGATCCTGCGCAAGGCGTACGGAGGTGCCTACATCGTGATGGACTCCCAGTCGATCGGTGCCGACCTGACGTACGCATGGCCGACGAACGAGATCGCGGTCATGGGCGCCGAGGGTGCGGCCAACGTGATCTTCCGTCGGCAGATCTCCTCCGCCGAGGACCCCGAGGCCATGCGGGCCCGCATGGTCAAGGAGTACAAGTCCGAGCTGATGCACCCCTACTACGCGGCCGAGCGCGGCCTGGTCGACGACGTCATCGACCCGGCCGAGACCCGCGAGGTGCTCGCCAAGTCGCTGGCGATGCTGCACACCAAGCACGCCGACCTGCCGTCGCGTAAGCACGGCAACCCCCCGCAGTAATCCTGCGGAAACCTCTCTCACGGAGACTGACACCCATGAACGTGCCTGACATCCGCGTCGAGAAGGGCAATGCCGACCCGGAGGAAGTCGCCGCCATCACGGCGGTCCTCCTGGCCCGCGCGGCCGCCCGGCCGACCGCCGACACCGAGCAGACCCACCGCGGCCGCGCCAAGGCAGGCTGGCGCCGCCTGGAGCGCGAGAACGGCTTCCGCGCCCCGCACAGCTGGCACGGCTAGGCTGCGCCGCTCAGCCGACAGTACGTAGGAGAAGGGCCCCTCTCTGTCCGAGAGGGGCCCTTCTCCGTGTGCGAGGACCGAAAACTTTGGGCCCCTTCGAAGAAGGGGCCCAGTACGCGCCCCTCAAGGGGCGCTGGGGGTACCCCCCGGCCGAAGGCTGGGGGAGGAACTGCGCGACGAGCCACGATCCACTCGCAGTCGGCGTACGACCGGCCGTGGCAGCCAGGTCGCCGGAACTACCGCAGCCGAGCCATCAGAGCGTGCTCGACCAGAGTGATCAGCGCCGACTTCGCATCGGCGCGGTGCCGGGCGTCGGTCGTGATGATCGGCGTGTCGGGCCCGATCTGCAGCGCCTCGCGTACCTCTTCGGGGTTGTACGGCTGGTTGCCGTCGAAGCCGTTGAGGGCGATGACGAACGGCAGGCCCGAGTTCTCGAAGTAGTCGACCGCGGGGAAGCAGTCGGCGAGACGCCGGGTGTCGACCAGGACGATCGCGCCGATGGCGCCGCGTACCAGGTCGTCCCACATGAACCAGAAGCGGTCCTGACCGGGGGTGCCGAACAGGTACAGGATCAGGTCCTGGTCCAGGGTGATGCGGCCGAAGTCCATGGCGACCGTCGTGGTCGTCTTGTCCCCGGTGTGGGTGAGGTCGTCGATGCCGGCAGACGCGGACGTCATCACGGCCTCTGTGCGCAGCGGGTTGATCTCCGAGACGGCGCCGACGAACGTGGTCTTGCCCACGCCGAAGCCGCCCGCCACCACGATCTTCGCGGAGGTGGTGGAGCGGGAAGGACCGCCGCTAGAGCTTGCGAAGTCCACTGAGCACCCTTTCGAGCAGTGTCACGTCTGGCTGGCCACCGGCGTTCTCGTCGCCGCCGGGCTGATGGATGGCGACCAGGCCCGCCTCCGCCAAGTCGGCGACGAGGATCCTGGCCACGCCGAGAGGGATCGAGAGCAGGGCCGAGACTTCGGCCACCGACTTGATCTCCCGGCAGAGGTTGCAGATCCGCTGATGCTCGGGCAGTTGGCCCTGCATCTGGTGCGGCTGCGCGGTGGTGTGCACCAGCGCCTCGATGGCGAGCTGGTACCGCGGGCGGGTCCGGCCGCCGGTCATGGCGTACGGACGCACCAGGGGGTTGCTGGATCCCGAGGCCGGCGCCGGCTCGGGGCGGCGCTGCGGCTGCACCGGCTGGATGCGCGGCGCCGGCGGCTGGTCGTACGGCGAGGGACCGGGGCCCTGCGGAGCGTACGGCTGCCGGTGGCTCGGCGTGGAGGGGAAGTTGTACCGGTTCCCGGAACCGTCGCCCTGGCCCTGCGCAGGCCCGTACGACCAGTTGCCGTTATTAGAACCGCCTGGGGGTGTTGCCACTTTCTCTCCTCCTCCGACCGTGCCGGGCACCCAACCTTGTGGAGCCGCGTCCCGAAACCTTACGGCCCCGGGACGCGAAAACGCACCGTCTGACTATTAGTTGAGAAGGCTTCCCTGGAGTTCCGCACGCAGATCCGGGGTAAGTACCGTGCCCGCGCGGTCCACCAAAAGGGCCATCTCGTACCCAATCAGGCCGATGTCGGCCTCCGGGTGGGCCAGGACCGCGAGCGAGGAACCATCGGAAACGGACATGATGAACAGGAATCCCCGCTCCATCTCCACAACCGTCTGATTCACGCTGCCGCCCTCGAAGATCCGGGAGGCGCCTGCCGTCAGAGACGTCAGACCGGAGGCGACGGCCGCGAGCTGGTCGGCGCGGTCGCGGGGGAAGCCTTCGGACATCGCCAGAAGGAGTCCGTCGGCGGAGACCACCACCGTGTGGGACACCCCCGGGGTGTTGTCCACGAAGTTGGTGATCAACCAGTTCAGGTTCTGTGCCGCCTGGCTCATCGGGCTCACACTAACGCTCCTGGTTGTAGGTGCTGTCAGGACCGAAGCCCTGGCCGTTCGTTTCACTGCCTGCGCTGCGCCCGCGCTCGACGCCGCGACGCAGGTTGCTCAGCCTGCCCCGGATGTCCTCCGGGGCGCGGGAGACCTGTGGGCCTCCCTGAGGGGTGCTCTCGGCGGCTCCCTCGACCAGGTTGGCCTTGGGTACCCGCCTCGGCAGACCGGAGGAGGTGACCCCGCCCGCCTTGGGCCTCCGCAGCGCCGAGGCCTGCTGCCAGCGCTCGTCGTTCTGCGAACGCCAGGAGTTGTCGCCGGCCGGCCCGGGAGCCGGTGCCGGTGCCGCGGCCGGAGCCTGCTGCATGGCACCCGCGCCGTTCCGGCCGCCCGTGCCGCCGCCGACGGAGCCTCGGCGGGGCAGCCCCGCGTCGGTCAGCCGGTGGCCGTTGGAAGGGGCCGGTCCCGGACGGTCGAAGCCTACGTGGTTCCGCTCGTCCACGTCACCGGCCTGCGCCGACTCCGCTTGCGGAGCGTACTGGGCCGGGTAGCCGTTCGTGTAACCGTCCTGCTGCGGCCAGTCGTCCTGGTAGGGCTGCTCGCCGAAGGCCGGGAACGCCTCCGCGGCGGCGGCCTGCGCGGCCGCGGGCTCCTCCTGCACCGGCTCCGGATAAGTGGGCTCCGGGTAGCCGCCGTTGGCGGAGAACGCGTCGGGGGAGAACGTGTCGTTCTGCGGCAGGCCGCCGTTCGGCGCGTAGTACTGCTCGTCGTACGTGCTCTGCGGCTGCTCCTGGTACGCCGGCTGCCCGTCGTAGCCCGTGGGCTGCTCCTGGAAGCCCGTACCGTTCGGGTCGTAGCCCTGCCGGCCGCTGTCGAACTCGTCGACGTACGCAGGAATCTCAGCGGTCTCCTGCGGGGCCTGTGGGGCTTGTGAGGCCTGCGGGGGCTGCGCCTGGGCCTCCAGGGCCGCACGGCGCTCCTCGCGCATCAGCGAGCGGCCCACGGGGTCCAGGTCGCGGATGTCGTCGGGGACCTCGATGTAGCGGCTGTCGTCGAAGCCGAGTTCGGCCGCCGTACGCATCGGCTGGAGCTGCGGCTGGCCGAAGCTCTCGGGCTGGAACTGCTGCTCCGGGATGATCTGCGAGACCGTGAACTCGTCGCGCTCCAGAGGCTGTTCGCCGCCACCGCCGTGGGTGATCGCGTCCGGCAGCATGACCAGCGAGGTGGTGCCTGCCTGCTCGCCGGAGGGGCGCAGCTGGACCCGGATGCCGTGCCGGTCGGAGAGGCGCCCGACCACGAAGAGGCCCATGCGCTGGGAGATCGCGGCGTCCACGGTCGGCGGGTTGGCCAGCTTGTGGTTGATGTCCGCGAAGTCCTCGGCGGTGAGGCCGATGCCCTTGTCGTGGATCTCGATCATGATGCGGCCGTCGGGGAGACGGGTCGCGGTGACGCGGACCTTGGTCTGCGGCGAGGAGAACGTGGTGGCGTTCTCCAGGAGCTCGGCGAGCAGGTGCACGAGGTCGGTGACCGCGCGGCCGTGGATCTCGGCCTCCGGGACGCCGGAGAGCTCGACGCGCTCGTACTGCTCCACCTCGGAGGAGGCGGCGCGCAGGACGTCGACCAGCGGGACCGGCTGGTCCCAGCGGCGGCCGGGCTCCTCGCCGGCGAGGACCAGGAGGTTCTCGCCGTTGCGGCGCATACGGGTCGCGAGGTGGTCCAGCTTGAAGAGGTTCTCCAGCTGGTCCGGGTCGGCCTCGTTGTTCTCCAGGTCGGTGATCAGGGTCAGCTGGCCCTCGATCAACGACTGGTTGCGGCGCGACAGGTTGGTGAAGATCGCGTTGATGTTGCCCCGCAGCAGGGCCTGCTCGGCGGCGAGCCGGACGGCCTCGCGGTGGACCTGGTCGAACGCGCGGGCGACTTCGCCGATCTCGTCGGTCGAGGTGATCGGGATCGGCGCCACCCGGGTGTCGACCCGGCCGGGGTCGGTGCGGGAGAGCTGGTCGACCAGCATCGGCAGGCGCTGCTCGGCGATGCCGAAGGCGGCGTTGCGCAGCTGGCGCATCGAGCGGGACATCTGGCGGGCCACCATGCCGGCCAGGATGAACGCGGCGAGCAGCGCGACCATGACCGCGGCGGCGGTGATGAACGCGTCCGTCTTGGCGCTGTCGGCGATGTCGGAGGCCTCGCTCACCGCCTTGTCGGCCATGTCCGACTCGATCGTGCGGTAGGCCTGGTACTTGAGGGTGTTGACCGTCCACCAGTTCTCGGCGGTGATGCCCTGGGTGGCCAGCGCCTGGCGGGTGCTCGGGTCGGTGTCCTGCAGCGTGGCCAACGCGCTGACCATCGCGTTGTCCTTGGACGGCGGGGCCACGTAGTTCGGGTCCTTGGCCTTCGCCTGCTGGACCAGCGCCGCGCCGTCCGTCTTGATCTTCTTCTCGAGGTCGGTCAGCTTCTGCGCGTCCGCCTCGGTGCCGCCGCCGATGTACTCCTCGACGGCGATGCCCTCGAGGTAGGCGTACGAGGAGAGTGCGACCCGCTGGCTGGCCAGGTTGCCGGCGTCCGGGCCGGGCTTGACCAGCAGGTGCATGCCGATCGACCGCTCCAGCGACAGGGCCGCCTTGGTGAGCGAGATGGCGTAGACGGTACGGCCGTAGGAGGTGATGTTTCCGGTGCCCAGACCGAGCTCGTTGGCGAACTCCATCAGCGGGTGGGCGACCTGGGTGTAACCCTCTTCGGTCTGCACACCGCTGAGCTTGCTGGTGTACGCCGCGGCGCGCAGGTTCGTGAGCTGCGGCTCGGCCTCGCGGAACAGCTTCAGGCGGCGCTCCAGGCCCGGCTTCTGCGGCATGTTCTGCGCGGCGGCGTCGAAGGCGTCGGCGGCCTTGTCGGTCGCGGCACGCGCCTGGGTGACCGTCGCCTTGTCCTTGCCCAGGAGCAGCGGTGCCGCGCTGACGTCACGCTCGTTGTAAAGGGCGTCTCCGTAGCTGAGGGCGGCGCGGACCAGGCGCGCGGTGTTCTCCGCGTCCCGGGCGTCCTGCCAGGTGTCGATCGAGCTCTTCACCTGGAAGCCGCCCATGACCAGGCCGACGACCACGGGTATGAGCAGAATCGCGTTCAGCCTGGTCGGCACTCGCCAGTTCCGCGGGGAGAAACGGCCGCCGCTCTTCGCGGGCGCGGCCGGTGGTTCCGCGGCTGGCACAGGGGTGGGCGCCGCAGCGCGCGGCGGCGGGGTGAAGTTGCCCCGTGCCGACGGCTCGGGACCGTTCTTGCTTCGCCTCACTCGACCAACAACCTCTCGGCGGCGGGCACCTATCGTCGTGCCGCAGTCTCTCAGAGCCCGGTGTGTCTCAGACCACTACTCAGTACGTCTTTGACTTATGGGCAGTTCAGGCATTCCAGCACGGGGGCCGGTGCACTTCCAAACAGTCCATTGGGGCAGAGCGCACGGATGTAAGCCCCAGATAAAACGGTCATAAAGAGCGAGCCCCGCCAAAAGGCGGGGCCATTGTGAGCGCAGCGGCACCGCGTGACCGCGACGCGTGGCGATACCACTGGATTCCTCTGCCGAAACGTTATGAACACCGAAGCCGACCGTGTCAAAGGCCACAGTCGGCTCCGGTTTCCTTACGACAACTGCCGTAGGCGACGACGGACTTGGTTACCGCGCCGTGGCTACCGCAGGCGCGCCATGAGGGCGTGCTCCACCAGCGTGATCAGCGCGCTCTTGGCGTCGGCCCGGTGCCGGGCGTCGGTCGTGATGATCGGCGCGTCCGGTCCGATCTGCAGTGCCTCGCGCACCTCTTCGGGTGTGTAGGGCTGGTGTCCGTCGAAGCCGTTGAGGGCTATGACGAACGGCAGACCGCTGTTCTCGAAGTAGTCGACCGCCGGGAAGCAGTCGGCCAGACGCCGGGTGTCCACGAGCACCACCGCGCCGATCGCACCGCGCACCAGGTCGTCCCACATGAACCAGAACCGGTCCTGACCGGGCGTGCCGAACAGGTACAGGATCAGGTCCTGGTCAAGCGTGATACGGCCGAAGTCCATGGCCACCGTGGTGGTGGTCTTGTCCCCGGTGTGCGTCAGGTCGTCGATGCCCGCCGAGGCGGACGTCATCACGGCCTCCGTGCGCAGCGGATTGATCTCGGAGACCGCTCCCACGAACGTGGTCTTGCCGACGCCGAAGCCGCCCGCCACCACGATCTTCGCGGAGGTGGTGGCCCGACCTCCGTCAGAGCTTGCGAAGTCCACTGAGCACCCTTTCGAGCAGCGTCACGTCAGGAGCGCCGCCGTTGTTCTCGTCGCCGCCCGGCTGGTGGATGGCGACCAGGCCGGCCTCGGCGAGGTCGGCCACCAGGATCCGGGCCACACCGAGCGGCATGGCGAGCAGCGCCGAGACCTCGGCCACCGACTTCACCTCGCGGCACAGGTGGCAGATGCGCTGGTGCTCCGGGAGCAGCCCCATGAGCGCTGCCGGGTCGGCCGTCGTGCTGATCAGCGCCTCGATGGCGAGCTGGTAGCGCGGCCGGGTCCGGCCGCCGGTCATCGCGTAAGGACGTACCAGCGGCTGGTCGCCCTCGTCCCCGTACGGCTCCGCGTACGGATCATGAGAGGCGGTGGGCGGGGTCATCGTTCCTCCGGGCGGGACAGCAAGTCGGTCGGGCTAGCCGTCGGACGTGGCCGGTGGGGGGATTGTGGCGGCCGGACGGTGATTTGGTGAGGCGGGTTGGATCCGGGCTGTCAGTGGAGCAGACTGCCTTGCAGTTCGGCGCGCAGGTCGGGCGTGAGCACCGCGCCCGCGCGGTCGACCAGGAGCGCCATCTCGTAGCCGACGAGGCCGATGTCGCACTCGGGGTGGGCCAGCACGGCGAGGGACGAACCGTCGGAGACGGACATCAGGAAGAGAAAGCCGCGTTCCATCTCGACGACCGTCTGCGCCACGTTGCCGCCCTCGAAGATCCGGGAGGCCCCGGCGGTCAGCGAGGTGAGCCCGGACGCGACGGCCGCCAGCTGGTCGGCACGGTCCCGCGGGAAGCCTTCGGACATCGCCAGAAGGAGACCGTCGGCGGACACGACGACGGTGTGGGACACACCTGGGGTGTTGTCCACGAAGTTGGTGATCAACCAGTTGAGGTTCTGTGCCGCCTGGCTCATCGGACTCAACTAACGCTCCTGCTGGTGAGTGGGGCTCGGGAAGCTGCCGGTCTGCGGGCCGGTGCCGGCCTGCCTACCCTGCGCGATACCCCGACGGAGATTGGTCAGCCGGCCGCGGACGTCATCAGGCGCACGCGAGACCTGCGGACCCGCTTGGTGCTGTTGCTGCTGCGCCGTGCCCGGGACGAGGTTCGCCCGGGGGACCCGGCGCGGCAGACCGGAGGTGGTGACACCGCCCGCCGCCGGCTGCCGTACACGCTCCGCCTGCCGGACGAGGTCGTCGTTCGGGGAGGTGCGCCAGGCTGCCTGGGCGGGACGCTGGGGGGCCGCGGCGGCGGGCGCCGGCGGCTGGGCGGGCACCGGCGGGATCGGCGGAACCGACGCCGCCGAGCCGTTGCCGTTGCTCTGGGGACGCTGCTGCTCCTGCTGGCCGCCGTGGAACCAGTTGGTCTCCAGCGTGTCGTACAGCGGGGTACGACCGTCACCGGGACCGGTGGCCGGCGGCAGCGCCTCCGGCTCCTGGCGGACCGGCGGCGCGGGCGGGACCGGCGGGCGCTGCGGCGCGCCGAAGTCGAGGCCGCGGCCGTTGGTCCCCGGACGCTCGTACTGGCCGGTGCCGTACTGGCCGTTGCCGTTCTGGCCGTTGCCCGGGTAGCCGTTCTGCCGGCCGGGCAGGGAGTGCTGACCGGTGGCGCCGCCGTCGTAGGACGGCGTGGCGAACTGGCCGGTGGAGCCGTTGTCGTAGGCCTGCGGAGCGGCGAACTGCCCGGTGTTCTGGGAGCCGCCCTGCGGTCCGGTCGGCGCGCCGAAGACATCGGAGCGGACGAACTGGCCGTTGTCCTGCTGGCCGTTGACGTTCGGCCGCGGGAACGAGCCGGTGTCGTGCTGGCCGTTCAGGTTCGGGCGCGGGAACGAGCCGGTGTCCTGCGGGCCGGTCGTGCCCGGCCGCGGGAACGACCCCGTGTTCTGCGAGCCGTTCGGCGCGTTGACGTTCGGGCGCGGGAACTCGCCGGTCGACGGAGCCTGCGGGATCGCCGGCATCTGCGAGGTGGCGCCGAAGTCCTGCCGGTCGTCGATGCGGGGCATCGGCGCGGTGTGGGCCGGGTCCTGCTCGTCGTGGCCGCGCGGGGTGTCCAGCGAGGCACGGGAGAGCGGCGGCTGGGCGTTGTCGTCGCTCCAGCTGGGCCGGCCGGCCGGCGGGTTGGCACCGGGCAGCTCGGCCCGCGGGCCGCCGCGCGGCGGCAGCTGGGGCTGACGGCCCTGGTCGGAGGAGTTCGCGGAGCGCTGCGGCGGGACCGGAGCGCGGTTGCCGAAGGCGTCCTGGCCGCCGAAGGAGTCCTGCGGGTTGCCGAACGCGTCCTGGTTGCCGAAGGCACCGGCACCCGTGTTCGGCCGGCCCTGCGAGCCGCGTCCGCCGCCCTGCGCACCGGGACGGCCGCCGCTCGGGCCCGCGCCGGGCAGCGCGGCCCGGGGACCCTGGCCGGCGCCGACCTGGCCGCGCGGACCCGCACCGGCACCGAGCAGCCCGCCACCGGAGGGAGCGCCGGAACCGAGGGCACCACCGCGTCCGCCGGCCGCGGCGGCACCGCCGCCGAGCGCCGGAGCGGGGGCACCCGCGCCGAGCGGACCGCCGGCACCGCCCTGGCCGCCTCCGCGGCGGGCGGCGGCCGCACCGGCCGCTGCCTGCGCGGCGGCCGGACCGCCGGACTGAGCGGGGGCACCGGGCTTGCCGGGAGCGGGCTTCTTGCCGCCCTGGGCGACGTCGACCGGGAGCATGACCAGCGCGGTCGTACCACCGGAGTCGGACGGGCGCAGCTGGATGCGGATGCCGTGCCGCTGCGACAGACGACCGACCACGAAGAGGCCCATGCGGCGGGAGACCGAGACGTCCACGGTGGGCGGCGAGGCGAGCCGCTCGTTGATCGCCGCGAGGTCCTCGGGGGAGAGGCCGATACCGGTGTCGTGGATCTCGATCAGGACGCGGCCGTCGGGCAGCGCGTGACCGGTGACCTTGACCTTGGTCTGCGGGGAGGAGAACGAGGTGGCGTTCTCGAGGAGCTCGGCGAGCAGGTGCACGAGGTCGTTGACCACGCGGCCGGCCACTTCGGTGGTCGGCACGGCGGCCAGTTCGATGCGCTCGTACTGCTCCACCTCGGAGGCGGCGGCGCGGAGCACGTCGACCAGCGGGACCGGGCGGGTCCAGCGGCGGCCGGGCTCTTCACCGGCGAGAACGAGGAGGTTCTCACCGTTACGGCGCATACGCGTCGCGAGGTGGTCGAGCTTGAAGAGGGAGGACAGCTGGTCCGGGTCGGCCTCGCGGGACTCCAGTTCGGAGATGAGCGAGAGCTGACGCTGGATGAGGCCCTGGGAACGGCGCGAGAGGTTGGTGAACATCGCGTTGACGTTGCCCCGGAGGAGGGCCTGCTCGGCGGCGAGGCGGACGGCCTCGCGGTGCACGTCGTCGAAGGCCGCGGCCACCTGGCCGATCTCGTCCCGGGAGTGCACACCGACCGACTCCACGGACGTGTCGACGTCCTGCGGGTCGGACTCGGAGAGCTGCTTGACCAGCTCGGGCAGCCGGTCCTGGGCGACCTTGGTGGCGGTCTCCTGGAGGCGGCGCAGCGAGCGGATCATGGAGCGGGCCACGATGAAGGCGCCGACCAGCGACACGCCGAGGACGAGCAGGATCAGCGCACCGGAGATGATCGCGGACTGCTCGGAGGAGGCCCGCAGCTCGCGAGCCTTCTGCTCCATGTCCTCGAGCAGCGTGTGCTCGATCTTCTTCATCTGGTCGATCTTGGTCGAGCTGTCGTCGACCCAGTCGAGGTACGAGCGCTTGCTGAGCTCGTTCAGACCGTTCTGGGCGCCGAGTGCACGCTTGGCGTAGGTGTCCGCGGACTCGATCGTCGGGTTGTTCCCGTCGATCGGGCTGAGCAGGTCGGCCGCATTGCCGGCGTAGATCTTCCGGAAGATCGTCAGCTCGGAGGTCTCGCTCTCCTGGGCGGACTCGCCGTACAGGCGGTCGTTCTCGGAGAGGTCGCCGGCGCTCGTGCCGTTGTCCGGCAGGGCCGCGGCGATGACGGCGCGCTGCACGGACGCGTACTCCTTGGCGGTGGAGAACGCCGCCAGGGCGCGGGTGCGCTGGATCATCTCCGGGTTGCTGGAGGCCTGCGCCATGTCCTGGGAGAGGTCGATCAGCTGGGTGATCAGCCGGTGGTAGGCCTCGACCGTCTGGGTCGAGTTCTCCTTCTGCTGATAGGCGTCCTTGCGGATCTTCGCCAGGTCGTCCAGCTGGCCGGCCAGACCGACGAGGCTGTCGCGGACGCCCTGGAGCTGACCGTTCTTGCTCGCGGTGTCGATTTCCTCGGAGGCGTTGAGGAAGTTCTCGCGGGCGCGGTCGGTCTGGTCCTCCAGACCCTTGACCGCGGAGCCCGTGGGCGACCCGCCGTGCGCCAGCGGACCGGCCGTCTTGTCGCGCTCGGTCTGGAGCGCGGTGGCCAGCTCGGTCGCCTGCGTGGTCATGTCCGTCAGCAGCTGCATGTTGTCGAGCTGCTGGATGTCGTTGAGCGAGTCGTTGATGCGCACCGCGCCGAGCGTCGTCGCCGCCACCACGGGGAGCGCGAGCAGCGACACCAGGCGCGTGGAGATACGCCAGTTGCGCAGGGCTATGCGCGAGCCCGGGTTGGACGGTCCCTGCGCGGGCTTGATCGTCGGAGTCGGAGTTGCGGTCGGCTGGGGGCCCGAAGACGCCGACACGGCGGGGCGCCCGGAGCGCTCACCGCCGTCACCACCACCGCCGACCGGGGCCGGGCCCGGGTTCTGGGCGTGCTGGGGCGAGGAACCGCGGTCGGTCCCGCCGTGCGCCTCCGGCTCCGCCGAAGCGCTGCCATCCCTCTTGAAACGTCCCTGCACTAGCGTCGCAACCTCTGGACCAGGCGCCCCTCCGGGAATGGAAGGACACGGTGTCGGCGTTGAACGGGGAGCGCCCTGAATACGCACCCTGTTGGTCGTGAGTGTGACCGGCGCTGGCTCCCCCTGTCTCGCCGCCACTCGGCGCTGCGTTGCGCCCCCTGCGCGCCGGCTCGATCCTGCGGCGGTCCGTGGAATTCCAGCACAGTGCCGGATCTCCAACAAGGGCCGTGGACCGAGCTGTGACCTCCGTGACAGCGTGTGAGTGCCACGTTACGAGATGTGGAAGTCGATCGCGTACATAAAGGGCGTATCCCTGTCAGTCGCCGGTGCGTGGACCGTGTCCCAGTCGCCATGATCAGGAGCGGAATGACAGGTTCAGTTCGCCAATGTCCGTTTCGTTGCGGTGAGTTGCCAGCCGGATATGACCGCTTTGCCCCCGAGGTCGTGAGCAAACTCACATGCGCATCAAGGCCTCTTCACGGCTTCGGCCGGGAATTCGATGTTTAGCCTGGCGCTTTACAAGAGGGAAGTCTCTGCCAACCCACACATGACGGGGTCCAGTACAACCGTGAAGACGACGATGATGTTCCGCAACATAGCCAACCCCCGGCGCACCACCCTCGCCCACCTCAAGGACGCCGAGGAACTGCAGACCCCCGAGCTGCCCGAGCACTCCCTCGATCTCCCCTCCCAGACCGCCAACCCCCGGCGCACGATCCTCATGGAGATCCCGGCCGGGACCTCGGTCGCGGACTAGTACGGGACCCGGCCGCCGATCACTCACCCACCCGGTGACCGGGTTATTCCGCGGCGGCCACCCCTCACCGCGTTAGCCTGGGGCGTCAGACTCCAGCCGGCTCAGTGAGGGGCGCCAGGATCCCGTGCGCATCGCCAGGTTCTCCATCGACGGGAACGTCGCCTTCGGCGCCGTCGAGGGCGACAAGCAGGACGAACTCGTCCTCGACATCATCAAGGGCATTCCGTTCGCGGACTTCGAGCTCTCCGGTACGAAGGTCCCGCTGAGCAAGGTCCGCCTGCTCCCGCCGGTGCTCCCCAACAAGGTCGTGGCCTACGGCCGCAACTACGCGGAGCACGCGAAGGAGCTGGGCAACGAGGTCCCGGACGCCCCCTTCGCCTTCTTCAAGCCGTCCACCTCGGTGATCGGCCCCGGCGACGACATCCAGTACCCGTCCTTCTCCCAGGACCTCCACCACGAGGCCGAACTGGCCGTGGTCATCGGCCGCATGTGCCGTGAGGTCCCGCGCGAGCGCGCGGCGGAGGTCATCCTCGGCTACACCTGCGCCAACGACGTCACCGCCCGCGACGTCCAGAAGCGCGAGAAGCAGTGGGCCCGCGCCAAGGGCTTCGACACCTCCTGCCCGCTGGGCCCCTGGGTGGAGACGGACCTGGACCTCGCCACGGCGTCCGACCTGACGATCCAGCTCACGGTCAACGGCGAACAGCGCCAGCTCGGCCGTACGAGCGAGATGATCCACTCCATCGCGGACCTGATCGTCAACATCACCGAGGCCATGACGCTGCTCCCCGGCGACGTCATCCTCACCGGCACCCCGGCAGGGGTCGGCCCCCTCAGCGTCGGCGACGAGGTCGCCGTCACCATCGAAGGCATCGGCACTCTCACCAACAAGGTTGTCAAGCGTGGCTAGCGCACCCGGCACTCCCGTTCGCGTTCGTTTCTGTCCGTCCCCCACCGGTAACCCCCACGTGGGCCTGGTCCGCACCGCCTTGTTCAACTGGGCGTTCGCCCGGCACCACCAGGGCACCCTGGTCTTCCGCATCGAGGACACCGACGCGGCCCGCGACTCCGAGGAGTCGTACACCCAGCTGCTCGACGCGATGCGCTGGCTGGGCTTCGACTGGGACGAGGGCCCCGAGATCGGCGGCCCGCACGCGCCGTACCGCCAGTCGCAGCGCATGGACATCTACGCCGACGTCGCCGCCAAGCTCCTCGACGCGGGCCACGCCTACCACTGCTACTGCTCCCAGGAGGAGCTGGACAGCCGCCGCGAGGCCGCCCGCGCCGCCGGCAAGCCGTCCGGTTACGACGGCCACTGCCGCGACCTCACCGCCGAGCAGGTCGAGGAGTACCGGGCCCAGGGCCGCACGCCGATCGTCCGGTTCCGGATGCCCGACGAGACGATCACCTTCACGGACCTGGTCCGCGGCGAGCTGACCTTCACCCCGGAGAACGTCCCGGACTACGGCATCGTCCGCGCCAACGGCGCCCCGCTGTACACGCTGGTCAACCCGGTCGACGACGCCCTGATGGAGATCACCCACGTCCTGCGCGGCGAGGACCTGCTCTCCTCCACCCCGCGCCAGATCGCCCTCTACCAGGCGCTGACCGAGCTCGGCATCGCCCAGCAGACCCCGGCCTTCGGCCACCTCCCCTATGTCATGGGCGAGGGCAACAAGAAGCTGTCGAAGCGCGACCCGCAGGCCTCCCTGAACCTCTACCGGGAGCGCGGCTTCCTGCCCGAGGGCCTGCTCAACTACCTCTCCCTGCTGGGCTGGTCGCTCTCCGCGGACCAGGACATCTTCTCGGTCCAGGAGATGGTCGCGGCCTTCGACATCTCCGACGTGAACCCCAACCCGGCCCGCTTCGACCTGAAGAAGTGCGAGGCGATCAACGCCGACCACATCCGCATGCTGGACGTGAAGGACTTCACGGAGCGCTGCGCCCCCTGGCTCAAGGCCCCCTTCGCCCCGTGGGCCCCGGAGGACTTCGACGAGGCGAAGTGGCAGGCGATCGCCCCGCACGCCCAGACCCGCCTGAAGGTTCTCTCGGAGATCACCGAGAACGTCGACTTCCTGTTCCTCCCCGAGCCGGTCGAGGACGAGGCGTCCTGGACCAAGGCGATGAAGGAGGGCAGCGACGCCCTCCTGGCCACGGCCCGCGAGAAGCTGGAGTCGGCCGACTGGACCTCCCCGGAGTCCCTGAAGGAGGCTGTCCTGGCCGCCGGCGAGGCCCACGGCCTCAAGCTCGGCAAGGCCCAGGCCCCGGTCCGGGTGGCCGTCACCGGCCGCACGGTCGGCCTGCCGCTCTTCGAGTCCCTGGAGGTCCTGGGCAAGGAGAAGACGCTGGCGAGGATCGACGCGGCGCTGGCGAAGCTGAGCGCGTAGGCACGCGCGCGTGAAGGGGCGGCAACCGGATCGTCCGGGGCCGCCCTTCGCGCGTCCCCGAGCCGTCTCCGAGAGTTAACCCCTACGGCGAAGTCCCGCTTCTTGGGCGGACGTTGGACGTTTCCTGCGCGCGTGACGTAGGTGTGTGCAGCCTGCACAGGTGGCATGTCGCCGGGGAGTGCGCACCAGGGCGGCTTGACTCGATCGTGTGATGGTCGGCCGCTGGGCTTGCGGTGGTCTGGGCCGTTTGGGCTACGGTGATCGTGCGACCTGGGACGCCGGGTGCGGCGCCAGCGTGCGGGGCCCCTGCTCCACCAGAGTGATGGTTCAGGGCCTCCCCGTCGCCACTGGCCGCGCTCACATGGCCAGGTCGCGGAGGGAACCGGCCTCCTGGGATCGGACCACGCCTCGTGGACCTGAGCGACGGCACCTTCCGCACCTACGTCACGGGAGTGGCCGCCGAACCGCCGGTCCGCTTCAACGACCGCTGGCTGGTCGCCGACTGGAGGTACATCCGCGTCGGCGCGCCGGTCGGACCCCAGACCCGCCGCAGCCCCGCCCTGGCCGACCCGACCTGACTCACGGGCGACGCCGCCTGTCCCCAGCTGGAGGCCCTCGGCGACGGGCACGTCACCCACCTGTTCACCGACTCCTCCGGCCGGGAGTACGTGATCGAGACCGGCCTCGACACCGCCTCCCTGCAGAACGTGCAGACCGGCGACTCCCGGGGCCGCATCGCCGGCGGCACCGGCCGCTACGTCCTCTACAACGGCGGTACGCCCGGCGTCCAGAAGATCGTCGACTTCCCGCGCGGCGCCACCGCCGGCAAGATCGCGCTCAGCCGGCACCGCACCACGGCGGCCCTGTGGACGCCCGGCGGCGCCAAGGGGTCGATCACCGGGCACGACCTGAAGACCGGTGAGACCACGACCACGGTCACCACCGGCTCCCGGTGCGTCCCCACCGACATCCAGGCCGTCAACAGCCGCCTCTACTGGAGCTGCGGCGCATCCGGCCCGGCCGGGGTCTACGACCGGGCGGCCCAGCGGAACATCTCCGTCCCTGCCCGCCCCTCCCCGGCCCGCCTCGGCGACGGCTTCCTGGTGCGCGAGAACCGCACCACCCACCAACTGCTGCTCACCGACGTCCACACCGGGACCGCGCAGACCCGCGTCGTGGCCGTGCTGCCCACGACCGACCAGAACACCGGAACCAGTAACGGCCGTTGGGCCGTGGACCGGTTCGGCGGCCAGATCGCCTACCTCGACTACTACAAAAAGGTGTGGATCGTCCCCAGCGGCGTCCCCACCTCGCCGCTCGCCCAGATGGACGCGCAGGTCTACTCCCCGTCCGTCATCACCAGGTCGGCGCCCTGGTCCCCGGTGTGGCAGCTGAACAAGCCGTCCACCTGGACCCTGACCATCGCCACCCCCTCGGGCACGGTCCGGCGCACCCTGACCGGCGCCTCCACGGGCGCGGCCGTACGCCCGGCCTGGGACGGCACGACCGACAGCGGCGCCGCCGCCGCGACCGGCAGGTACACCTGGAAGCTCACCGCCCGCCCCCGCGACGGCCAGGGCCGGACCCTGACCCTGACCGGCACGATGACCCTGGGCTGACGGCGCCGGCGGAGTACGGTCGGTGTCATGACGATCAGGGCCGTGGTCTGGGACGTGGACGACACTCTCTTCGACTACACGAGTGCCGACCGCGAGGGCATGCGGGCGCATCTGGCGGCGGAGGGGCTGCTCGCCGGCTGGGGGAGCGCGGAGGCCGCGCTGGTGCGGTGGCGGGAGATCACCGACCAGCAGTGGGCGCGGTTCTCGGCGGGCGAGCTCTCCTTCGAGGACCAGCGCCGGGACCGGGTCCGCGTGTTCCTGGAGACGGAGCTGACCGACGCCGAGGCCGACGACTGGTTCCGCCGGTACCGGACGCACTACGAGGCCGTCTGGGCCCTCTTCCCGGACGTCCTGCCCGCCCTGGACGCCCTCGCGGCCGGCTACCGGCACGCCGTGCTCTCCAACTCCAGCCTGCACGTCCAGGACCACAAGCTGCGCACGCTCGGGGTGTACGACCGCTTCGAGGCCGTCCTCTGCGCGGCCGAACTGGGCGTTTCCAAGCCCGCCGCCGGCGCCTTCCTGGCGGCCTGCGAGGCCCTGGAACTCGCCCCGCACGAGGTCGCGTACGTCGGCGACCACCCGGAGATCGACGGGCGCGGCGCCGCCGACGCAGGGCTGCTGTCGGTGTGGATCGACCGCCACGGACTGTCCACCGGCCCGACCAACGGCCCGGCCACCAGGGCCGACGCCCCCGCCGGCCCGCACCGGATCGCCTCCCTTGCCGAACTGCCCGCGATCCTCCGCGCCGATACCCGTTTTGGAGCCCCGTCCACCTTCAGGTAATGTTCTTCCTGCGCCGCCGGGGAGCGGGCCGAAAGGCCGGAACCGGAGGCGCAAAACTAGAACAAGGTCCCCTCAGGGGCTTGCGTTCCAGTGGCCTATGGTGTAATTGGCAGCACGACTGATTCTGGTTCAGTTAGTCTTGGTTCGAGTCCAGGTAGGCCAGCTCGCAGAGCTCATCTGCAAAGCCCCCGTTGTGTAGCGGCCTAGCACGCCGCCCTCTCAAGGCGGTAGCGCCGGTTCGAATCCGGTCGGGGGTACGGAGATCATCCACAGGTGATCGCTAGGGCCCCCGTTGTGTAGCGGCCTAGCACGCCGCCCTCTCAAGGCGGTAGCGCCGGTTCGAATCCGGTCGGGGGTACGAACTGGTCTAAACCATCATTGGTCTATGGTGTAATTGGCAGCACGACTGATTCTGGTTCAGTTAGTCTTGGTTCGAGTCCAGGTAGACCAGCTCGGATCTGCGGAAACGCAGATCTTCGCCCCCGTTGTGTAGCGGCCTAGCACGCCGCCCTCTCAAGGCGGTAGCGCCGGTTCGAATCCGGTCGGGGGTACGTGAAGAAGGCCCTCCGCTTCGGCGGGGGGCCTTCTGCCTGTGCATGCGGCGCCCTACTCGAAGCCGTAGCGCCGGGCCGACTCCTCCTCCTGGGCCAGCCGGTGCAGGGCCTGGAGCATGGGCTCCACCAGCACCGCGCTGGCCACCGCGGCCTCCACCTTCTCCTCCTCCGATGGATGCGTCTCCAGGAAGTCCAGGTCGGCGACGGCCGCCTGGTACATCAACTTCGCGCGCGGTACGAGGAGTTCGGCGTCCCAGTCGTAGCCGAGCCGGCGGAACGCGGCCAGCGCGACCACCAGCTGCCGGTACGCCGGTGAGATCGTCGTCAGCTGCCTGGCGTTCTCCCAGCCCAGCGTGTCCAGCAGGGTGTCGGCCTCCCGGTGCGCGGCCCGCACGTACTCGTCGTCCTCGTCCGGCTCCGGCAGCTGCGGCAGTGCCCACAGCGCGGCGCCCACCCGGATCGTGCGGCCCAGCGAGTCGTCGTCGACGTGCCCGAGCACCTCGCGGACCGTCGCCACGGGGATCCGCCCCACCTGGATCATCGCCCGCACCAGCCGCAGCCGCCGCAGATGCGCCTCGTCGTACTCGGCGGTCGTGGCGTTGACCTGGCGGCCCGGCGGCAACAACCCCTCGCGCAGGTAGTACTTGATCGTCGCGGCGGACACCCCGCTGCGCTCGCTCAACCGGGCAAGCCGCATGTCTTGCGCGCCTCCTTGGTAAGTGCCACTATCCAAGCATCGACAGAAGGATAGTGCCGCTATCCGACAGGCCTCCGGGGGTGTCGTTCCTCATGTTCACCAAACCGATTCCGGGCCGTACGACCGCTGCCCGTGAGGGCGACGCGGTGGTTCTGCTCATCGGCATGCGCATCAACCACTTCTGGGCGGTCCACCAGTGGCTCCCGGTCATGCTGTCGATGTTCCGCATGCTGAGGGAGCTGGTGCGGGACCCCGGCCGGGGGCTGCTGGGCCGCATCCTGCTGACGGCGTCGCCGCGGACGTACTACGTCGTCCAGTACTGGGAGTCGAAGGAGAAGCTGTACGCGTACGCGAGTTCGCCGGAGACGGTCCACCACGGGATGTGGAGCATCGTGAACCGAAAGGAGCGCGCGGGGAAGCTGCGGGGCCATGTGGGCCTGTGGCACGAGACGTACGTGGCGCCCGAGGGCGGGTACGAGTCGATCTACTTCGACATGCCGGAGTTCGGGCTGGGCGCGGCGAGCGGGGTGGTGCCGGTGGAGAAGCGGGGGCGCTACGCGAAGGACCGGTTCGCCTACCGCTCCGGGAGCTGACTCACCTAGGGGCGCGGGGAACCGCGCGACCAGCCACGACGGCGCGGCAGACGGCAGACGGCCGGTGGTGGCAGACGCTGCGCCGTGGGAGCTCCGGTCATTGGGCGGCTGCGGGCAGCACGTGGCTGGTCGAGCTCACGCGGCGGAGCCGCACATCGATACAGCCCCGCGCCCCTGGTGGGGACAGTCCCCTGCGGAAAAAGTCTCACCCCCTGAGAAAGGGCCTGCCGCGGCGTTGAGGCCGGCCTCTTTCTCCGGGGGTGTCGGCTCTCAGCCGGTACGGCGCAGCGCCTCGGAGAGGCGGGCCGCCGCGTCGATCACGGCCTGGGCATGCATGCGGCCGGGGTGGCGGGTCAGGCGCTCGATGGGGCCGGAGACGGAGACGGCGGCCACCACCCGGTTGGAAGGGCCGCGCACCGGCGCCGACACCGACGCGACGCCCGGCTCCCGCTCGCCGATGGACTGGGCCCAGCCGCGGCGGCGGACGCCCGAGAGGGCCGTGGCCGTGAAGCGGGCGCCCTGGAGGCCGCGGTGCAGCCGCTCCGGCTCCTCCCAGGCCATGAGGATCTGCGCCGAGGAACCGGCCTTCATCGTCAGCGTCGAGCCGACCGGGACCGTGTCCCGGAGTCCGGACAGCCGTTCCGCGGCGGCCACGCAGATGCGCATGTCGCCCTGGCGGCGATAGAGCTGCGCACTCTCTCCGGTGATGTCACGGAGGTGCGTCAGCACCGGGCCCGCCGTCGCGAGCAGGCGGTCCTCGCCGGCCGCCGCGGCCAGTTCCGCGAGTCGCGGGCCGAGAATGAAACGGCCCTGCATGTCGCGTGCCACCATGCGGTGGTGTTCCAGGGCCACGGCCAGCCGGTGGGCCGTGGGTCGTGCCAGTCCGGTGGCCCCGACCAGACCCGCGAGGGTGGCCGGACCGGACTCCAGGGCGCTCAGGACAAGGGCCGCCTTGTCCAGGACGCCGACGCCGCTACTGTTGTCCATGCAACGATACTCACGTCTCACTCTGTGAAACGCAAGTTCAATTTTCCGTGGAACGCGCCACCCTGGAATCACACAGTGGCCCGCAGACCAACGGGCCCGGCGGCGGACGCCCGGAACCACGACTTCAGGGGCCCGGAACACGGGCAGCCGCTTCCTCAAGATCTCTAGTTGGGCCGGTGCACGTCTGCCGGCCGGAGGGAAAGCGATGGGTAGGACACTCGCGGAGAAGGTCTGGGACGACCACGTCGTCCGGCGCGCCGAGGGCGAGCCCGACCTCCTCTTCATCGATCTGCACCTGCTGCACGAGGTGACCAGCCCGCAGGCCTTCGACGGGCTGCGCCAGAACGGCCGCCAGGTGCGCCGCCTCGACCTCACCATCGCGACCGAGGACCACAACACCCCGACCCTCGACATCGACAAGCCCATCGCGGATCCCGTCTCCCGCGCCCAGCTGGAGACGCTGCGCAAGAACTGCGCCGAGTTCGGGGTGCGGCTGCACCCGCTGGGCGACGTCGAGCAGGGCGTCGTGCACGTCGTCGGCCCGCAGCTGGGCCTGACCCAGCCCGGCACGACCGTCGTCTGCGGCGACTCGCACACCTCCACGCACGGCGCCTTCGGCGCGCTGGCGTTCGGCATCGGCACCTCCCAGGTGGAGCACGTGCTGGCCACCCAGACGCTGCCGCTGGCCCGCCCCAAGACCATGGCCATCACGGTCGACGGCGAGCTGCCCGACGGCGTCACCGCCAAGGACCTGATCCTGGCGATCATCGCCAAGATCGGTACCGGCGGCGGCCAGGGCTACATCCTGGAGTACCGCGGCTCCGCCATCGAGAAGCTCTCGATGGAGGCCCGGATGACCATCTGCAACATGTCGATCGAGGCCGGCGCCCGCGCGGGCATGATCGCCCCCGACGAGACCACCTTCGCCTACCTCAAGGGCCGTGCCCACGCCCCCGAGGGCGAGGACTGGGACGCCGCCGTCGCGTACTGGAAGACCCTGAAGACGGACGCCGACGCGGAATTCGACGCCGAGGTGCACATCGACGCCGCCGCGCTCTCGCCGTTCGTCACCTGGGGCACCAACCCGGGGCAGGGCGCGCCGCTTTCGGCGGACGTCCCCGACCCGGCTTCGTACGAAGACGCTTCGGAGCGCTTCGCCGCCGAAAAGGCCCTGGAGTACATGGGGTTGGAGGCCGGCCAGCCGCTGCGCTCGATCAACGTGGACACCGTCTTCGTAGGCTCCTGCACCAACGGCCGCATCGAGGACCTGCGCGCCGCCGCCGAGATCCTCAAGGACCGCAAAGTCGCCGACGGCGTACGGATGCTGGTCGTCCCCGGCTCCGCGCGGGTCGGCCTCCAGGCCGTTTCCGAGGGTCTGGACGTGGTCTTCAAGGACGCCGGCGCCGAATGGCGGCACGCGGGCTGCTCGATGTGCCTCGGCATGAACCCCGACCAGCTGGCCCCCGGTGAGCGCTCCGCGTCCACCTCCAACCGCAACTTCGAGGGCCGGCAGGGCAAGGGCGGGCGCACCCACCTGGTGTCGCCGCAGGTCGCGGCCGCCACGGCCGTCCTGGGCCACCTGGCCTCGCCCGCCGACCTGTCCGACGCCGACGTTCGCACGCCCGCTGGAGTCTGATCAGCCATGGAAGCATTCACCACGCACACCGGCCGGGCCGTCCCGCTGCGCCGCTCCAACGTCGACACCGACCAGATCATCCCTGCTCACTGGCTCAAGAAGGTGACCCGGGACGGCTTCGAGGACGGACTGTTCGAGGCCTGGCGCAAGGACGAGAACTTCATCCTCAACCGCCCCGAGCGGCAGGGGGCCACGGTCCTGGTCGCCGGCCCCGACTTCGGCACCGGCTCCTCCCGTGAGCACGCCGTCTGGGCGCTGCAGAACTACGGCTTCAAGACCGTGATCTCCTCCCGCTTCGCTGACATCTTCCGGGGCAACTCGCTGAAGAACGGCCTGCTCACGGTGGTCCTGGACCAGAAGATCGTGGAGGCGCTGCAGGAGCTCACCGAGAACGACCCGCAGGCCGAGATCACCGTCGACCTGGAGAACCGCGAGGTACGCGCCGAGGGCGTCACCGCCTCCTTCGAGCTGGACGAGAACTCCCGCTGGCGGCTGCTGAACGGCCTGGACGACATCTCCATCACCCTCCGGAACGAGGCCGACATCGCCGCCTACGAGGCCAAGCGGCCGTCGTACAAGCCGCGGACGCTCCAGGTCTGAGCCGGAGCCCGCTTCGGCGGGAACCACCACATCTGAATACGGCTGGTTTCAGCCACCGCAACACCCCGCCTGTACCCCCGATCGCCACGATTGGGGGTACAGCCATGTCTGCACCCGAACGGGCGCTCGCGTTGTCGCAGGTCTTGCCAACTTCCCACGTTAGGGCGGATGTTGTCGGGGTACGTGAGTGCTGTGTCCGTGGCTTCCGCAAGTGCCCGGAAGGCCATTCGAGGCGCCAGTTGCACCCTGCGCAGGCGACAACTCGCCCCAGATGGCACAATCTGTGCATGGAACACGACGGCCAACTCCAGCTCTATGCGGCGGTCGCGGACCAACTCAAGGAAGCGCACACAAAAGTGCGCGCACTGCAAGTCCCGGAGGGCGTACGGATGGCGCTGACCCGGAAGCTGCTGGTCATTACGGCCGCGGCCAAGCACGACCTCGCCGACGCGGCAAGGCGGCTCGAACGGTTCAACGCGGACCTCGACGCGGGTCGAATCCCCGAAGAGGACCGCTGACCGGACCGTACGAGTCGGCCGAGTCCGTTGCGGCACAAGGGTGATAAGCCCGTTTCGTGTTTGATTTGCGGTATATATCTGCCTAACGTGCGAAAAAGCTTGAACACATTCGTTCTGGCGATGTCTCCGAAGGGGAAGACGTGAACAAGGCGCAGCTCGTAGAAGCGATTGCCGACAAGATGGGCGGCCGCCAGCAGGCCGCCGAGGCTGTCGACCATGTCCTGGACGCCATCGTCCGCGCGGTCGTCGCGGGTGAGCGGGTCTCGGTCACCGGCTTCGGGTCCTTCGAGAAGGTGGACCGCCCCGCCCGCTACGCCCGCAACCCCCAGACGGGCGAGCGGGTTCGGGTCAAGAAGACCTCCGTGCCGCGCTTCCGTGCCGGTCAGGGCTTCAAGGACCTGGTGAGCGGCTCCAAGAAGCTCCCGCGCGGCGGTGAGGTCGCGGTCAAGAAGGCGCCCAAGGGCAGCCTGACCGGCGGCGCTTCGGCGACGGTCAAGAAGGCGGCGGCGAAGAAGACCACCGCCAAGAAGGTGATCGCGAAGAAGGTCACCGCGAAGAAGACCACGGCCAAGAAGACGACGGCGGCCGCGAAGAAGACCACGGCCACGGCGAAGAAGGCGACCGCCAAGAAGACCACGGCCACGGCGAAGAAGGCCGCCGCGCAGAAGGCGCCGGCGAAGAAGGTCACCGCGAAGAAGGCGCCGGCGAAGAAGTCGACCGCGCGCAAGGCCACGGCGAAGAAGACGACGGCCGCTCGCTGAGGGCGGGGCGCCGGGACACTCACGCGACGGGCCGGATTCCCTGGGGGAGTCCGGCCCGCGGTGTGTTCAAGAGCTGGGTCGGGTTTCGGGTGCGCGCCGGTGGGGGCTTCTCGCGCCCACGCGGCGGAGCCGCATATCGAATACAGCCCCGCGCCCCTTGGGTTCTCGCCTCAGAGCGTCTGCAAGGTCACCAGGGTGATCCGAAGGTCGTCTCCGGTCCCCTCGGTCTCGATCCGCACCCGCTGCCCCGGCCTGAGCAGCCGCAGGCCGCCCGCCTCGAACGCCTCGCCGTCGAACGCCACCGGCGTTCCGTCGTCGAGGAGTACCTGACCACTGCGGGTCTCGGGGTCGTACGTGTATGCGGTCGCCTGCATGAGCGCAGCCTACTGGTCCGGGATCAGCAGGCGGGCCGCCACCGCGGCCGTGCGGGGGCCCACACCCAGGGCCAGGGCCGCGCGCAGGTCGGCGCCGGTGTCCACGTCCTGGCGTACCGAATCCACACCCACCAGACGCAGTTCCGCGGCGCCCGAGGCGGCGTGCCGGGCGCGGGAATCCGTGCCGAATGCGGGGGCCAATTCCTGGCCGGGGGTCGCCGCCAGCAGGGTGGTGCCGATTGCAGCGGCGTCCGGGAGAAAAGCGCGCGGGAATTCCGCGGCCGCGTCGAGCACCCGGGCCAATTCCAGCGGGCGGACGGCCGGGAGATCGGCGTTCAGGGCCGCCACGGGGCTTTCCGGACGCGACGCCCGGACGGCCGCCGCCCCGTGCCGCAGCGCCGCGTTCAGGCCGCTGCCCGGCGTGTCCGGGACGATGCGCGCACCCAGCGCCGACAGCTCACGCCCGGCCAGCGCGTCGTCCGTGACGACCGCCACATCCTTCACCGACTGGCAGGCCAGGGCGGCCGCCACCGTGTCCTGGGCGAAGGCGAGGGCCAGTGACGGACGCACACCGTCCGCCGCGGTGTCCGCGAGCCTGCTCTTGGCGCGGGCCAGAGGTTTGAGCGGGATGACCAGGGTCCACTGCACAGTCGTACCGTCCCTCCCTTGTTGCCTCATTGTCACCCGGGCTCACGGGGTGGTCGCGACACCGAGGCGTACGGTGTTCTCGACAGGCCGGCGGGCCGGGGCCACACTTCTTCCCGATCCCAGGCCGGGAAGAAGTCCTAGAGGAAGGTGTCCGCGTGCCCCGCCGGAGAATCGGCTTCTGGTACCGCTTCGCTGCGGTGCTCTGCAAACCTCCGCTGGTGGTTCTGATCAAGCGGGACTGGCGTGGAATGGAGAACATTCCGGCCGAGGGCGGTTTTATCACCGCGGTGAACCACAATTCCCACATCGACCCCTTCGCCTACGCCCACTATCAGTACAACACCGGCCGCGTTCCGCGATTCCTCGCGAAGAGCGGGCTTTTCAAGAAGGGATTCGTCGGCGCCGTCATGCGGGGCACCGGCCAGATCCCCGTCTACCGCGAGTCCACCGACGCGCTCAGCGCCTTCCGGGCCGCGATCGACGCCGTGGAGCGCGGCGAGTGCGTCGCTTTTTACCCTGAGGGAACGATCACCCGCGACCCGGACCAGTGGCCCATGGCCGCCAAGACCGGTGCCGCCAGGGTCGCCCTGCAGACCAAGTGCCCGGTGATCCCGGTCGCCCAGTGGGGCGCCAACGAACTGCTCCCCCCGTACGCGAAGAAGCCGCATCTGCTGCCGCGCAAGACGCATCACGTCCTGGCCGGCCCGCCGGTCGACCTCACGCGCTTCTACGGCAAGGAGATGACCCAGGACGTCCTCAAGGAGGCGACCGAGGTCATCATGGCGGCCATCACCCGCCAGCTGGAGGAGATCCGCGGCGAGAAGGCTCCCGAGACCCCCTACGATCCACGCCAGGTGCGGATCGAGCAGCGGCGCCGCACGCGTGCGCAGAGCGGTCTGGAAGAGGAGAGCGGCAAGTGAGCAAGCCTGCCAAGGCGGCGGTCTTCAGCGCGGGTTCATGGGGTACGGCCTTCGGGATGGTGCTCGCCGACGCCGGGTGCGACGTCACCCTGTGGGCGCGGCGCGCGGAGGTGGCGGAGGCCGTCAACTCCGGCCGTACCAACCCCGACTACCTGCCGGGTGTGGAACTCCCCGGGAACCTGCGGGCCACCACCGACCCCGCCGAGGCGGCCGCCGGCGCCGACTTCACGTTCCTGTCGGTGCCGTCCCAGACCATGCGGGCCAACCTCGCCGAGTGGGCGCCGCTGCTCGCGCCCCGGACGGTCCTCGTGTCCCTCATGAAGGGGGTCGAACTCGGCACCGCCATGCGGATGAGCGAGGTCATCGAGGACGTCGCCAAGGTCGGCGCGGACCGCGTCGCCGTCGTCACCGGCCCCAACCTCGCCCGGGAGATCGCGGCCCGCATGCCGGCCGCCGCCGTGGTCGCCTGCACCGACGAGACGGTCGCCCGGCAGCTGCAGGCAGCCTGCCACACGCCCTACTTCCGGCCGTACACCGAGACCGACGTGGTCGGGTGCGAGCTGGGCGGTGCGGTGAAGAACGTCATCGGCCTCGCCGTGGGCATCGCCGACGGCATGGGGCTCGGCGACAACGCCAAGGGTTCGCTCATCACGCGCGGTCTCGCGGAGACCGCGCGGCTGGGCACCGCCCTCGGCGCCGACCCGCTGACCTTCTCGGGGCTCGCCGGGCTCGGCGACCTGGTGGCCACCTGCTCCTCCCCGCTCTCCCGCAACCACACCTTCGGCACCAACCTCGGCAAGGGCATGACCCTGGAGGAGACCATCGCGGTCACCAAGCAGACCGCCGAGGGCGTCAAGTCCTGCGAGTCCGTCGCCGATCTGGCCCGCCGGCACGGTGTGGAGATGCCGATCACCGAGACGGTCGTCGACATCGTGCACGAGGGCAAGCCCCCGGTGGTCGCCCTCAAGGAGCTGATGTCGCGCAGCGCGAAGCCCGAACGACGCTGAGCGAACCCGCCCTGCCGACGCTGTCTCGGGGCCCTACCACCGGGTACTCTCAACGCGATATGAGCACCGAGAACCTCCTCCAGAGCCCTGAGCAGCCCGCTCGCAAGCCGCGCGTGGCCGTCGTCTTCGGCGGCCGCAGCTCCGAGCACGGGATCTCCATGGTCACCGCCGGAGCCGTCCTGAGCGCCATCGACCGGACCAAGTACGACGTCCTGCCGATCGGCATCACCCGGGAAGGCCGCTGGGTGCTCACGGCCGACGAACCCGAGCGCATGGCGATCAGCGAACGCCGTACCCCCGAGGTCGCCGACCTCGCGGAGTCCGTCGAGGGCGGGGTGGTGCTCCCCGTCGACCCGGCCAACCGCGAGGTGGTCTACAGCGAGCCCGGCTCGGTGCCCAAGGCGCTCGGCGAGGTCGACGTGGTCTTCCCGATGCTGCACGGCCCGTACGGCGAGGACGGCACCCTGCAGGGCCTCCTGGAGCTGTCCGGCGTCCCGTACGTCGGCTCGGGCGTGCTCGCCTCGGCCGTCGGCCAGGACAAGGAGTACATGAAGCGGGTGTTCTCCTCCTTCGGGCTCGCCGTCGGCCCGTACCTGGTGATCCGGCCCCGCGAGTGGCAGCAGGACGAGTCCGCCGCCCGCAAGCGGATCGTCGACTTCGCCGGCGAGCACGGCTGGCCGCTGTTCGTGAAGCCCGCGCGCGCGGGTTCGTCGATCGGCATCACCAAGGTCGACGGCCTCTCCGGCCTGGACGAGGCGATCGCCGAGGCCCAGTCCCACGACCCGAAGATCCTGATCGAGGCGGCTGTCCACGGCCGTGAGATCGAGGTCGGCGTCCTGGAGTTCGAGGACGGCCCGCGCGCCTCGGTCCCGGCGGAGATCCCGCCGCCCTCGGAGCACGCCTACTACGACTTCGAGGCCAAGTACATCGACTCCACCCCCGGCATCGTCCCGGCCCCCCTCACCCCCGAGGAGACCGCCGAGGTCCAGAAGCTCGCGGTGGACGCCTTCGAGGCCGCCTCCTGCGAGGGCCTGGTCCGCGCCGACTTCTTCCTCACGGAGGACGGCCGCTTCGTCATCAACGAGATCAACACGATGCCGGGCTTCACCCCGATCTCGATGTACCCGCAGATGTGGCAGGCGACCGGGATCGCCTACCCGGACCTGGTCGACCGCCTGATCCAGGCGGCGCTGAACCGGTCGACGGGGCTTCGCTAGAAATCGCCCCCAGCTGAAGCGCCCCGAAAGGGGCGCGGGGAACTGCGCGAGCAACCACTGACGACCCGCAGCCGAGAAGCGACCCCGAACGCCACGGCGACTAGTCGGCAATCCCTTCGGGAACCGCCTTCTTGACGGCAGGCGCCAGACTCACCAACGGCGCCATGCCATCCCCGGTCCGCCCCGCAGGAATCGTCACCTCGACATACGCCTTCCGCAACGTCGTCGTGAACCGAAACGATGTGTCGGCCCGCTGCTCCAGCAGCCACCCCACCCCGTTCACCTCAACCCCGTCGGCTTCCGGGTCGGCCATCTTCGCGGGTCGCGCAACACCGCAGCGCAGTATGATCGCCGGGTCCCCCCAGCCCGCGGTCAGCGTGGACGAGGGCTCGGGGTCACGGCGCGTGAGTCCGTCGACCTTCTTCGGCAGCACCCCGTCGAGGCGACGGCACAGCTTGGCGACCGCCCCGCCCGGACTGGGAACCGCCGCCGACGGGGCGTCGTCTGCTGATGAGCAGCCCGCTGCCGCGATCATCAGCGCGGCGAGCGCGGGCAGACCGAATGGCCGGTGACGGAAGAAGTTCACCGGCCAAGGGTAGACGGGGGCTACAGATGGACGACCGGGCAGGTCAGGGTACGCGTGATGCCGTCCACTTGCTGGACTCTCGCGACCACCAGCCGACCGAGTTCGTCGACGGTCTCCGCTTGCGCGCGCACGATGACGTCGTACGGTCCTGTCACATCCTCGGCCTGGATGACTCCGGGGATTTTACTGATCGTCTCGGCGACGGTCGACGATTTGCCGACCTCCGTCTGGATCAGGATGTACGCCTGTACCACGGAACCTCCAGGGCGGCCACGAGGATCATGTGGGGAAAAGGAACGCCACGGTATCGCGTCGCCGCTCACCGCGGGGAGACCTGCGCGGACAGGGGCTTGCGCGCCGGGGTGCAGGCACGACAGATGTTGACGGTCACCTCGACCGTATCCAGGACGACGGTGACGCGCGAGCGGGCACGGCAAGGCAGAGAAGGGGCGTAAGGGCAATGAAGGGCACTGTTGGTGAGCTGGGGGAGTTCGGGCTCATCAGGGAGCTCACCTCCCGTCTCACCACCACTCCGGCGGTCCGGGTCGGTCCCGGCGACGACGCCGCGGTGGTCGCCGCGCCCGACCGCCGGGTGGTGGCGAGCACCGACATCCTGCTGGAGGGCCGGCACTTCCGCCGCGACTGGTCCACGGCCTACGACGTGGGCCGCAAGGCGGCCGCGCAGAACCTCGCGGACATCGCGGCCATGGGTGCCGTGCCGACCGCCCTGCTGCTCGGCCTGGTCGTGCCCGCCGAACTCCCGGTGACCTGGCCCAGCGAGCTGATGGACGGCATCCGGGACGAGTGCCAGGTGGCCGGTGCCTCGGTGGTCGGCGGCGACGTGGTCCGCGGCGACACGATCATGGTGTCGATCACCGCGCTCGGCGACCTGCGCAACCAGGAACCGGTCACCCGGGCCGGCGCCCAGCCCGGCGACCTGATCGCCGTCACGGGCTGGCTGGGCTGGTCCGCGGCCGGCTACGCGGTGCTCTCCCGCGGCTTCCGCTCGCCGCGGGCGTTCGTGGAGGCGCACCGCCGCCCCGAGCCGCCGTACCACGCGGGCCCGGCCGCCGCCGCCCTCGGCGCGACCGCGATGTGCGACGTGAGCGACGGGCTGATCGCCGACCTGGGGCACATCGCCGAGGCCAGCAAGGTGCGGCTCGACATCCGTTCCGGCGCGATCGACATCCCGACCCAGATGAACGACATCGGCCAGGCCGTCGGCGTCGACCCCATCCAGTGGGTGCTCACCGGCGGCGAGGACCACGCGATCGTGGCGACCTTCCCGCCGGACGTGAAGCTGCCCGCCCGCTGGAAGGTCATCGGCGAGGTCCTCAACCCGTCCGCGCTGCCCCAGGTGACGGTCGACGGCGCGCCGTGGACCAGCAAGGGCGGCTGGGACCACTTCGGGGACATCGAGTCATGACCCTGCCGCGCGTACTGACGGTCGCGGGCTCCGACTCCGGCGGCGGGGCCGGGATCCAGGCCGACCTGAAGACCATGCTCGCGCTGGGCGTCCACGGCATGAGTGTGCTCACCGCGGTGACCGCTCAGAACTCGACGGGCGTGCAGGGGGCTTGGGAACTGCCGGTGGCGGCCGTCCGCGCCCAGTACCGGAGCGTGGTGGACGACATCGGGGTCGACGCGGTGAAGACGGGGATGCTTGCCTCGGCCGAACTCGTCGAGGAGGTCGCGGAGTTGCTCGCCGGGACCGACGCGCCCGTGGTCGTCGACCCGGTCGGCGTCTCCAAGCACGGCGACCCGCTCCTCGCCGCCTCCGCCCTGGACACGGTCCGCACCAGGCTCCTCCCGCTGGCCACCGTCGCCACCCCGAACCTCGACGAGGTGGCCCAACTCACCGGCGTACACGTCGAGTCGGAGGCCGATCTGCGCCGGGCCGCGGCGGCCGTGCTGTCGTACGGCCCGACCTGGGTGCTGATCAAGGGCGGGCACCTGCCCGGCGAGGCCGTCGACCTGCTCACCGACGGCACCGAGGAACTTCTGCTGCGCGCCCCCCGGTACGACAACCGGCACACCCACGGCACCGGCTGCACCCTCGCCTCCGCGATCGCGTCGCAGCTCGCGAAGGGGCAGTCCGTGCCGGAGGCGGTGACGGCGGCCAAGGAGTACGTCACCGGGGCGATCGCGGCCGGGTTCGCACTCGGCGCCGGGATCGGACCCGTGGACCACGGCTGGGCCCTCAGGAACCAAGCAGGGCCGGGTACTCCCGCAGCCTGATGTCGGTGGCCGCCTTCTCGGTCATCCTCTTGAAGAACCGGGCCAGCGGACGGGAGGAGAGCACCCGGTACATCCGGTCCCGGCTGCGGATGCGCCGCTCGGTCGGCGGGGCGAAGAACGGGCCCGCGTTCCCGGAGATCTTCTGGCAACCCTTGGCGAAGCCCCGGATCCGGGACTCGTACTCGGCGAAGGCGGTACGGAAGTCACCGCCCGCGAGAGCCAGTTCACCGGCGAGGACATACGCGCCGACGATCGCGACCCCTGTCCCCATCCCGCCCATCGTCGCCCCGTACCCGGCATCCCCGAGCAGCGCCACCCGCCCCTTGACGAGCCGGTCGACGTGGATCTGGGCGATCGCGTCGAAGTACACGTCGTCGGCCTCTTCCAGGGCCTTGAGGAGGGCGGGCCCCTCCCAGCCCATCCCGGCGAGGCGGTCCATGACGATCCGCTTGACCGCCGTGACGTCCCGGCGGTCGTACGACAGCTCCTCGGACCGGAAGACCAGCAGCGCGCCGGCGCGGTCCGGGTCGCCGTCGTAGTTGCCGATGACGAACGCGCGGCCGGGCTCGCTGTAGACCCGGCCGGTGCGGTCCAGGCCCAGGTGGTTGGGGGCGTCGAAGCCGGCCACGTAGTGGTCGAAGAAGCGCAGGTAGCGGGACTCGTCGCCGAAGACCAGGCGGCGGGTGTTGGAGTGCAGCCCGTCGGCGCCGACGACCAGGTCGAAGCGGCGGGGCGCGCCCTTCTCGAAGGTGACGTCGACGCCCTGCGGGTCCTCCGTGAGGGAGGCGATCGAGTCGCCGAAGACGTACTCGACGTCGTCCCTGGTGCGTTCGTACATGATCTGCGCGAGGTCGCCGCGGAAGATCTCCACGTCGCCGCTCATCAGCTCGGCGGGCAGGTCCACGCGCGGGCTGCCGTCGGCGTCGACGACCGTCTGGCGGCCCATGCGGGTCTGGCGGGCGTGGATCTCGTCCCAGATGCCCATGGCGGTCAGGACCGTGCGGTGGACATGGCCGCGGAAGTCGACCGCGAAGCCGCCGCCGCGCAGCTCCGGGGCCTTCTCGACGACGGTGACGCGGGCGCCGAGCCGGGCGAGGTTGAGGGCGAGGGCGGGTCCGGCGACGCTGGCGCCGGAGATCAGGACGTTGAGGTGGGCGAGGTTCTTCGTCGTGTTCTGCGTGGTGTTCTCTGTCGTGTTCTTCTGCGTCGTGTTCTTCGTCATGCGATGAGCTTCGGCGGGGGCGCTGACCGTCCCGCTACCGTTCGCTGACCGCCGCTGACCGTTGCCGTCGGCCCTGCTCGAAGGCCTGGTCGTACGCCTCGGCGGAGAGCTTCGCGCGCGCCTCCCGCTCGACGCGTACGACGTCCGGGTCGCCCTCGGTCCGGCCGCCCCGCAGGCCCGTCGCCGCGCCCAGCAGCTCCGCGGCCCGCTCGGCGGAGCCGGCGGCCGAGGCCAGCGCCTCGGCCGCGTCGGCGAGTTCGAGGTCGCCCGGCCCCTCCACGGCCAGCTCGGCGGCCTGCCGGAACCAGTCGCGGGCCTCCTCGGCGTGCCCCTCGGCGGCGGCCGTGCGGCCCAGCCCGATGAGGCTGCGGACGGTCTCGCCGACGCTGAACCAGTTGGCGGCGCACTCCTGGAGGGCGTTCTCGTAGTGCACGCGCGCGCGTGCCGTGTTCCCGGACAGCCGGGCCGCGTCGCCGAGGCCGCGCCGGGCGGCCGCCACCTTGTCGGGGAGCCCGGCGCCCCGCGCGAGCGCCAGCGCCTCGTCGAAGTGGGCCACGGCGGCGGCCGTGTCGCCCCGGTGCAGCAGCACGGTGGCCCGGGTGCGCAGCAGATCGGCGGTCTCCTCGGGTGCGGCCAGCTCCCGCACGTACGCCAGTCCCTCGTCGAGCAGTTCCAGGGCGCGCCCGGACTCACCGCGCGTGTGGGCGAGCATGCCGAGCGGGTCGAGGCAGTTGGCCAGGCCCCAGCGGTCGCCGGTGGCCCGGTATCCGGCCAGCGCCCGGGCGAAGTGCTCCTCGGACTCCCGCGGCCGTCCCGCGAACTGCGCCCGGAAGCCGAGGCCCACGTCGAGCAGGGCGCGCGCCCAGGGGGAGCCGCCGGCCAGGGTGAGCGCGTGCGCGTCGGTGGCGGGCCGCGGACCGGCCGCGACCGCCCACAGCACGAGGATGTACGGCAGCCGCAACGGCCCCCGGTACGCGTCCAGGACGGCGTCCACGCGCGCGATGAGCTCCGGTTCGTCGCCCGCGCCGGAGAGCGCGTTGATCGCGCACAGCACGTACTCCTCCTCCAGCCCGGGCGGCGGCGCGTCCCCGGCCGTGGCCAGCAGTTCCCGTGCCGTCGCCACCCGTTCGCCGTGCACCCCGCGCAGCCGCCAGAACCAGGAGAGGGGGCCCATGAGCCGCAGGGCCCCGCCGGTGTCGCGGCGCACGAGATGGCGCAGGGCCGCGTCCAGGTCGGCGTGCTCGGCGGCCAGCCGGGCCAGCCAGGGCAGCTGCCCGCCGCCGCGCAGGTGCGGCTCGGCCTCCTCGGCCAGCCGCAGGAAGTAGTCGGCGTGGGCGTCCGCCAGGTCCTCCGGACCGGGCAGGCTCTCGGCGGCGAAGGCCCGGATCGTCTCCAGCATCCGGTAGCGGCCCTCGGACACCTCCACGAACGACTTCTCGACCAGCGAGGCCAGCACGTCCTCCGGATACGGCAGCCCGCACACCGCCTCGACCGCTGCCAGCGTCGCGCCCCCGGAGAACACCGTCAGCCGCCGCGCCAGCTCCCGCTCCTCCTCGTCCAGCAGCCCCCAGCTCCACTCCACGACCGCGCGCAGGGTGCGGTGCCGGGGCGCCTTGGACCGGTCGCCGCGGGACAGGAGACGGAAGCGGTCGTGGAGGCGGTCGGCGAGTTCGTCGGGGGTGAGGGTGCGCAGCCGGGCCGCGGCCAGCTCGATGGCCAGCGGCAGCCCGTCCAGGGCGGCGCAGATGCCGGCCACGCGTGCGTGCCCGTCGAATCCGGGGCGTACCGCGCGGGCCCGGTCCAGGAAGAGCCGCACCGCGGGTTCCGGCGGCAGCGGGGGCACCGGGACCAGGACCTCGCCGGTGATGCCGAGCGACTCCCGGCTGGTGGCGAGCACGCGCACCCCCGGGCAGGCGGCGAGGAGCAGGGCGGTGAGCCTGGCGGCCTCCTCGACCAGGTGCTCGCAGTTGTCCAGGACGAGCAGCAGCTCGCGCTCCTCCAAGGCGGCCAGCAGCCGGTCCGTGGTGTCGGCGGCGGGACTGCGCAGGCCCTCGCGGACGCCGAGGGCGGCCAGGACGGCGTACGGGATCGTGGCGCCGTCGGTGAGCGGCGCGAGTTCCACGAAGCAGGCGCCGGGGTGCTGCTGGGCCGCCTCGATCGCGAGCCGGGTCTTGCCGGCCCCGCCCGGGCCGGTCAGCGTGAGCAGCCGGGAGGCGGTGAGGCCGGCGGCGATCCGGGCGAGCTCGGGCTCGCGGCCGACGAAGCGGGTGAGCTGGACCGGGAGGCGGGGCCGCTCGGGTGCCACGCCCCGCAGCAGCTCCAGATGGAGCGCGGACAGCTCCGGGGAGGGATCGGCGCCCAGCCGGTCGGCGAGGGTGCGGCGGGCCTCCTCGTACACCGTGAGGGCCTCGGCGGGGCGCCCGGCCGCGTGCAGGGCCCGCATCAGCTGGCCGTACAGCCGCTCGCTCAGCGGACGGCCGGCCAGCAGCGCCCGCAGCTCCGGCACCAGTTCCGAGCCGCCGCCGAGCGCCAGGTCCGCCTCGATCCGGTCCTGTACGGCGGCCAGCCGCAGCTCTTCGAGCCGCGCGGCCTCGGCCTCGGCGTCCGGGAGGTCGGGCAGCGCGGGGCCGCGCCACAGGGCGAGGGCCTCGCGGAGCCGCGCCGCGGCGGTCCCGTGGTCGCCGGCGACGAGGGCGGCGCGTCCGGCCCTCGACCAGACTTCGAACTGGTGTGCGTCCACAGTGTCGGGAGCGACCGCGACCCGGTACCCGGTCGCGGTGGCCTCGATCTCCGCGTGCGGGGCCAGCCTCCGGCGCAGCCGGGAGATCTGCGACTGGAGCGCGTTGGCGGCCCCGGCGGGCGGCTCGGCGCCGTACAGGCCGTCGGTGAGGCGCTGGATGGAGACCGACCGGCCGGCGTCCAGGAGCAGCAGGGTGAGCAGAGCGCGGGGGCGGGGGCCGCCGGGGTCGAGGGGAGTGCCGTCGTCGGTGCGTACGTCCAGGGGGCCCAGGATGCCGAAGCGCATGGGATCAGCTTGTCAGGCCTGGTGCCGGGCATGGCCGGGCACGGCAAAAAGCCGGCCCACCCGGAGGTGGACCGGCTCTGTGCAGCGAACCAGCTGTGGCCGCGCGCTCAGCGACAGTGCGTCAGCGCGAGACCTTGCCGGCCTTGATGCACGAGGTGCAGGCGTTCACGCGCTTCGGCGTCCCGCCGACCACGGTACGCACACGCTGGATGTTCGGGTTCCAGCGGCGGGACGTACGGCGGTGCGAGTGCGAGATGTTGTTGCCGAAGCCCGGCCCCTTGCCGCAGACGTCGCAGTTGGCAGCCACGGGTCACTCCAAAGACTTCAGATGCACTTACGGTTGAATCCCGGCGTGCCAGGATCGAGATCCTTCGGATCGAAGATCTTGAGTGGCATTGCCAGGGGAATGGCCCGATCAGATCGAGCAACCGGAGCAGCATACAACGGCTGCGTCCGTTAGACGAAACTAGCATGGCAGCTCAGGGCCCCGCCCCCGGCCCTCTTCCGGCGGACACCCTTCCGGGGTCTACGCTGCGTCCACGTTCGGCCGGCTCAAGGAGGCGCAGGTGGCGCAGGTGCCGCAGACATTTTTCGATGCTCTCGCGGTACGCACCTGGTGCGGACTGTCGCTCGGGGCGCTCGGGCGGGCGCGCGAGGAGATCGACGCGATCAACGTCTACCCGGTGGCCGACGGCGACACCGGCACGAACCTGTACATGACGGTGGAGTCGGCCGCGGGGGCCGTGGAGGCCGTCTTCGCGGGCTACGAGCTGGGCGAGGAGGTGCCGACCCTGGCCGACGCCGTCCGCGCGATGGCGCACGGCGCCCTCATAGGCGCGCGCGGCAACTCCGGCACGATCCTGGCCCAGTTGCTGCGTGGCATGGCCCACGTCCTCACCGAGAGTGAGGCGACTCACATCGAGGCGGACCGGCTGCGGCTCGCCCTGCGGCACGCCGCCGACGCCGCCCGCCGGGCCGTCGCCCACCCCGTCGAAGGCACGGTGCTGTCGGTCGCGGCGGCCGCGGCGGACGCCGCCGACGTGACCGAGGGCGACTGCGGGGCGGTCGCCCGGGCCGCCTACGAGGGCGCGTGCAAGGCGCTCGCGGCGACTCCCGGACAACTGGCCGTACTGGAGCGGGCCGGGGTGGTCGACGCCGGCGGGCGGGGGCTGGTCGCGGTGCTCGGGGCGCTGGTGGAGGCGTTCACGGGGGAGACGCCGACGGCTTTCGAACTGCATGCGCACGTGGCGGACCCGGTCGGGCACGCACGCGTGGACGCCGTTTCCGACGCCCGGGCCGAGAACTGCGCCGAGCGCGCCGGCGGGCCCGCGTTCGAGGTCATCTACCTCCTGGAGGCCGAGGACGCCGCCGTGGACCGGCTGCGGGTCCGGCTCGACGCCCTCGGCGACTCCCTGGTGGTGGTCGGCGGCGACGGCCTGTGGAACGTCCATGTGCACGTCGACGACGCCGGCGCCGCCGTCGAGGCGGGTGTGGAGGCCGGACGCCCTTACCGGATCCGGATCACGCACTTCGGCGCCGGGGACGTGCACACCGGCGGGGCGCGGCCGCCGCGCGAGCGGGTGCAGCGGGCCGTGGTGGCCGTCGTGCCGGGGGAGGGGCTGGCGGGGCTGTACACCGACGCCGGTGCGACCACCGTGCTCGCGCGCCCGGGGGAGCCGCCCGCCAGCGGGGAACTCGTGGACGCCGTGCGCCGCGCCAACGCGCGCGAGGTGGTGCTGCTGCCCAACGACGCCGACCTGCGGCACACGGCGGCCGCCGCGGCCGAGCAGGCCCGCGCGGAGGGCATCCGGGTCGCCCTCATCCCGACCCGCTCGGCGGTCCAGGGCATCTCCGCGCTCGCGGTGCACCAGCCGGACCGCCGCTTCGACGAGGACGTCGTCCAGATGACCTCGGCGGCCGGTGCCACCCGCTACGCCGAGGTCGTGCTCGCGGAGCGGCAGTCCTGGACCATGGCCGGCATCTGCCAGGCCGGGGACGTACTGGGGCTGATAGACGGGGACGTGGCGGTGATCGGCTCGGACGTGACGGCCACCGCCGAGACCGTCCTGGACCGCATGCTCCAGGCCGGCGGCGAGCTGGTCACCCTCGTCCTCGGCGACGAGGCCCCCGACGGCGTCGCCGACCGCCTGGAGGCACGCGTGCGCGAGGCGTACCTCGCCGTCGACACGGTGGTCTACCGGGGCGGCCGGCAGGGGGCTCCGCTCCTCATCGGCGTCGAGTGAGCCCCTCTCCCGCCCACCTTCACTCCTCCGTGGGCTCCAGCAGCTGCCGGGCCTCCGCCCGCCGGGCCCGGACCGTCTCGTCGGCCGGGTCGGCGCCCTCGTAGGCGTCCAGCACCGCACGCGCGCGTGCCGCCGCCGCGGCCGGCCTGCTGAGGTCGGCCTCCAGCCAGCCCGCGGCCAGTTCCGCGGCGGTACGGCTGTGCAGCCCGTCCTCGCCGACCCCGGCGAACACCGAGATCGCGGCAGCCATCTCCGCGAGCGCCGCCTCGAACGCCTCCTGGATCGCCGGATCGTCGGCGTCCTCCGGCACGGAACGGGCCAGCAGGTCGCCGAACTGCCGGTGGGTGTGCCCGAGTTCGTCGGCGAGCCGGTCCGCCGCGGCCGGGTCCTCGACGGCCTCCAGCGCCGCCTCGCACTCCCGGACCGCGTCCGCCATCAGCTTCCGCGCGCCTTCCGTCCCCGCCTCCGTCCGCAACGCCAGCCAGGCGCGGGCCCGCAGCGAACGCACCAGGAAGTGCACGTTGCCCATCGCCCGCCACAACTCGCCCGCGCGCGTGTACGCCCGGTCCGCCTCCGCGGGCAGCCCCGCGTTGCCCAGCGACTCGGCGGCCAGGTGGGCGAGGGTGGCGTGGTCGTGCTGCTCGGGCCAGTGCCGGGCGAGCTCCGCCGCCTGCAGCCGCCGTTCGGCCGCCGCGTGGTGCTCGCCGAGCTCGCTCAGGCAGTCCCCGAGCCACCACTGGGTCTGCACGACCGCGCCGTCGCCGTGCGTCTCGGCACTCAGGTCGGCCAGCGCCGACTCCAGCACCTCGGCGGCCTCCGCGAACCGCCCCTGCCGCAGCAGGAAGCCGCCCAGCTGGTGCCGGGCCCAGGCGCCCAGCGTGCCGCTCTGCCCGGCCTCGTCGGCCCAGTGCGCCGCCTCCAGGGCGTGCTCGGCGGCCTCCTCGGCGGCGCCCCGGCCGCCGACGACCTCCGCGAGCTGCAGATGCAGCTGCGCCCGCCCGACCGGCTCCACGTACGGCCCGCCGTGCTCCAGCGCCGCGCGCAGCGCCCGCTCCGCCTCGGCCAGGTCGCCCTGCTCATGGGCGAGCGCGGCCACCCGCACCTCGTACTCGACCGCGAACCACGGCAGCTCCGCACCGACGAACTGCGCCGTCGCCTGCCGGAACAGCTCGCCCGCCCGCTCCCCGTCCCCGGCGTGCTCGGCCAGTTCGGCGAGCATCGCCCGCCCCTCGGCCGCCCGGGACACCAGCCGTACGTCGGACCCGCCGCGCCCGCCGACCAGCGCCAGCAGCTCCCGTACGGCCTGCTCGGCGTCCCCGGCGCCCGTGGACCGCTCGTGCACCTGACGCATCAGGATCCGCGCCCGGCTCATCAGCACGGACGCCGTCTGCCGTACCCCGGTCGCGTCGTCCGCGTACAGCGCGAGGATCCGGTCGTACGGCTCGTCCATCGCGGCCAGCGCCTCGTCCAGCTCCCCGGAGAGCGCGCGTACGTAGGCGGCACGCGCGCGTGCGGCGATCGCCTCGCCCTCGTCGCCCGCCTCCGCGTACAGCTCCGCCGCCCGCTCGAACAGCTCGACACCCTCCGGGCCGCGCCCCATCGCCGTGTGGTCGGCGATCTCCGCGCGGACGTACGTGTCCACCTCGGTCTCCTCGGCGGCCCGCGCGACCGCCGCCCAGGCCTCCAGGGCGTGCGGCCGGAGCGTGTCCGACAGCCGGCGCGCCTCGGCCAGGAGCGCGGGCAGCGACGGCTGCTCCGACCGCTCCGACCGCTCCGACCGCTCCTGGGCGGGCGCCGGGGCGACCGGCGCGGGAGGCCCGGCGGGCGCCGTCCGCGGCGCCCGCACGCCCAGCGGCAGCCGGTCCACCAGCGGCCGCTGCGCCATCCGCTCGCGCAGCTGGTCGCCGACGTAGGAGGTGCCGTTGCGGGCGTCGAACCGCGCGGCCAGCTCCAGGGCCTCCCCGCGCGCGTGCCCGGCGAGTTCCCCGGCGGTCCACGTCCGCCCGGCGGGCCCCGGCACCCGCTGCCCGTCGAGCCCCAGCCCGGTCAGCCGCTCCATCAGCAGCGCCACCACCGCCAGGAAGTCCATCCGGCTGCGCGGCTGCCCGGTGTCCGTGAAGTAGGCGGGACGTTCCGCCAGCAGCTCAAGACCGCGCGCCTCGTTGCCGGTCAGCGCGCAGAACTCGACATGGTCCGCGTAGGCGCCCCGCATGCTCTCCATGGGGCGGACGAGCCGGAATCCGCGCAGGTGGTGCGCGCGGGCCTCGTCGACGCGGCCAAGGCGCAGCAGCGGCACCAACGAGGAAGCCAGCACCGTGTGCGGCTCGTGGGCGCAGCTGTACTCGCCGTCCAGCACCGGCCCCCACAGCTCCAGGGCCTCCTCGTCCCGCCCGTTCTTCAGCTGCCAGCCGCCCTGCCCGTGCAGCTCGCACGCGTGGCAGTCGGCCATCCGGTCCCGGTCCGCCGCCAGCCAGGCCGCGTACGCCCGCTCCGCCCGCGGCAGGTCACCGACGTGCCCGGCGACACTGAACTCCGCGCTGCGCACCGCCCGCTCCGAGTGCCCGGCCAGCCGGTAGCGGTGCTCCATCTCGCCCAGCCACTTCTCGATGGAGGCGAGCGGGACGTGCGGCTGGTCGAGCATGCCGGCCGTCATCCACTTGAAGACCCAGTGCAGCGAATGCGTCTCGTACTCGTCGAAGTCCTCGGGCCGCTCGTCCCACATCCGCAGCAGCCGTGCGAACGGGACGAACATCTTGTCCTTCTCGGAGCTGTAGTTGTAGACCTTCAGCTGGTGCCCGAGCGCCTCGATCACGGCGAGCGGGACGTTCAGCCTCTCGGCCTCCGCCAGCAGCTGCTCCGCGCGCGCGTTGCGGGCGGGACCCTCCGGCTCCTCGGAGTTCTCCGCCATCGCCCGGCGCAGCGAGTCGAAGTCAGCAATCTCCATCAGCGATCGTCTTCCCCATGAGTGGCCCACTCCAGGAGGCCGATGAACGAGCGGTTGAGCAGCGCCGAGTCGGCCGGCCGCAGCGGGCGCTGGGCCATCAGCAGCGCCTGACCGTAGAGCGACTCGGTCGCGGTGCCGATCAGCTCCGGGTCCTTGAGGGCACTGATCCGCCGGATCAGCGGGTTGAGGTGGTTGAGCACCAGACGGGCGCGGGGCGCGCTGCCGCGCAGCGAACCCAGGATGCCCGTCCACAGGTCGTCGGCCTGCTCCTCGGCCTCCGCGCGGGCCTGTTCGTGGCGGGCGGCGCGGTCGTCGAGGTGGAGGGCGGGGACCGAGAGGGGGTGGAAGGCTCTCAGTACAATGTCACATTGCAGTGGGTCGAGCTTCGCCCGTGCCACCCCGAGGAACCCAGCCACCGCCAGCTCCTCCGCCGGATCCACCGCGTCCAGATGCGCGGTCACGGTGTCGGCGTCCAGCTCCGCGACCACCGACCCGGGCCGCACCGACGGCAGCGCCTCGACCAGCTCGCTGTCGTACGTGTAACCGCCGTTGATCACCCCGACGCCCTGCGCGGAGGCGATCGGCGCGACCTGCCGGTACTCCTCGACCGTCCGCGTGAAGTGCACCACCGGGTGCCGCTGCGCGAACTCCTCCAGCGACAGCTGCCCGTCGGTGGTCTCGAAGGGGAGCCACGGCAGCATGGTCCGCAGCATCTCCGTGTCGTGCCGGGCCAGCGACTTCACCCCGAGGTGATGCACGGACAGGAACGCGGAGAGCCGTTCCGGATCACCGGCCGCAAGCCCGGTCAGCCAGGACCGAATCCTTTCGCCGAGCGCCTCCCGTACGGCGGCCAGCGTCTCGTCCTCGTACAGCGACTCGCGCGAGGCGGTCGGCCGCAGGCTGTCCGTGTCCAGGACACAGCGCACGAAGAACGCCCAGTCCGGCAGCAGCTGTTCGGCCCGCTCGGTCAGCAGCATGCCCTTGAGGTGCACGCGGTGCGTGGCCCGCTGCGCCGGACTCACCGCCGACGGCAGCACGTACGCCACCCCCCGGATCCCGGCCAGCGGCACGTCCAGCGCGATCGAGTCCAACGGCGTGAACCCGAACAACTCGTGACAGTGCCGGGCCAGCGCCACCCGCCGGGTGCTGGGGGAGGGGTATGGCCGGTCCCAGGGCGCCGGCAGGTCGGTGACGGCCTCGTCGCCCACCCGGACGTCGTACGGCAGCAGCGAACCGAAGTCCCGCGCCAGCGCGAGCACCCGCCGCTCGTCCAGCCACTCCGCCGCACCCGCCCGCGCCACCAGATGCACGGTGGTCCCGGGCTCGGGCCGCGCCTCGGGCGCCAACGTCCGTACGGTGTACGACCCGTCGTCCCGGGCCGTCCACTCCACGGGCGGCGCGTCCGGCGTGCGGGCGCTGCGGCTGACCACCCGGATCCGCTCGGCGACCACGAAACAGGCCAGCAGCCCGATGCCGAACTGGCCCAGGAAGTCGGAGCGGGCCTCCTGCAGCCCGTCTCCCCGCTTGGAGCTGCGCCCGATCGTGGCGAGCAGGCTGTGCACGTCCGACTCGGTGAGCCCGACGCCGCTGTCCTCCACCCGAAGGGAGCTGCCGTCGGCGTACAGCCGCACCCGCGCCGGGGCGTCGGGCTGCTCGGCCCGTCTCGCGGTGATCGCGTCCACGGCGTTCTGCAGCAGCTCGCGCAGGTAGACCTTGGGGCTGGAGTACAGGTGATGGGAGAGCAGGTCCACCAAACCACGCAGGTCGACCTGGAACGTATGAGGTGACTGTGATGCCTGGGATGACTGTGAGGTCTGGGAGTCCATCGTCGCTGCGCCGGAGGGGGGAAGACGTGGTCGGCGCGGGGTCGGGCGGTCCCTGGTGGGGCGGTGACCGCGGAAGGATGGCCGGAGCGCGCCATCCTATGACTCAAAACGGCCGCCTGACCAGGGGTTTCCCGAGACATATACGGCATTGTCAGTGGTGTGGTGTGCAATGGATCTCGTGCCCGCACTGGAAGAACCACTGAAGAAGGTGCTCGGCCCAGCCACCGCAAAGGTGATGGCCGAGCACCTCGGCCTGCACACCGTCGGCGACCTCCTGCACCACTATCCCCGCAGATACGAGGAGCGCGGCCAGCTCACCCACCTCGCCGACCTGCCCATGGACGAACACGTCACGGTGGTCGCCATGGTCGCCGACGCCCGCCTGCACACGTTCGCCTCCGCCAAGGCGCCCCGCGGCAAGGGCCAGCGCCTGGAGGTCACGATCACCGACGGCAGCGGCCGGCTCCAACTGGTCTTCTTCGGCAACGGCGTGCACAAACCCCACAAGGAACTCCTGCCGGGCACCCGCGCGATGTTCGCCGGCAAGGTCTCGGTCTTCAACCGCCGCCTCCAACTGGCACACCCGGCCTACGAGTTGCTGAGCGGTGACGACCCGGACGAATCCGTGGAGACCTGGGCCGGAGCCCTGATCCCGCTCTACCCGGCCACCGCCAAGCTGGAGTCCTGGAAGATCGGCAAGGCCGTCCAGACGGTCCTCCCCAGCGTCCAGGAGGCCCTGGACCCCCTCCCCCCGCCCCTCCGCGAAGGCCGCGGCCTGGTCCCCCTCCCCGAAGCCCTCCTCAAGATCCACCGCCCGCACACCAAGGCGGACATCGCGGCGGCCCGCGACCGCCTCAAGTGGGACGAGGCCTTCGTCCTCCAGGTCGCCCTGGCCCGCCGCCGCCACACCGACGCCCAACTCCCGGCGGCAGCCCGCAGACCGTCCCCCGACGGCCTCCTCACCGCCTTCGACGACCGCCTCCCCTTCACCCTCACGGACGGCCAGCAGAAGGTCTCGAAGGAGATCTTCGACGACCTGGCGACCGAACACCCGATGCACCGGCTCCTCCAGGGCGAGGTCGGCAGCGGGAAGACGATGGTCGCCCTCCGCGCCATGCTCGCCGTCGTCGACGCGGGCGGCCAGGCGGCCATGCTCGCCCCCACCGAGGTCCTGGCCCAGCAGCACCACCGCTCGATCACGGAGATGATGGGCGAGCTGGCCGAGGGCGGCATGCTCGGCGGCGCGGACCACGCCACCAAGGTCGTCCTGCTCACCGGCTCGATGGGCACGGCGGCCCGCCGACAGGCGATGCTCGACCTGGTCACGGGCGACGCGGGGATCGTGATCGGCACGCACGCGCTGATCGAGGACAAGGTCCAGTTCCACGACCTGGGCCTGGTGGTGGTGGACGAACAGCACCGCTTCGGTGTCGAACAGCGGGACGCCCTCCGCGGCAAGGGCAAACAGCCACCCCACCTCCTGGTCATGACCGCGACCCCCATCCCCCGCACGGTCGCGATGACGGTCTTCGGCGACCTGGAGACCTCGGTCCTGGACCAGCTCCCGGCCGGCCGCTCCCCGATCGCCACCCACGTCGTCCCCGCCGCCGACAAGCCCCACTTCCTGGCCCGCGCCTGGGAACGGGTCAGGGAGGAGGTCGGCAACGGCCATCAGGCCTACGTCGTCTGCCCCCGCATCGGCGACGAGGAGGACGACCCCAAGAAGGCGAAGAAGACCGCCGAGGACGAGGCGGAGAAACGTCCCCCGCTCGCCGTCCTGGACGTCGCCGACCATCTCGCCAAGGGACCGCTCAACGGCCTCCGTGTCGAGGTCCTGCACGGCCGCATGCACCCGGACGACAAGGACGCCGTGATGCGCCGCTTCGCCGCCGGCGACACCGACGTCCTGGTGGCCACCACGGTCATCGAGGTCGGCGTCAACGTCCCCAACGCCACCGCCATGGTGATCATGGACGCGGACCGCTTCGGCGTCTCCCAGCTCCACCAGCTGCGCGGCCGGGTGGGCCGGGGCTCCGCCCCCGGCCTCTGCCTCCTGGTCACGGAGATGCCGGAGGCGAGCGCGGCCCGCCAGCGCCTCACGGCGGTCGCCTCGACCCTGGACGGCTTCGAGCTGTCGAGGATCGACCTGGAGCAGCGGCGAGAAGGCGACGTCCTGGGCCAGGCCCAGTCGGGCGCCCGCTCCAGCCTCCGCGTCCTCGCGGTGATCGAGGACGAGGAGATCATCGCGGAGGCGAGGGAGGAGGCGACGGCGTTGGTGGCCGAGGACCCGGAGCTGACCAACCTGACCGGCCTCCGAACGGCCCTGGACGCCCTCTTGGACGAGGAGAGAGAGCAGTACCTGGAAAAGGGCTGAGCTTGACGCGCCCCGAAAGGGGCGCGGGGCTGTATCGATTTGCGGCTACCGCCGCGCGGGCGTGACAAGCCGCAGCGGACCCGCAGCCGCCGTCGCACACCAGGCACCCACCCCATGGGGCCTGCCAAACTGAACCCGTAAAGCCGCCCCCGAAGAAGGACCCCCCATGACCCGCGTGATCGCCGGCCAGGCAGGCGGACGGCGCCTCTCCGTGCCGCCCGGCACAGGCACCCGCCCCACCTCCGACCGCGCACGCGAAGGCCTCTTCTCCACCTGGCAGTCCCTCCTCGGCGGCCCCCTGGACGGCGAACGCGTCCTCGACCTCTACGCCGGCTCGGGCGCCGTAGGCCTGGAGGCCCTCTCCCGAGGCGCCGGCCACACCCTCCTCGTGGAGGCCGACCCCAGAGCCGCCCGCGTCGTACGTGAAAACGTAAAGAATCTGGGGCTCCCCGGCGCCGAAGTAAGAGCGGGCAAAGCCGAGCAGATCATCCAGTCCCCGGCACCCGCACAGCCGTACGACATCGTCTTCCTGGATCCTCCGTACGCCGTCTCGGACGACGATCTTCGGGAGATTCTCCTCACACTCCACTCTGAGGGCTGGCTCGCGCCGGACGCGCTCGTCACCGTGGAGCGCAGCACCAGAGGCGGCGTTTTCAACTGGCCGACCGGCTTCGAAGGCCTTCGGTCCCGTCGCTACGGCGAGGGAACGTTTTGGTACGGTCGCGCCGCCGCTACGTGCGAAGACGCACGATGACCGGACCGGAGAGCGAGGGATCTCAAGTGCGCCGCGCCGTCTGTCCCGGGTCGTTCGACCCGATCACCAACGGACACCTCGACATCATTGCCCGAGCGTCCCGTCTCTACGACGAGGTCTACGTCGCGGTGATGATCAACAAGTCCAAGAAGGGCCTGTTCGAGATCGACGAGCGGATCGACCTGATCCGCACGGTCACCGCCGACTACGGCAACGTCCGGGTCGAGGCCTTCCACGGCCTCCTCGTCGACTTCTGCAAGCAGCGCGACATCCCGGCCATCGTCAAGGGCCTGCGGGCCGTCAGCGACTTCGACTACGAGCTGCAGATGGCCCAGATGAACAACGGTCTGTCGGGTGTCGAGACGCTGTTCGTGCCGACCAACCCGACCTACAGTTTCCTCTCCTCCTCGCTGGTCAAGGAGGTGGCCCAGTGGGGCGGCGACATCGCCCACCTGGTTCCGCCGGCCGTTCTGGAGGCCCTCAACAAGCGTCTCGGCAGGGACTGATGGGGCTACAGTCGTCCCGTCCGTCTCCAACCCAGCTGTAGAGAGTGGCGAGCACAGGTGGACGTGCAGAAGAAGCTCGACGAGATCGTGAGCACGGTCTCCGGCGCCCGGTCCATGCCCATGTCGGCGTCGTGCGTGGTCAACCGTGCCGAGCTGCTCGCGATGCTCGAAGAGCTGCGCCAGGCGCTGCCCGGCTCGCTCGCGCAGGCCGAGGAGCTGATCGGCGGCCGGGACCAGATGGTCGAGCAGGCCCGCATGGAGGCCGAGCGGATCATCGAGACCGCGCACGCCGAGCGCGGCTCGCTGATCTCCGACACCGAGGTGGCCCGCCGCTCCCAGGCCGAGGCCGACCGGATCCTCGCCGAGGCCCGCCAGGAGGCCGAGGAGGTGCGCGCCGACGCCGACGACTACGTCGACTCCAAGCTCGCCAACTTCGAGGTCGTCCTCACCAAGACCCTCGGCTCGGTCGGCCGCGGCCGCGAGAAGCTGCTCGGCACCGGCCCCGGCCTGGACGAGCAGGGGTACGAGGACGAGGACGCCCCCGAGCGCAGCCACGACCCCGAGACCCTGCGCCGGGACGCCGACGCCTACGTGGACGTCAAGCTCGGCGCCTTCGAGGCGGTCCTGGCCAAGACCCTGGAGGCCGTCGGCAAGGGCCGCGCCAAGCTGCACGGCCGGATCGCCTCCGACGCCCTCGGTGCCCTGGCCGACGACAACACGACGTTCCAGCACTCCAGCGACGCCGACTACCTGGCCGACCTCGCGGCCCTCGCCGACCAGGACGACCGGGCGGCCCAGGCGGCCCAGGCCGAGCAGCCTGCCGCCGCCCAGCCCCAGCAGCCGCAGTACGACCAGCAGCCCATGCAGCAGCCCGTGGCGCAGGATCCGTACGGCTACCCCCAGCAGCAGCCCGTCTACGCCCAGCAGGACGCGTACGGCTACCAGCAGGACCCCTACGGCTACCAGCAGGCCGATCCGTACGCCGCTGCCTACCAGGGGTACGACACCGGCCAGCAGCCCGTCTACGACCCCCAGCAGCAGGCGGCCCAGCACCAGCAGCACCAGTCGTACGCCCTCGACGAGACCAGCCTCTTCGACACCGGCATGATCACGCCGGAGCAGCTGCGCGCCTACGAGCAGGGCCGGGGCCTGTAGAAACCCGGCGGAAGGCGGCCGGAAGTCGGCCGGCGGACGGGCGGAGGACCGGCGGATTGGGCCGACAGCGAAAGGTCCAGTATCCTGGCTCTTCGGTCGCGTCTACGTCCGCGATCCACGCTGCCCGGAGGTGTCTCCGGACGGCGTCCCTCTGAACTCGAAGATCGAAAGCAGGAATGGCTCCTCACGCGCGCCTCGACCACCGCAACCCGTTCGTGTTCGACACGCACGAGCTGGGACGGCGTCCTGGTGCCCTGCAGCGCCTGACCCGCACGATCGACGCTCCCGAGGACTTCGGGATCAAGGGGGTCATCGGAGTGCCGCAGGGCGCCCCGGTGGAGCTCGAACTCCGACTCGAGTCCGTCATGGAAGGTGTGCTCGTCACAGGCACCGCCCGTGCACAGGCCGAGGGGGAGTGCGTAAGGTGTCTGGAGCCGGTCGGGCAGGAGCTCGAAGCGGACTTCCAGGAACTGTTTTCGTACCCTGACGCCGACGACCGGGGCCGCGTGATCGCGGAACCGGGCGACGACGCCGAGGACGACGAGGACAGGTACTTCATCGAGGACGGCCTGTTCGACCTCGAACCCGTGCTGCGTGATGCGGTGGTGCTCGCACTGCCGATGCAGCCGGTGTGCCAGGACGACTGCCTGGGTCTGTGCTCCGAGTGCGGAGCACGGCTCACGGACGACCCGGACCACCATCATGACGCCGTCGACATCCGTTGGGCGGCTTTGCAGGGACTCGTCGGTTCCACCAGGGACGGCGAGAAGGACGAGATGAGCGGCGCTGACGCGGAAGCGGGCGTCGACGAGAAGCAGGAGAAGTAGCCGTGGCTGTTCCGAAGCGGAAGATGTCGCGCAGCAACACGCGCCACCGCCGGTCGCAGTGGAAGGCTGCGGTCCCCACCCTGGTTGCGTGCGAGCGCTGCCACGAGCCCAAGCAGCAGCACATCGCGTGCCCGTCGTGCGGCACCTACAACAAGCGCCAGGTCCTCGAAGTCTGAGCGGCCAGGTGAGAGGCACTGTGTCCAGTCCCAAGAAGGGCGATGAGCCCAAGGCGGACCCAACCGCCAAGAAGAAGGCGGACAGCACGGCCTCGTCCCACACGCTTCTGGAAGGGCGGCTCGGGTACACGCTCGAGTCCGCCCTTCTGGTGCGTGCGCTGACCCACCGTTCCTACGCGTACGAGAACGGCGGCCTGCCGACGAACGAGCGGCTGGAGTTCCTCGGTGACTCCGTCCTCGGTCTCGTCGTCACGGACACGCTGTACAACACCCACCCCGACCTGCCCGAGGGCCAGCTGGCCAAGCTCCGGGCCGCGGTGGTGAACTCGCGTGCGCTCGCGGAGGTGGGTCGCGGTCTCGACCTGGGTTCCTTCATCCGGCTCGGCCGCGGTGAAGAGGGCACGGGCGGCCGGGACAAGGCGTCCATCCTCGCCGACACCCTGGAAGCGGTGATCGGCGCGGTCTATCTCGACCAGGGCCTCGACTCGGCGTCCGAGCTGGTGCACCGGCTCTTCGACCCGCTGATCGAGAAGTCCTCGAACCTCGGAGCCGGCCTGGACTGGAAGACCAGTCTCCAGGAGCTCACCGCGACGGAGGGCCTCGGCGTGCCCGAGTACCTGGTCACGGAGACCGGCCCCGACCACGAGAAGACCTTCACTGCTGCCGCCCGCGTCGGAGGCGTCTCGTACGGCACCGGCACCGGCCGCAGCAAGAAGGAGGCGGAGCAGCAGGCCGCCGAGTCCGCCTGGCGCGCGATTCGCGCCGCGGCGGACGAACGCGCCAAGGCCAAGGCAGCCGAACAGGCGGCCCAGGCCGAAGCCGAGGAGGACGACGGCCCGCCGTCGTCCGCCGCCTCCGCCTGACGAACAGCGCAGCCCGAGCGCCCGCCACCTTTCCACGGAGGCGGGCGCTCGGATCGTCCACGGTCCTTCCCGGGAGTCCCGATGCCTGAATTGCCCGAGGTGGAGGTCGTACGGCGCGGCCTGGAGCGGTGGGTCGCCCATCGCGTCGTGGCCGAGGCCGAGGTCCTGCACCCGCGTGCCGTCCGACGGCACCCCGCCGGCGCCGACGACTTCACGCACCGGCTCAAGGGCCACCGCATCGGCACCCCGAGCCGGCGCGGCAAGTACCTGTGGCTGCCGCTGGAGGACACCGACCAGTCGATCCTCGCGCACCTCGGCATGAGCGGCCAGCTGCTGGTGCAGCCGCACGAGGCGCCGGACGAGAAGCACCTGCGCATCCGCGTCCGGTTCGCCGACGGCCTGGGCACGGAACTCCGGTTCGTCGACCAGCGCACGTTCGGCGGACTGTCGTTGCACGACAACACGCTCGACGGACTGCCGGACGTCATCGCGCACATCGCCCGCGACCCCCTCGACCCGCTGTTCGACGACGAGGCCTTCCACCAGGCGCTGCGCCGGAAGCGGTCCACCATCAAGAGGGCGCTGCTCGACCAGTCGCTGATCAGCGGAGTCGGCAACATCTACGCGGACGAGGCCCTCTGGCGGGCCCGTCTCCACTACGAGCGCCCGACCGCAGGCTTCACCCGCCCGCGCACCGCCGAACTCCTCGGCCACGTACGGGACGTGATGAACGCGGCCCTGGCCGTCGGCGGCACCAGCTTCGACAGCCTGTACGTCAACGTCAACGGCGAGTCTGGGTACTTCGACCGCTCGCTGGACGCCTACGGCCGGGAAGGGCTGCCCTGCCGGCGGTGCGGTACGCCGATGCGCAGGCGGCCCTGGATGAACCGGTCCAGCTACTTCTGCCCGCAGTGTCAGCGGGCGCCGCGCGTCTCGTCGTAACGCTCGCGGGCGGCCAGCACCTCGTCCATCCGGCCCTCCACGAAGTGCACGACGGCCAGCAGGTGCTCGGCGACCCCCCGGCCGAGCGGTGTCAGCTCGTAGTCGACGCGCGGCGGGTTGGTCGGCTGGGCCTCGCGGTGTACCAGGCCGTCGCGCTCCAGGGCCTGGAGCGTCTGGGAGAGCATCTTCTCGCTGACGCCGTCCACGCGCCGGCGCAGCTCGTTGAACCGGAACGATCCCTCGTACAGCGCGCTCAGGGTGAGCCCGCCCCACCGGCCCATGACGTGCTCAAGGGTGGTGCGGGAGGGACAGGCCCGGGCGAAGACGTCGTACGGAGGCTGCGGCTCCGTGACGCCGTCCTGGGTGATGGTCATGTGTCAAGCGTACGGGAGCACAGCGCTAACCAACAGGGTGCGCTAACTGCTGGTTAGTGTGCGGCTCTGCCGGCTAGTACCCGAAGTCCTGCGTCCACCACGGGCCGCCCTCGCCGAAGTGCACGCCGACCCCGAGGGTCTTGAAGTCGCAGTTCAGGATGTTGGCGCGGTGGCCCTCGCTGTTCATCCAGGCGTCCATGACGGCCTGGGCGGTGGCCTGGCCGCGGGCTATGTTCTCGCCGCCGAGGTTGGCTATGCCGGCCGCCGCGGCCCGGTCCCACGGCGTCTTGCCGTCCGGGTCGGTGTGGTCGAAGAAGTCCCGCGCGGCCATGTCGTCGCTGAACGCCTCGGCCAGCTTGGTCAGCGAGGAGTTCGCGGACAGCGCGCTGCAGCCGACCTTGGCCCGCTCCTCGTTCACCAGCTTCAGCACCTCGGCCTCGACGACGGCCTCCTCGGAGGAGGTGATCGGCGCTGCGGTCTTCACCGGTGCCTTGGTGGCCGTCTTGCTCGGGGTGGCCTTCGGCTTCGTGGACGGCGTGGCGGTGTGCGTCGGCTTCTCGGTCGCCGTTTTCGTCGGGGTGGGCGACGAGGAGGCGGAGGCGGACTTCGAGGCGGAGGCCGAGGGGGTCGGCGAGGCGGAACGCTGGGTGTCGCGGCTGGTCGAGGAGCCGGTGCCGCGGCTCTCGGCGCTGCCGGAGGTGCCGCCCTGCTCGGCGGCCGTGTTGCTGGGCGCGCCGTCGGCCTGCACCCGCTCGCCGCCGGTCGTGCTGCTGCCGCCGCCGAGCTTGTAGTTCTCCAGGCCCGGCACCATACCGGTGGCCACCGCGACCGTACCGATCGCGACCGCGGCGGAGACCCCCAGCAGCCCGGTGGCCACGGGCCGACCCGACTTCTTCCGGCGCCGGTGCCCGCCACCCGAGGAGGAGCCGCCTGCCGGGGTGAACTCCTCGGCCGGGAAGTCGGCGGTGTTCATGAAGCGGGTGTAGTCGTCCTCGGTGGCGAACAGGTAGGCCGAGCTGCGCGCGTTGGTGTCGGTGTACTCGTCCTGGCGCAGGTAGGCCGCCGTGCCGGTGCCGTAGCGGAGGCCCGCGTACGAGTCCTGCGGGTCGTGGCCGCCCGTGTACGAGCCGTCGTGCTCCGTGACCCCCGTGGCGTGGCCCGTGGCGGCGCGGCCGGCGGCGTGGCGTCGGTGGCGTCCCATGTCCTTGCCCTCTTCCCTCGTCCTCGCGGTCGGGGTCGACCAGGGGCCGGTGTGGCCAATGACTCCTTCTGGTCAACCAGACTCACCCGATCGAGTGAGTTTCATATGAGATTCATTGGGTGGGGACGGTACCGCATGCCACTGAGTGAGGAGGCGCACCGAGTGACATTGGCCGGTTAGGTTGCACCCATGAGCGAGGATGTGCGACTGGTCGCCTGGGTCCGTGGACGGGTGCAGGGTGTGGGATTCCGCTGGTTCACGCGGGCCAAGGCGCTGGAGATCGGGGGCCTGAGTGGTTTTGCTCTCAATTTGGGCGACGGTCGCGTCCAGGTGGTCGCGGAGGGCTCCAGGGCGGGCTGCGAAGGGCTGCTCGACTGGCTCCAGGGCAATGACACGCCCGGGCGGGTGGAGGGTGTCACCGAGATCTGGGACACACCCCGGGGCGGTTACGACGGCTTCGCCATCCGCTGAGCCCGATCTGTAAAGCGGCGCAGACGGAAGCGGAGTGATCTGCCACCGGCATGTGCCCCGAGCGGAAACGGCCTGGTGGTTGCCAAGAACCGCGTGTCGTGGCAGGCTCCGCACTTACAGCTGATCGCCACGCCCCGCGGGCCCCGCAGGAGTCGCAGCGTTGCCCGTCCAGGGCCGCCCGACGACGGGTTCGCTCGCCAATACGGGGCGTGATCGTGTTGACCGTCAAACTTTTTGGTGAGACGCTGAAAGCCCCGCGCACCTTAGCTGTTTGGCATGGCGCAACAGTCGAGCAACACTCGGATGTGTCAAGCACCGCGGGTGCGATCCCTCACGACCCACACCGCTTCGGTCGGTCACTCAGTGTGGAGGACCATCCATCATGGCAAAGGCGCTTCTCGGTTACGTCGGCGGCTCCGACCCGCGACTCCTCGCCGAGATGCGACGGCTCCAGCAGCGTGTCCAGGACCTCGAATCCGAGCTCGTACGGATCCAGGCCGAGAACGACGCGCTGACGGCTGCCGCTTCTCCCGACAGGATCATGGAGAGCATCGACGCAAACCAGGCGGAGCCTGCGCTCACCTGATCGCTGCATCGCTCCACAACAGCACATGCGGCGGTTGGGCAGCCCTTTCAACCGCTTAAGTTGTCAAGATTTGCAAGGGACGCTCCGGCGTCCCTTCTTTCTTGCCTTCCATGCCCCGACCTGCCCCCGAGCCGGGGCCTTCCAGCCCCGCGCATCCTTTCACCTTCTTTAACGTCTGGTGTGCCCTGCATGTTCATGCGCGAAACCGCGAGGTTGCGAGGGGTCGTGGAGTGCGGTAGCGGCGCCGGGTAGAGTCCGACGGCGTGCACCTCAAGGCCCTGACCCTCCGTGGGTTCAAGTCGTTCGCCTCGGCGACCACGCTCCGGTTCGAGCCGGGGATCACGTGCGTCGTCGGACCGAACGGCTCGGGCAAGTCCAATGTGGTGGACGCGCTCACCTGGGTCATGGGCGAGCACAGCGCCAAGTCGCTGCGCGGCGGCAAGATGGAGGACGTCATCTTCGCCGGCACCACCGGCCGCCCCCCGCTGGGCCGCGCCGAGGTGTCCCTGACCATCGACAACTCCGACGGCGCCCTGCCCATCGAGTACGCCGAGGTCACCATCACGCGGATCATGTTCCGCAACGGCGGCAGCGAGTACCAGATCAACGGCGACACCTGCCGCCTCCTGGACATCCAGGAACTCCTCTCCGACTCCGGCATCGGCCGCGAGATGCACGTCATCGTCGGCCAGGGCCAGCTCGACTCCGTCCTGCACGCGGACCCGATGGGCCGCCGCGCCTTCATCGAGGAGGCGGCCGGCGTCCTCAAGCACCGCAAGCGCAAGGAGAAGGCGCTGCGCAAGCTGGACGCGATGCAGGCCAACCTCGCGCGCGTGCAGGACCTGACGGACGAACTCCGCCGCCAGCTCAAGCCCCTCGGCCGGCAGGCCGCGGTCGCCCGCCGGGCCGCCGTCATCCAGGCGGACCTCCGCGACGCCCGCCTGCGCCTGCTCGCCGACGACCTCGTACGACTCCGCCAGGCACTCCGGACCGAGGTCGCCGACGAGGCCGCCCTCAAGGAACGCAAGGAAGCCGCCGAGCAGGAGCTGAAGAAGGCCCTCCAGCGGGAGGCCCTCCTGGAGGACGAGGTACGGCAGCTCACGCCGCGCCTGCAGCGGGCCCAGCAGACCTGGTACGAGCTCTCCCAGCTCGCCGAACGCGTCCGCGGCAGCATCTCGCTGGCCGACGCCCGGGTGAAGAGCGCCACCTCCACGCCCCCCGAGGAACGGCGCGGCCGCGACCCCGAGGACATGGAGCGCGAGGCCCACCGCATCCGTGAGCAGGAGGCCGAGCTGGAGGCCTCCCTGGAGGCGGCCCAGCACGCCCTGGACGACACCGTCGCCCACCGCGCCGAGCTGGAGCGCGAACTCGCCCTCGAAGAGCGGCGCCTGAAGGACGTGGCCCGCTCCATCGCCGACCGCCGCGAGAGCCTGGCCCGGCTGAACGGCCAGGTGGGCGCGGCCCGGTCCCGTGCCGCGTCCGCCCAGGCCGAGATCGACCGGCTGGCCGCCGCCCGCGACGAGGCCCAGGAACGGGCGGTCTCGGCGCAGGAGGAGTACGAGGCGCTGAAGGCGGAGGTCGACGGCCTGGACGCCGGCGACGAGGAACTCGCCGGACAGCACGACCAGGCCAAACACCGGCTCGCCGAGGCGGAGGCGGCCCTGACCGCGGCCCGCGAGGCCGTCACGGCTGCGGAACGCAAGCGCGCCGCGACCCAGGCCCGCCACGAGGCGCTGGCACTGGGCCTGCGCCGCAAGGACGGCACGGGAATACTGCTCGGCGCCCGCGACCGACTCACCGGCCTCCTGGGCCCGGCGGCAGAACTGCTCACGGTGACCCCGGGCCACGAGGTCGCCCTGGCAGCAGCCTTCGGCACGGCGGCGGACGCGATCGCGGTGACGACCCCGGCTTCGGCGGCCGACGCGATCCGCTTGCTGCGCAAGCAGGACGGGGGCCGGGCGGCGTTGCTGCTGGCGGGGGCCCCGGAGCCACCCCGGCCCGAGGCGCCCCAGTCGGGCGCGCCACACTCTGAAGCGCCCCAGTCCGTAGCGCCCCATAGGGGCGCGGGGAACGGCGCGACCGGCCACGACGGCGCCGCACCCGACCGACGACCCACCACCGCACCCCCGTCAGGGCACTTCGCAGCCGACTTGGTGCGGGGCCCGGCCGACCTGATGCCCGCGGTAAGACGCCTCCTCAGGGACATCGTCGTGGTCGAGACCCTCGAAGACGCCGAGGACCTCGTCTACCGCCACCCCCACTTCACCGCGGTGACCGCCGAAGGCGACCTCCTCGGCGCCCACTTCGCCCACGGCGGATCCGCCGGCGCACCCAGCCTGCTCGAAGTGCAGGCCTCCGTGGACGAGGCCGCCGCCGAGCTGGAGGAGCTCGCCGTCCGCTGCGAGGAGCTGTCGGAAGCCCAGGAGTCGGCCCAAGCGCACCGCAAGGAGTGCGCGGCACTCGTCGAGGAACTGGGCGAGCGGCGCCGCGCCGCCGACCGCGAGAAGTCGGCCGTGGCCCAGCAGCTCGGCCGCCTCGCCGGACAGGCGCGCGGCGCGGCGGGCGAGGCGGAACGTTCCACGGCGGCCGCCGCCCGCGCCCAGGACTCCCTCGACAAGGCACTCGAAGAGGTGGAGATCCTCGCCGAGCGGCTCGCCGTGGCCGAGGAGATGCCCGTCGAGGAGGAGCCCGACACCTCGGCGCGCGACCGCCTCGCCGCCGACGGCGCCAACGCTCGCCAGACCGAGATGGAGGCCCGGCTCCAGGTCCGTACCCACGAAGAGCGCGTCAAGGGGCTCGCCGGCCGCGCCGACTCCCTCGACCGCGCCGCCCGCGCGGAACGCGAGGCACGCGCGCGTGCGGAACAGCGCCGGGCCCGGCTGCGCCACGAGGCGGCGGTCGCGGAGGCCGTCGCCGCCGGTGCGCGGCAGCTGCTCGCGCACGTCGAGGTCTCGGTCGGCCGGGCGGAGCAGGAACGTGCCGCCGCGGAGGCCGCGAAGGCCCGCCGCGAGCAGGAGCTGACCGCCGCCCGCTCCACCGGCCGTGACCTCAAGGCGGAGCTCGACAAACTCACGGATTCAGTTCACCGGGGCGAGGTACTCGGCGCCGAGAAGCGGCTGCGGATCGAGCAGCTGGAGTCGAAGGCGCTGGAGGAGCTCGGTGTCGAACCGGCGGGGCTCGTCGAGGAGTACGGACCGCACCAGCTCGTGCCACCCTCGCCCCCCGCCGAGGGTGAGGTGCTGCCGGACGACCCCGAGCACCCGCGCAACCAGCCGAAGTCCTTCCACCGGGCCGAGCAGGAGCGCCGGCTCAAGGCGGCCGAGCGGGCCTACCAGCAGCTCGGCAAGGTCAACCCGCTCGCCCTGGAGGAGTTCGCGGCCCTGGAGGAACGGCACAAGTTCCTCAGCGAGCAGCTGGAGGACCTGAAGAAGACCCGCACCGACCTGCTTCAGGTCGTGAAGGAGGTCGACGAGCGCGTCGAGCAGGTCTTCACGGAGGCGTACCGGGACACGGCGAGGGAGTTCGAGGGCGTCTTCAGCCGCCTCTTCCCGGGCGGCGAGGGACGGCTGATCCTCACCGACCCCGACAACATGCTCACCACGGGCGTGGACGTCGAGGCCCGCCCGCCGGGCAAGAAGGTCAAGCGGCTCTCCCTGTTGTCGGGCGGCGAACGCTCGCTGACCGCCGTCGCGATGCTGGTGTCGATCTTCAAGGCGCGCCCCAGCCCGTTCTACGTCATGGACGAGGTCGAGGCGGCCCTGGACGACACCAACCTGCAGCGGCTGATCCGCATCATGCAGGAGCTCCAGGAGTCGTCCCAGCTCATCGTGATCACGCACCAGAAGCGGACGATGGAGGTCGCCGACGCGCTGTACGGCGTCTCCATGCAGGGCGACGGTGTGTCGAAGGTCATCAGCCAGCGACTGCGCTGACGCTGGGTCTTGGCCGACGGTTCCGGGTGCGGCGCCGTCGTGGCTGCTCGCGCAGTTCTTCGCGCCCCTTTGAGGCGCGTCACCTTCGCCTCTTCTTCAAGAAGTGAACGCATCTTCCTTGCGTGGTATCTGCAACTTCACACCTCACCGACTATTGACTTCGAAACTTGAAGGCATAGTCTCTGCAACGTTGCTTTTACCTTCAGGTGTGAGCGGTGTGTTGATGTGCGCCACTTAAACCTGAGAGGGCTCACCCCCCCACCCCCGGCGGCGTTGCCGGTGGCCCGAGGAGTTTCTTGTGACCAGCACTGCGCAGGCACCCCAGTCAGGAGCCGGGACGGCTCACCCCGATCACCTCGGGCATGTCATCTTCATCGCGGCGGCGGCCGCGATGGGCGGTTTCCTCTTCGGCTACGACAGCTCCGTCATCAACGGCGCCGTCGAGGCCATCCGGAGCCGTTACGACATCGGGTCCGCGGCCCTCGCCCAGGTCATCGCCATCGCCCTGATCGGCTGCGCCATCGGCGCCGCGACCGCCGGCCGCATAGCCGACCGGATCGGCCGTATCCGATGCATGCAGATCGCGGCCGTGCTGTTCACCGTCAGCGCCGTCGGCTCGGCGCTGCCGTTCGCCCTCTGGGACTTCGCCTTCTGGCGGATCATCGGCGGCTTCGCCATCGGCATGGCCTCCGTCATCGGCCCCGCCTACATCGCCGAGGTCGCCCCGCCCGCCTACCGCGGCCGCCTCGGCTCCTTCCAGCAGGCCGCGATCGTCGTGGGCATCGCCATCTCACAGCTGGTCAACTGGGGTCTGCTGAACGCCGCCGGCGGCGACCAGCGCGGCAAGCTGATGGGCCTGGAGGCCTGGCAGGTCATGCTCGGCGTCATGGTGGTCCCGGCCGTCCTGTACGGCCTGCTCTCCCTCGCGATCCCCGAGTCCCCGCGCTTCCTGCTCTCCGTCGGCAAGCGTGACCGCGCCCGCGCGATCCTCGAAGAGGTCGAGGGCAAGAACGTCGACCTGGACGCCCGGGTCACCGAGATCGAGCACGCGATGAAGAGCGAGCACAAGTCCACGTTCAAGGACCTGCTCGGCGGCTCCTTCTTCTTCAAGCCGATCGTCTGGGTCGGTATCGGCCTGTCCGTCTTCCAGCAGTTCGTCGGCATCAACGTCGCGTTCTACTACTCCTCGACGCTGTGGCAGTCGGTCGGTGTCGACCCGGCGGACTCGTTCTTCTACTCCTTCACGACGTCGATCATCAACATCATCGGCACCGTGATCGCGATGATCTTCGTGGACCGCATCGGCCGCAAGCCGCTGGCCCTCATCGGTTCGGTCGGCATGGTCGTCGGCCTGGCGCTGGAGGCCTGGGCCTTCTCGTACCACCTGGTCGACGGCAAGCTCCCGTCCGCGCAGGGCTGGACCGCCCTGGTCGCCGCCCACGTCTTCGTCCTCTTCTTCGCCCTGTCCTGGGGCGTGGTGGTCTGGGTCATGCTCGGCGAGATGTTCCCGAACAAGATCCGCGCCGCCGCCCTGGGCGTGGCCGCCGCCGCGCAGTGGATCGCCAACTGGGCCATCACCGCGAGCTTCCCGTCGCTGGCCGACTGGAACCTCTCCGGCACCTACGTGATCTACACGGTCTTCGCGGCCCTCTCCATCCCGTTCGTCCTCAAGTACGTCAAGGAGACGAAGGGCAAGGCCCTGGAAGAGATGGGCTGACCCGCACCAGGAGACCCCCGAACTCGGGGAGAAGGGCCAAGTCCCCGCTGCCCCTCTCCTCGTATCCCTCGCCGCCCCGCCCGGTCACTGCCCGGGCGGGGCGGCGGTTCGTGTGCGGGGCTCACCAGATCAGGACGCCGCCGCCGATCTCCAGGGCCTTGCCGATGCTCTCCTCGATGATCCGCAGGCGGGTCTCGATCTGGTGCCGGTGCTCCTCGACCGTGCGTGGCCGCTCGGTGCCGTGGGCGACGTCGTCGAGGCGGGAGCGGAGCAGGGCGACCTCGCGCCGGAACTCCGGCACGTCCGCGGCCTCGACATAGAGGTCCTGGTCGGCCAGCACGGGCAGGAAGCGGGCACCCAGCGAGCGCACGAACTCCGATCCCCACACCGTCCTGCGCCAGGACTCGAAGCCACCGGACCGGTACACGTCGTCGGGCACGTCGAGGATCCGTATCCCGCCGTCCGGCTCCCGGACGAACACTTCCACCAGCAGACTCATGGGCCCAGTGGATCACCGACGGCCACGACGGGGCCAGCGGTTGTCGCCGCGGGTCAGGCGGCCAGCGCCGGAAGCACCCGCTCCCCGAACAGCCTGAGGCTCCGCCACCCCTCCTCCACCGGCATCCCGCCCGCCAGCGGGTGCAGGACCAGGTTGTCCAGTCCCGCCGTCACGCACTCCTCCGGGGTGAGGATGCGGTAGACGCCCTCCTCGCGCAGTTCCCCGACCGTGGTCGCGGCCGACCGCACCGCCGAGTGGATGTCCCCCGACTGCCAGGACGCGTACGTCCGGGCCTCGTGCAGGAAGTGCTCGCCGTACGTCGCCCACGCCCGGTCCGGGTCCTCGGCGATGTGCAGCAGCGGTGTCTCGGCCGTGGGCATCATCGTCCAGCCCTCCGTGCCGTACTCGGTGAGCCGCTCCTTGTAGTACGCCTCCAGCTCCGGCAGGTGCGCGCTCGGGAAGAACGGCAGGCCGAGGCGGGCGGCGCGGCGGGCGGCGGCCCGGGAGGAGCCGCCGACCAGGAGCAGGGGGTGGGGGTCGGTGAGCGGGCGGGGTGTGACCCGTACCGTACGGCCCCGGTACTCGAACTCCTCCCCGGTCCACGCCTTCAGCAGCGTCTCCAGCAGCTCGTCCTGCAGCCGCCCGCGCCGCTTCCACTCCACGTCGAACAGGGCGTACTCCTCGGGCCGGTAGCCGATTCCGGCCACCGTCACCAGCCGGCCCCCGCTGAGCAGGTCGAGGACCGCGATGTCCTCCGCCAGCCGGAGCGGGTCGTGCAGCGGGCCGATCACCGCCGACACGGTCACCGCGATGGTCCGGGTCGCCCCGAACACCGCGCCCGCGAAGGCGAACGGCGACGGCAGCCAGTTGTTGTCGACGCCGTGGTGCTCCTCGGTCTGCACGGTGGTGACCCCGTGCTCGTCGGCGTACGCGGCCATGTCGAGGGCCGCTCGGTACCGGGCGCCCAGCGCGGCCGGGGAGGCGCCGGGCTCGACGAGGTTGAAGCGGACGACCGAGACGGGCATGGGAGTTCCCCTTCACCTTGGCCGGGCGGGTGTGGGGGACAGTAGCTGACGGTGCGTCAGACAGCCAGGGGTGCGGGCTTCCCGGCCGTCGCCGGCACCACCGCCGGCTTCGGCAGCACCGCGTACAGCAGGCCCGAGACGGCGATCGTGGCGAACCAGCCGAGGCCGTACCGGCCGACGGGGTTGTTCGTGGCGAGCGGGCCGGTGAACCAGTCGCACGTGGTGAAGAGCAGGCCGGCCGCCAGGCCGAGCGCCCAGGCCGCGACGGCGGCGGGGGAGAAGCCCGCCCGGTACCAGTAGGCGCTGCTGCGCGTGGTGTCGAGGAGGGCCGTGGCGTCGTACTCCCGACGGCGGAGCATGTCGGCCCCGAACACCCCCACCCATGCCGAGAACGCCACCGCAAGCAGCGACAGGAAGGCGATGAAGGAGGCCATGAAGGAGGTGGCCACCAGCATCAGGACGGCCCCGAGGGCCAGGGAGATGACCGCGTTCAGGGAGACCGCCCAGGGGCGGGGGATCCGGAAGCCGAGCGTCTGCGCGGTGAAGCCCGCCGAGTACATCGACATCGCGTTGATCAGCACCATCCCGACCAGGGCGATGAGGAGGTAGGGGACCGCCAGCCAGAGGGGCAGGATCTCGCCGAGGAAGGAGACCGGGTCGGTCGCCCTGGCGAGGCCCGGGGCGACGGACGCCGTCACCGCGCCCATCAGGATCAGGGGGAGTACGACGATCCCGGCACCGCCGACCGTGTTGCGTACGATCGCCGCCGAGGACGCCGTACCGGGCAGGTACCGCGTGAAGTCCGGCGCGGCCGGCGCCCAGCTCATCCCGCCCGCCGCGATCAGCCCGGCCCCGGTGACCATCGCGGCCGCGGACCCGGCGCGCTGTCCGAACACCTCGGCCCAGTCCGTCACCGCGATCAGACGGCCGAGGACCAGCAGCGAGAAGGCGCCGAACAGCCAGGTCGCCCACCGGTTGCAGTACCGCACCGCCTTGATGCCCATGCCCGAGATCGCGAACGTGGCGATCACGAAGAGGAGGAGCGTGACGATGATCAGCGCGGTGTTGCTCCTGATCCCGAACAGGATGTCGAGGACGGTCAGCAGCGTGTAGGTGCCGGTCACCGCGTTGATCGTCTCCCAGCCCCAGCGCGCCACCCAGATCAGCGCGCCGGGGAGCAGGTTGCCGCGCTGGCCGAAGACCGCCCGGGACAGGGCCATGCCCGGTGCGCCGCCACGCTTGCCCGCGATGCCGATCAGCCCGACCAGGCCGTACGACACGATCGGCGCCGCGACGCCGACCACCAGGGACTGCCAGAAGTTCAGCCCGAACGACACCGCCAGGCTCGCGCCCACGGTCACCAGCAGAACGGTGATGTTGGCGGCGATCCAGGTCGGGAGCAGACCACGGGGTGTGCCGGTGCGCTCGGAGTCCGGGACCGGTTCGATGCCCCGGGTTTCGAGGCCGTGGTGCTCCAGCGACTCTTCGAGATGTTCGAGCGCGCCATCGTGGTGGGCGGTGGTGCTCATAGGCAGTCATCGTACGTTAACCCGGCTAATGCCCTCAAAAAGGGCATCCGGATTCGGAGGATCATCCAGAAACTCCCGCGCGAGGGAGCAAAGTCGGCCGCGGGGGAGGGATGGATACTGGACGGGTTATGGAAACCGTCATCCTTGCTGTAGTCATCGCCGTGGTCGTGCTCGGTGCGCTCGGCGGGCTCATCGTCGGCAGCCGGCGCAAGAAGTCGCTGCCCCCGCCGCCCCCCGCAGCGCCCGACATCACCGCGCCCCCGGCCGAGCCGCATGTCGGCGACGAGGCCGAGACGCCGCGCGACGAACCGCGCCGGACGATAGAGGAGGTCGACCTTCCCGACGGCTCGGCTCCCGTCGCCGTCGAAGAGCCCCCCGCGGTCGAAGCGCCCGAGATCGAGATCCCCGAGCCCACCGCCGGCCGGCTAATCCGGCTGCGAGCCCGGCTCTCCCGCTCCCAGACCGCCCTCGGCAAGGGGCTGCTCACGCTGCTCTCGCGCGAGCACCTCGACGACGAGACCTGGGAGGAGATCGAGGACACCCTGCTCACCGCCGACGTCGGCGTGCAGCCCACCACGGAGCTGGTCGACCGGCTGCGCGAGCGCGTCCGGGTGCTCGGCACCCGCACCCCCGCGGAGCTGCGCGGGCTGCTGCGCGAGGAGCTGCTCAAGCTGATCGGCACCGACGCCGACCGCGTGGTGAAGACCGAGCCCGCCGACCGCAAGCCGGGCATCGTGATGGTCGTCGGCGTCAACGGCACCGGCAAGACCACCACCACCGGCAAGCTCGCGCGCGTCCTCGTCGCCGACGGCCGTACGGTCGTGCTCGGCGCCGCCGACACCTTCCGGGCCGCCGCCGCCGACCAGCTCCAGACCTGGGGCGAGCGGGTCGGCGCCCACACCGTGCGCGGCCCCGAGGCCGGTGACCCCGCCTCCGTCGCCTTCGACGCGGTGAAGGAGGGCAAGGAGATGGGCGTCGACGTGGTGCTCATCGACACCGCCGGGCGGCTGCACACCAAGACCGGCCTCATGGACGAGCTGGGCAAGGTCAAGCGGGTCGTGGAGAAGCATGCCCCGCTGGACGAGGTGCTGCTCGTGCTGGATGCCACCACCGGCCAGAACGGCCTCGTCCAGGCCCGGGTCTTCGCCGAGGTCGTCGACATCACCGGCATCGTCCTCACCAAGCTGGACGGCACCGCCAAGGGCGGCATCGTGATCGCGGTCCAGCGCGAACTGGGCGTCCCCGTCAAGCTCATCGGCCTCGGTGAGGGCGCGGACGACCTGGCGCCGTTCGAGCCGGAGGCGTTCGTTGACGCCCTTATCGGTGACTGACCCGGGTAAATTCACCCACCCGAGATCACGGAGAAGCGCCCGATCCCCGAGATGCAGTCGGGGACGGGCGCTTCGGCGTAGGGGCCGCCCGGGACCCCTGCGGCTATGCCCGCGACCGGTGCGCCACGTAGGCCAGCGTCCCCAGCAGCAGCCTCGCCGCCGGGAGCCTGGTCGCCGAGTCCAGGGCCGGCGGGCGCAGCCAGCGCACCGGGCCCAGGCCGCCCCGGTCGGACGGCGGGGCGGTGATGTACGTACCCGTGCCGAGGCCGCGCAGGTCCAGGGAGGTCGGGTCGTCCCAGCCCATGCGGTAGAGCAGCTCGGGGAGTTCGGCGGTGGCGCCGGGGGCGACGAGGAAGTGGGCGCGGCCGTCCGGGGTGGCGGTGACCGGGCCGAGCGGGAGGCCCATGCGCTCCAGGCGGGCCAGGGCGCGGCGCCCGGCGGGTTCGGCGACCTCGATCACGTCGAACGCGTGGCCGACCGGCAGCAGCACCGCCGCGCCCGGGAACTCGCCCCAGGCCTTGGTGACCTCGTCGAGCGTGGCGCCCGCGGACACCTGGGGCGCGAAGTCCAGCGGATGCGCTCCCGGCGCGGGACAGCCGGCATGCCCGCAGGAGCACGCGCCGCCCGCGGCCCGGGCACCCGGCACCACGTCCCAGCCCCAGAGTCCGGTGAACTCGGCGACGGCGGTGCAGTCCGATGAACGACCGCGCCGGCGCGTGCCGGAGCGGATCTCGCGAATGCCGCCGATCGTGAAGCCCATGCCCCCTCCAACGGGTCCGGCGCGCCGGTGGTTACGACACGGAACGAGACGGAAACGGAACGTGACGCTACGGCTCCGCCTTCCCTCTGGCCCGCAAGGTCATGGCAGCGCTCTGAAGCTCCCCGGGTGGTGCACCTGGGGATGTGCGCCCCTGAGTGCACCGCTCCGCCTACTCCCGGCCGTCCTATGTCAAGTGAATCGCGCCAAGGGCATCGTGAGTTCATTCGAAGGGGTGGCGAATGGTGGCGTTTCCGGGATCGCCGTGGCTGGAGCAGTGATCGTAGGATTACTTTGAGTGCACGAGGCCTGGGGGCACTTGCACTCGTGGGTATGCCGGAGGCAACTCGGCATCCCGTTCGAAGGGTGAGAACTACCGGACGGGCAGCCGTATTTACCGGCATTCTGATAGGGCTTGGCGCATCCGGCATCAAGTGGTCTCAGGGATGGGGGCGTTCCAGTGGGCGGCAACGGCGGAAGCGGGGCGACCGCGACCAGCACCGACAAGCGCCCCAACGAGCTGCTCAACTCGTGGTTCGTGCGCAGCGGCTGGTCGAAGGGCGAGCTGGCGCGGCAGGTGAACCGCAGAGCACGCCAGTTGGGCGCCAACCACATCTCCACGGACACTTCCCGGGTGCGCCGCTGGCTCGACGGGGAGAACCCGCGCGAGCCGATCCCCCGGATCCTCTCCGAGCTGTTCTCCGAGCGGTTCGGCTGTGTCGTCTCGGTCGAGGACCTCGGGCTGCGGGCCGCCCGCCAGTCGCCCTCCGCGACCGGCGTCGACCTGCCCTGGACGGGCCCGCAGACGGTGGCCCTGCTCAGCGAGTTCTCGCGCAGCGACCTGATGCTGGCGCGGCGCGGCTTCCTCGGAACCTCGCTGGTGCTGTCGGCGGGCCCGTCCCTCATCGAGCCCATGCAGCGCTGGCTGGTCCCCTCGCCGGGCGGTCCGCAGCAGGCCCCCGAGCCGGCCGTCGATCCCCGCCGCCCGGGCCGCATCTCCAAGCCCGAACTGGCCCTCCTGGAGTCCACCACGGAGATGTTCCGCCAGTGGGACGCGCAGTGCGGCGGCGGCCTGCGCCGCAAGGCGGTCGTCGGCCAGCTCCACGAGGTCACCGACCTCCTCCAGGAACCCCAGCCCGAGGCCACCGCCAGCAAGCTCTTCAAGGTCGCGGCCGAACTCGCCGAGCTGGCCGGCTGGATGTCGTACGACGTCGGTCTCCAGCCCACCGCCCAGAAGTACTTCGTGCTCGCCCTGCACGCGGCCAAGGAGGCCGGCGACAAGCCGCTCGGCTCGTACATCCTCTCCAGCATGAGCCGGCAGATGATCCACCTCGGCCGGCCCGACGACGCCCTGGAGCTGATCCACCTCGCCCAGTACGGCAGCCGGGACTGCGCGAGCCCGCGCACCCAGTCGATGCTGTATGCGATGGAGGCCCGCGCCTACGCCAACATGGGCCAGCCCGGCAAGTGCAAGCGGGCGGTCCGGATGGCCGAAGACACCTTCGCCGAGGCCGACGAGTGGGACGAGCCGGACCCCGACTGGATCCGCTTCTTCTCCGAGGCCGAGCTCTACGGCGAGAACAGCCACTCCTTCCGCGACCTCGCCTATGTCGCCGGCCGCAGCCCCACCTACGCCTCGCTGGCCGAGCCGCTGATGCGGAAGGCCGTCGAGCTGTTCGCGAAGGACGCCGAGCACCAGCGGTCGTACGCGCTCAACCTCATCGGCATGGCCACCGTGCACCTGCTGCGCGGCGAACCCGAGCAGAGCACGGTTCTGGCCTCCGAGGCCATGGGCATCGCCAAGAAGGTGCGCTCCGAGCGCGTCAACACTCGTATCCGAAAGACGGTCGACTCGGCCGTCCGCGACCACGGCGACCTCGCGGCGGTCGTCGACCTCACCGAACAGCTCGCCGTCGACCTCCCGGAGACCGCCGAGGCGGTCTGAACCCCGGCGCTTCCCAGACCCCGGCCGCGGCCGGCCCTCCCGAACTGCCCGACTCGGCTCCCCCATGCCAGGTCATCGGACGGCCGACCGCGGCCGGTTCTTTTCCTCCGAGAGAAGGTTGCGCCACGATAACGATCCCACAGCGGGACATCTCGCAATTCATCCATCCGTAACACGCCAGGCGCCTTCGTCACTCCGGCGAAACAACGAGGGGCAACGACCGAAACCGCGCTGCGCCAATCTCATGGCGCATAACCGGCCCACCCCCCGCTTGACCGGACCGCTCACGCTCCGACCCGCACGGGGCCGTACAACCGACGAGGAGACGCCGATGGCACCAGCCGCCATCACGCTTGCCGCGGAGGCACCCAAGCTGTCCTCCGCGAACACAGGCTTCATGCTCATCTGCTCCGCCCTGGTGCTGCTCATGACGCCGGGTCTCGCCTTCTTCTACGGCGGCATGGTCCGCGTGAAGAGCACCCTGAACATGCTGATGATGAGCTTCGTCAGCATCGGGATCGTCACCATCCTGTGGGTGCTCTACGGCTTCTCCCTGGCCTTCGGCTCCAGCAACGGCTTCATCGGCTTCAACTCCGACTGGCTGGGCATGAGCAACGTCGGCCTGACGGAGCTGTGGGACGGCTACACGATCCCGATCTTCGTCTTCATGGTCTTCCAGATGATGTTCGCGGTCATCACCCCGGCCCTGATAAGCGGTGCCATCGCCGACCGCGTGAAGTTCTCGGCCTGGGCGCTCTTCGTCGCCCTGTGGCTGACGATCGTCTACGTCCCGGTCGCCCACTGGGTCTGGGGCGCCGACGGCTGGGCCTACAAGCTCGGCGTGATCGACTTCGCCGGTGGTACCGCGGTCCACATCAACGCCGGTGCCGGCGCCCTCGGCGTCATCCTGGTCATCGGCAAGCGCGTCGGCTTCAAGAAGGACCCGATGCGCCCGCACAGCCTCCCGCTGGTCATGCTCGGCGCCGGTCTGCTGTGGTTCGGCTGGTTCGGCTTCAACGCCGGCTCCTGGCTCGGCAACGACGACGGCGTCGGCGCGCTGATGTTCGTCAACACGCAGGTCGCCACCGCCGCCGCCATGCTCGCCTGGCTCGCCTACGAGAAGATCCGGCACGGCGCGTTCACCACCCTGGGTGCCGCCTCCGGCGCGGTCGCCGGCCTGGTCGCCATCACCCCGTCCGGTGGTGCGGTCTCCCCGCTCGGCGCGATCGCCGTCGGCGCCATCGCCGGTGTCGCCTGCGCCGCGGCCGTCGGCCTGAAGTTCAAGTTCGGTTACGACGACTCCCTCGACGTGGTCGGCGTCCACATGGTCGGCGGCATCATCGGCTCGCTGCTCATCGGCTTCTTCGCCACCGGCAAGGGCCAGTCCGCCGCGACCGGCGTCTTCTACGGCGACCACTCCTTCACCCAGCTGTGGAAGCAGTTCGCCGGTGTCGGCGCGGTCCTCGGCTACTCCCTGGTCGCCTCTGCGGTCCTCGCCTTCCTCCTCGACAAGACCCTCGGCATGCGGGTCAGCGAGGACGAGGAGGTCTCCGGCATCGACCAGGCCGAGCACGCCGAGACTGCATACGACTTCAGCGGCACGGGCGGCGGTGTCATCGGCTCCGTCTCCGCCGCGGCCCTGGCCGGGACGAGCAAGAAGGTGGACGCATGAAGCTCATCACCGCCGTCGTGAAGCCCCACCGGCTCGACGAGATCAAGGAGGCCCTGCAGGCCTTCGGTGTCCACGGGCTCACGGTCACCGAGGCCAGCGGCTACGGTCGGCAGCGCGGCCACACCGAGGTCTACCGTGGTGCTGAGTACACGGTCGACCTGGTGCCCAAGATCCGCATCGAGGTGCTGGCCGAGGACGAGGACGCCGAACAGCTCATCGACGTCGTCGTCAAGGCCGCCCGCACCGGCAAGATCGGTGACGGCAAGGTCTGGTCCGTCCCGGTCGAGACCGCCGTACGGGTCCGCACGGGTGAGCGCGGCCCGGACGCACTGTAGAACAGAACCATCTGAATACAGGCAGGAGTCGCTGGGTGACGGGCACGGAAGTTCGGAACGACGCAGAGAACACGGGACCCAGCGGCTACGCGGCGGCCCGGCTGCGCCTCCTCACCGAGGGGGCGCGGTCCGGGCCGTCGCGCCGTACCGCCCTCGCCGAACTCACGGACGACTGGCTGACCGGCCTGTTCGCGGCGGCCACCGAGGGCATCAAGGGCGGCGTCTCCCTGGTCGCCGTCGGCGGCTACGGGCGCGGCGAGCTCTCCCCGCGCAGCGACCTGGACCTCCTGCTGCTGCACGACGGCGGCGCCCTGGGTGCGGTGGCCGCCGTCGCCGACCGGCTCTGGTACCCCGTCTGGGACCTGGGCCTGGCCCTCGACCACTCCGTGCGCACGCCCGCCGAGGCCCGCAAGACCGCCGGCGACGACCTCAAGGTCCAGCTGGGCCTCCTGGACGCCCGGCACATCGCCGGCGACCTGGGCCTGACCACCGGACTGCGCACCGCGATCCTCGCCGACTGGCGCAACCAGGCGCCCAAACGCCTCCCCGAACTCCAGGAGCTCTGCGCCGAGCGTGCCGAACGCCACGGCGAGCTGCAGTACCTCCTGGAACCGGACCTGAAGGAGGCCCGCGGCGGGCTGCGGGACGCCACCACGCTGCGTGCCGTCGCCGCCTCCTGGCTGGCCGACGCCCCGCGGGAGGGCCTCGCCGACGCCCGCAGGCGCCTCCTCGACGTCCGTGACGCCCTGCACCTGACGACAGGCCGCGCCACCGACCGCCTCGCGCTCCAGGAGCAGGACCAGGTCGCCGCCGAACTGGACCTCCTCGACGCCGACACCCTGCTGCGCCAGGTCTACGAGTCCGCGCGCGTCATCTCGTACGCCAGTGACGTCACCTGGCGTGAAGTGGGACGGGTGCTGCGCTCGCGCGCCGTCCGGCCCCGGCTGCGCGCCATGCTGGGCGGCGGCAAGCCGGTCACCGAGCGTTCCCCGCTCGCCGAGGGCGTGGTGGAGCAGGACGGCGAGGTGGTGCTCGCCCGCGCCGCACGCCCCGAACGCGACCCCGTGCTCCCGCTGCGCGCCGCGGCCGCCGCCGCCCAGGCCGGCCTCCCGCTCTCCCTGCACGCCGTACGGCGCATGGCAGCCACCACGCGCCCCCTGCCCACGCCCTGGCCCGCCGAGGCCCGCGAGCAGCTGGTCACCCTGCTCGGCTCCGGCCGCCCCACCGTCGAGGTCTGGGAGGCGCTGGAGGCCGAGGGCCTGATCACCCGCCTGCTGCCCGACTGGGAGCGGGTCCGGTGCCGCCCGCAGCGCAACGCCGTGCATGTCTGGACCGTCGACCGGCACCTCATCGAGACCGCCGTCCGCGCCTCCGAGTTCACCCGCCGTGTCCACCGCCCCGACCTGCTCCTGGTCGCCGCCCTCCTGCACGACATCGGCAAGGGCTGGCCCGGCGACCACTCGGTGGCCGGCGAGATCATCGTCAAGGACGTGGCGGCCAGGATCGGCTTCGACCGCGCCGAAGTGGCGGTCCTGTCGACGCTCGTACTGCACCACCTGCTGCTCATCGAGACCGCCACCCGGCGCGACCTGGACGACCCGGCCACGGTCCGCCTGGTCGCCGACGCGGTCGGCACCCAGGGCACCCTGGAGCTGCTGCACGCCCTCACCGAGGCCGACGCGCTGGCCACCGGCCCGGCGGCCTGGTCCTCCTGGCGCGGCTCGCTCGTCGCCGACCTGGTGAAGCGGGTCTCCGCCGTCCTCGCCGGGGACACCGTCGACGAGCCCGAGCCGGGCGCGCCCACGGCCGAGCAGGAGCGGCTGGCCATCGAGGCCTTCCGCACCGGCGCCCCGGTCCTCTCCCTGCGCGCCCAGACCGAGCCGGCGGCCACGGACGAGGAGCACGCCGGCGACCCCGAACCGCTCGGCGTCGAGCTGCTCATCGCCGTACCGGACCAGCCGGGCGTGCTCCCGGCCGTCGCCGGCGTGCTGGCCGTGCACCGCCTGGCGGTCCGCACCGCCGAGTTGCGCTCTCTCCGGCTCCCGGACGACGTCGACGAGGGCACGGTCCTGCTGCTCGACTGGCGGGTCGCGGCCGAGTACGGCTCCCTGCCGCAGGCCGCCCGCCTGCGGGCCGATCTCGTGCGGGCGCTGGACGGCTCGCTCGACATCGCCGGGCGCCTCGCGGAGCGGGACGCGGCCTACCCGAGGCGCCGGGGCTGGGTGGCCCCGCCGCCGCGCGTCACGGTGGCCTCCGCGGCCTCCCGGCACGCCACGGTGTTCGAGGTACGGGCCCAGGACGCACCGGGCCTGCTGTTCCGGATCGGGCGGGCGCTGGAGGACGCCGAGGTGCGGGTGCGCAGCGCGCACGTCAGCACGCTCGGCTCCAACGCCGTCGACGCCTTCTACGTGACCGGCACCGACCACGCGCCGCTGCCTGCGGAGGAGGCGGCCTCCGTGGCCCGCAAGCTGGAGGAGACACTGAGGGGCTGATCGCACGGGCGTGCAAGGCGGGAACCACTTCCTTGCGCGGCCGGATACCCTGGAAGACGCTCACTGCCCCCGACTCCGAGGACCGACGCCGCCGTGTTCGACACTCTCTCCGATCGCCTTTCAGCGACCTTCAAGAATCTGCGCGGCAAAGGGCGTCTGAGCGAAGCCGACATCGACGCCACGGCGCGCGAGATCCGCATCGCGCTCCTCGAAGCCGACGTGGCCCTCCCGGTCGTCCGCACGTTCATCAAGAACGTCAAGGAGCGCTCGCTCGGCGCCGAGGTCTCCAAGGCGCTCAACCCGGCCCAGCAGGTCCTGAAGATCGTCAACGACGAGCTGGTCACGATCCTCGGTGGCGAGACGCGCCGGCTGCGGTTCGCCAAGCAGCCGCCCACGGTGATCATGCTGGCCGGTCTCCAGGGTGCCGGTAAGACCACCCTCGCGGGCAAGCTCGCCCACTGGCTCAAGGAGCAGGGCCACTCCCCGCTGCTTGTCGCCGCCGACCTGCAGCGCCCCAACGCCGTCAACCAGCTGAGCGTGGTCGCCGAGCGCGCCGGTGCCGCCGTCTACGCGCCCGAGCCGGGCAACGGCGTCGGCGACCCGGTCAAGGTCGCCAAGGACTCCATCGAGTTCGCCAAGCAGAAGGTCCACGACATCGTGATCGTGGACACCGCCGGCCGCCTCGGCATCGACCAGGAGCTGATGCAGCAGGCCGCCGACATCCGGGACGCGGTCAGCCCCGACGAGATCCTCTTCGTCGTCGACGCCATGATCGGCCAGGACGCCGTCACCACCGCCGAGGCCTTCCGCGACGGCGTCGGCTTCGACGGTGTCGTGCTCTCCAAGCTCGACGGTGACGCCCGCGGTGGTGCCGCGCTCTCCATCCGCCAGGTCACCGGCAAGCCGATCATGTTCGCGTCGAACGGTGAGAAGCTCGACGACTTCGACGCCTTCCACCCGGACCGGATGGCCTCGCGCATCCTCGACATGGGTGACCTGCTCACCCTCATCGAGCAGGCGGAGAAGACGTTCAGCCAGGAAGAGGCCCAGAAGATGGCCTCCAAGCTGGCGTCGAAGAAGGGCCAGGACTTCACCCTGGACGACTTCCTGGCCCAGATGGAACAGGTCAGGAAGATGGGCAGCATCAGCAAGCTGCTCGGGATGCTGCCCGGCATGGGCCAGATCAAGGACCAGATCAACAACCTGGACGAGCGGGACGTCGACCGTACCGCCGCGATCATCAAGTCGATGACCCCGGGCGAGCGCCAGGACCCGAACATCATCAACGGCTCCCGTCGCGCCCGCATCGCCAAGGGTTCCGGTGTCGAGGTCAGCGCGGTGAAGGGGCTCGTCGAGCGGTTCTTCGAGGCCCGCAAGATGATGTCCCGCATGGCCCAGGGCGGCGGCATGCCGGGTATGCCGGGCATCCCGGGCATGGGCGGCGGCCCCGGCCGTACCAAGAAGCAGCCGAAGCAGGCCAAGGGCAAGCAGCGTTCCGGCAACCCGATGAAGCGCAAGCAGCAGGAGCTGGAGGAGGCCCAGCGCCGCGAGGCCGCCGCGCAGGGCGGGAACGCCTTCGGGCTGCCGCAGCAGGGCGCCGAGGACTTCGAGTTGCCGGACGAGTTCAAGAAGTTCATGGGCTGAGTTCACCTGTGCGGGTGCCAGGGGTTGGTCCGTGTCGTACGGTCCGCATATGACCAACCCCGCGCCGCCGCGCAAGTCACCCGACCAGCCCTGGCGTACCGAGGGCGCTCCCGAGGAGCCGCCCAAGCCGCCGAACGGCGGGCGGCGGATGCACGGCGGCTGGTGGCGGCTGATCGTCACCGCACTGGTCGTGTATCTGCTGGCCAACCTGGTGCTGTCGTACTTCGACCAGGCGAACGAGCCGACGGTCTCGTACACCGAGTTCACCAAGCAGGTGGACGCGGGCAACGTCGAGAAGATCTACGCCAAGGGCGACTCGATCCAGGGTCAGCTGAAGAAGGAACAGAAGAACCCCGAGGGCGGCGCGAACTACACCAAGTTCAACACCGAGCGGCCGTCGTTCGCCGGTGACGACCTCTGGACCAGCCTGACCAAGCACAACGTGACGGTCACCGCCGAACCGGTCGTCCAGCACCGCAGCTTTCTCGCCAATCTGCTGATCTCACTGGCGCCGATCATCCTGCTGGTCGCGGTGTGGGTCTTCATCGCCCGCCGGATGAGCGCGGGGCTCGGCGGCGCGGGCGGCATGCTGGGCCGCAAGACGCCGCCCAAGCCGGTCGAACTGGAGCCCGGACAGCAGCGGACCACCTTCGAGGACGTGGCCGGCATCGACGAGGTCGAGGGCGAGCTCAACGACGTCGTCGACTTCCTCAAGAACCCCGACGCCTACCGCAGGATGGGCGCCAAGATGCCGCGGGGCGTGCTCCTCGCCGGCCCGCCCGGCACCGGCAAGACGCTGCTCGCGCGGGCCGTCGCCGGCGAGGCGGGCGTGCCGTTCTTCTCGGCCTCCGCCTCCGAGTTCATCGAGATGATCGTCGGCGTCGGCGCCTCCCGGGTGCGCGAACTGTTCGCGGAGGCCCGCAAGGTCGCCCCCTCCATCATCTTCATCGACGAGATCGACACCATCGGCCGGGCCCGCGGCGGCGGCGCCTCCATGGGCGGCCACGACGAGCGCGAGCAGACCCTCAACCAGATCCTCACCGAGATGGACGGCTTCTCCGGCTCCGAGGGCGTCATCGTCATCGCGGCCACCAACCGCGCCGACATCCTCGACCCCGCGCTCACCCGCCCCGGCCGCTTCGACCGGGTCGTCCAGGTCTCGCCCCCGGACCGCACCGGCCGCGAGGCCATCCTGGAGATCCACACCCGGCAGATCCCGCTCGCCGAGGGCGTCGACCTCGCCCAGGTCGCCCGTACGACCCCGGGCATGACCGGCGCCGAACTGGCCAACCTCGCCAACGAGGCCGCCCTCCTCGCCGTCAAGCGCAAGCAGGACCAGGTCACCCAGTCCGACCTCTCGGAGGCCCTGGAGAAGGTCCAGCTCGGTGCCGAACGGCCGCTGGTGATGCCCGAGGAGGAGCGGCGCAGGACCGCCTACCACGAGAGCGGGCACGCCCTGCTCGGCATGCTCCAGCCCGGCGCCGACCCGGTCCGCAAGATCACCATCGTGCCGCGCGGCCGCGCCCTCGGCGTCACGCTGTCGACACCCGACGCCGACAAGTACGCGTACACCGAGGAGTACCTGCGCGGCCGGATCATCGGCGCCCTCGGCGGGATGGCCGCCGAGCAGGTCGTCTACGACGTGATCACCACCGGCTCCGAGAGCGACCTGGAACAGGTCACCAACATCGCGCGCGGGATGGTCTCCCGCTGGGGCATGAGCGAGGAGGTCGGCCGCCTCTCCGCCCTCCCCAGCGACGCCCAGCAGGCCTACGGCCTCGCCGCCGCACCCCAGACCCTCGACGTGATCGACACCGAGATGCGCCGCATCGTCGACGAGTGCTACGACGAGGCCCGCCGCAAACTCCAGGACCACCGGGGCCAGTTGGACGCCCTGGCCCAGGCACTCCTGGAGAACGAGACCCTGGAGGAGGCCGACGCGTACCGCATCGCGGGGATCACGAGACTGACCAAGGACCTGGACGAGGCCTGACCGCCTCGAATCCGCCCCCGCATCTGAACGCACCGAGCCTTGGCGCCCCGTAAGGGGCGCCGGGGGTACCCCCGGCCGAAGGCTGGGGGAGGAACTGCGCGACCAGCCTCAACGGCGCCGCATCCGAACCGTCGGTCGAGACCCGGCGTCAGCGCACCCGGGCGATCAGGTACCGGAAGACATTGGGCATCCACACCGTGCCGTCCGCACGCTGGTGCGGATGAAGCGCCTCGGCCAGCTCCTTGCCGACCTGCTCCTCGTCGGCCGCCGCGATCCCCGCGTCGAACAGCCCGGTCGACAGCAGCCCCCGCACCGCGCTGTCCGCGTCGGCGTACCCGAACGCGCAGGAGACCCGCCCGGACCCGTCGATCCGCAGACCGGCCCGCTGGGCGACCTCCTCCAGATCGTCCCGGCGCGCCGGGCGCCAACTCCCCGCGCTCCGCAAAGGATCGGCCAATTTCGCCGCGACCCGCAGCACGGACGAGGTCGCGCAGCGCTCCGGCGGACCCCAGCCGGCCAGCACCACGGCCGCCCCGTGCTCCGCCAGGGGAATCGCCTCCGCCATCAGGTCACCGAGCCGCTCGGCGTCGCCGGCCAGACAGCCGATCGGGTCGAAGACGGTGATCAGGTTGTACGCCGGTGCCTGCGCGTCCGCCGCGTCCCGGGGCGTGCCCTCGACGATCCGGGCGGCACGGCCACGCGCGCGTGCGCCCAGGGCCGGGTCGGGCAGCAGGCGCTCACGGGCGAGGGCGAGCCGTTCGGGGGAGGAGTCGACTCCGGTGACCGCGGCCCCTCTGGTCGCCGCCATCAGCAGGGCGAGACCGGAACCGCAGCGCAGGCCGAGCAGCCGGGTGGCGGGGCCCACTTCGAGTCGCTCGTGGACGGTCTCGTAGAGCGGTACCAGCATCCGCTCCTGGATCTCGGACCAGTCACGCGCGCGTGCGCCCAGGTTCACACGGGGTGGTGAGTCCGCGTGAGAAAGGTGGTGCCGCACGAGCGTAGGTGTCATAGGTAAGCGCCCCAATCCGCCGAGAGTTACGCACTGACCGATTCCGTGGCCCCCGTGCCGTGCGCTCGCACTTCCCACCTATGCCACATAACTCCGGGCTCGCGATGGCGTCCAGAGGTCGCGGGTCACCGCTTGTACGTGGGCTGTGACTGTGGCGAGATTTCACATCCCGGCAACTTGGGGCTCTACCATCGGACCCACGACACGGCGGTTCTGGCCATGGTCGGCCGACACGGTGACCGTACGGACTCCGGCCGCCGGAGACGGGCCGGTGCCGGATGACGACGGGCTGCGGGTAACACCGGGACCGCCGCGGACGCTGACGGGGGTGGGGCCCCGGCCACGAGAGCGACCGAAACGTCTCTTGCGCAACGCCGACCTCCGTCGCCCAGGCGTCCGGGCCGAGGGTACGTGGCGGGTCGTACGTCAGACTACGCACCGGCTTGGTACGAGCTGTGAGGCTTCTCCGCAGATCAGCGCACCCGTGCTCGTCTCCACGCATCAGCGGCAACTGACGGGTACGTGCAAATTATTTGGGATGCCCCGGAATAGGAACACAGGGGCCCTCCCGCTCGTTCTCATTACGTGAGCACGACACAGACACCACCTGTTCTCGCCGCAGAGCTGGCAGAGGCGTGGGCCGACATTCAGCGGTACCACCCCGAGCTGCCGGACCTTGCCGCGCCAGAGTCCCTGATCGGGGAGTCATCGTCCGCGTGCGGTCACGAGCTCTCCTTCGAACGGCTGCTCCATGAGGCAGTCCACGGCATCGCCGCCTCCCGGGGAGTCCGCGACACCTCCCGGGCCGGCCGCTACCACAACCGCCGATTCCTCGCGATCGCCGAGGAGCTGGGCCTGGACCACCCCGACGAGCCGCATCCCAGCAGCGGCTTCTCGCTGGTCACGCTCAACCCCGAGGCGAAGCGACGCTACCGCCCGACCATCGAGAGACTGCAGCGCGCTCTCAAGGCGCACACGGTGGCCACGTCCGCCGACACCTCCCGCACCTTCCGCGGCCCGGCCGCCCGCCACGGCTCCTCCGGCGGTGGCGTCCGCGTCAAGGCGGTGTGCGACTGCGGTCGCAACGTCCGGGTGGTCCCGTCGGTCCTGGCCCAGGCCCCCATCGTCTGCGGCGGCTGCGGCAAGCCGTTCCGCATTCCGGAGGTCGTGGGGGCGGCATAGGGGACGGCTGCTCGTGGCAGCCGTGGCCATTGCTCGTCGCCACACCCCCGGCCCCGACGGCGCCGGTCAGCGCACCCGACGTGACCTCACCTCCACGCCGGGTGCCTCTCCGGCATGCCCCCGCACCTCGGCCCGACCGTCGGCCAAAAGCGACCCGCAGGGTATGGCACAATGGCTAGCTGTACTCGACAGCCGCACAGGACCCCTCTCTCCTCCGGCTGACGCGTCCATCGGGCACTCGGGTACCGCAACCCCACGCGGCAGTCTCGCCGTGCCCAACCACGTCAAAACCAGGAGAACCCACTCCCGTGGCAGTCAAGATCAAGCTGAAGCGTCTGGGCAAGATCCGTTCGCCTCACTACCGCATCGTCATCGCCGACTCCCGCACCCGCCGTGACGGCCGTGCGATCGAGGAGATCGGCAAGTACCACCCGACCTACAACCCGTCGGTCATCGAGGTGGACGCCGACCGCGTGGCGTACTGGCTCGGCGTCGGCGCCCAGCCGACCGAGCCCGTGCTCGCCATCCTGAAGAAGACCGGCGACTGGCAGAAGTTCAAGGGCGAGCCCGCCCCTGCGCCGCTGCTCGTGGCCGCTCCGAAGGCCACGCGTCCGTCGTTCGAGGCGCTCGGCGGTGACGACGAGGGCAAGGGTGAGGCGATCACCCAGAAGAAGAAGGCTGAGAAGAAGGACGAGGCCGCGGCTGAGTCCGAGTCGACCGAGGCCTGAGCAGCATGCTCGAAGAGGCGCTTGAGCACCTCGTGAAGGGCATCGTCGACAACCCTGACGATGTGCAGGTCGCCTCGCGCGACCTGCGCCGCGGGCGCGTGCTGGAGGTCAGGGTGCACCCCGACGACCTCGGCAAGGTGATCGGCCGCAACGGCCGCACCGCGCGTGCCCTGCGCACCGTCGTGGGCGCCATCGGCGGTCGCGGAGTCCGCGTCGACCTCGTCGACGTCGACCACGTCCGCTGACGCTTATCGCAACCGGCTCGGGCCGGGGAGGGCCACTGGCCGTCCCCGGCCCGAGCCGTATGAGCAGGTCGAGCAGGAGATGACAGGAGAACAGGCACAGTGCAGCTCGTAGTCGCACGGATCGGCCGCGCCCACGGCATCAAGGGCGAGGTCACCGTGGAGGTACGTACCGACGAACCGGAGCTCAGGCTCGGGCCGGGCGCCGTACTCGCCACCGATCCCGCCGGCGTGGGACCGCTCACCATCGAGACCGGCCGCGTGCACAGCGGCCGCCTGCTCCTGCGCTTCGAGGGCGTCAAGGACCGCACCGGCGCCGAGGCCCTGCGCAACACCCTCCTGATCGCCGAGATCGACCCGGAGGAGCTGCCCGAGGGCGAGGACGAGTACTACGACCACCAGCTCGTCGACCTGGACGTGGTCACCGAGGACGGCACCGAGGTCGGCCGGATCACCGAGATCTCGCACCTGCCCTCCCAGGACCTCTTCATCGTGGAGCGGCCCGACGGCAGCGAGGTCATGATCCCGTTCGTGGCGGAGATCGTCACCGAGATCGACCTGGAGGAGCAGCGGGCCGTCATCGCGCCGCCGCCCGGCCTGATCGACGACCGGGCGGAGATCGACTCGTCCAGGGACGACGACGCATGAGGCTCGACGTCGTCACGATCTTTCCCGAGTACCTGGAACCGCTGAACGTCTCGCTGGTCGGCAAGGCACGCGCGCGTGGGCAGCTCGGCGTCCAGGTGCACGACCTGCGCGCCTGGACGTACGACCGGCACAACACGGTCGACGACACGCCCTACGGCGGCGGCCCCGGCATGGTCATGAAGACCGAGCCCTGGGGCGACGCCCTCGACACCGTCCTCGCCGACGGCTACGAGACCGGCTCGCACGCCCCCGCGCTGATCGTCCCCACCCCGAGCGGTCGTCCCTTCACCCAGGAACTCGCCGTGGAGCTCTCCGAGCGCCCCTGGCTGATCTTCACGCCGGCCCGCTACGAGGGCATCGACCGGCGGGTCATGGACGAGTACGTCACCCGGATGCCGGTCTACGAGGTGTCCATCGGCGACTACGTCCTCGCCGGCGGCGAGGCGGCCGTACTGGTGATCACGGAGGCCGTGGCGCGGCTGCTGCCCGGCGTCCTCGGGAACGCCGAGTCGCACCGCGACGACTCCTTCGCGCCCGGCGCCATGGCGAACCTGCTGGAGGGCCCCGTCTACACCAAGCCGCCCGTCTGGCGCGGCCGGGACATCCCCGAGGTGCTGCTCAGCGGCCACCACGGCAAGATCGCCCGCTGGCGCCGCGACGAGGCCCTGAAGCGGACCACCGCCCACCGGCCCGACCTGATCGAGCGCTGCGACCCCAAGGCCTTCGACAAGAAGGACCGGGAGATGCTCTCCATCCTGGGCTGGGCCCCGGACCCGGAGGGCGTACCCCACGGCCGATTTTGGCGCAGGCCGGAGGGCGTGGAAGAATAGGCCGCTGTTGTGCGTCCGTCCGGCGTGCGCCCCTGCCACAGGGGGACACGACGTCCGCCCCGACCCGCACGGCAGACCCCATGGAACACCTAGTTTCCGTTGATGACCTGTGGCATCAGCGAGGAAAGCAGACGAAATGTCTCACCTGCTCGACACCGTCGACTCCGCGTCGCTGCGCAGCGACGTCCCGGCCTTCCGCCCGGGTGACACCGTCAACGTCCACGTCCGCGTCATCGAGGGCAACCGCTCCCGTGTGCAGCAGTTCAAGGGCGTTGTGATCCGCCGTCAGGGCAGCGGTGTCCGCGAGACCTTCACGGTCCGCAAGGTCTCCTTCTCCGTCGGCGTCGAGCGCACCTTCCCGGTGCACACCCCGATCGTCGAGAAGATCGAGCTCGTCACCCGCGGTGACGTGCGTCGCGCCAAGCTGTACTACCTGCGCGACCTGCGCGGCAAGGCCGCGAAGATCAAGGAGAAGCGCGACAACTGATGTCGCGTGCCGGCCCCCGGAAGCCGTAGGCGAACGAGCCGGTAAGAGGGAGTCTCATCGACGCCGGATAGCATCTGGCCCCGATGGACACCGAAGCACAGCACACGGAGCGCGACCGCTCCTCCCGCCCCGAACCAGAGGCCGCGGAGGACCGGTCGCGTTTCGCGTTGGTGGCGCGGGCCACCGAGCGGGTCACCGACTGGCTGCCGGGCGGCTGGATCACCCTCACCCTCTTCGCCTGCCTGGCGTTTTTGCTCGTCCTCAACACTTTCGTGGCGCAACCATTCCAGATTCCCAGCGGATCCATGGAACAGGGATTGAGGATCGGGGACCGCGTTCTCGTAAATAAGTTGGCGTACCGTTTCGGTGCCGGGCCGCGCCGGGGAGATGTCGTGGTGTTCGACGGCTCCGGGTACTTCGGGGACGCCGACTACATCAAACGTGTCGTCGGTGTGGGAGGAGACCACGTGGTCTGCTGCGACAAGAAGGGGAGGATCGAAGTGAACGGCCGGTCGGTCGACGAGACCTCGTTCCTCTATCCCGGGGACACCCCCTCCACCGTGCCCTTCAACGTCGACGTCCCCGACGGCACGCTCTTCGTTCTCGGCGACCACCGCGGCGACTCCAGCGACTCCCGCGACCACCTCGGCTCGCCCGGCGGCGGCATGATCCCCGTCAGCAGGGTCATCGGCCGGGCCGACTGGATCGTCTGGCCGTACGCCCACTGGACCCGCCTCGCCCGTCCCGCCGCCTACGCGCGCGTGCCGGCCGCCGGAGCGTCCCATGGGTAACCGGGGTCGGCCGCGCGGCGTGCCGGTCGACGCCGCCGCCAACCTGCTGCCCACCGGCGCCCGGCGCGCCTCCGGCCCGTCCGGCGGCCGGTCCCGCGCGGAGCGGCGCAAGCTGCAGCGCAAGGTCAAGCGAAAGCGCCGGCGCGGTGCGGTGCGGGAGATACCGCTGCTGGTCGGCGTGGCCGTCCTGATAGCCCTCGTACTGAAGACGTTCCTCGTCCAGGCCTTCGTGATCCCGTCGGGCTCCATGGAACAGACGATCCGGATCGGCGACCGCGTCCTGGTGGACAAGTTCACCCCCTGGTTCGGGTGGCAGCCGCACCGCGGGGACGTCGTCGTCTTCCACGACCCGGGCGGCTGGCTGGCGGACGAGCAGACCACCAAGGCGAACGACCCGGTCGGGGTCAAGCAGGTCAAGGAAGGGCTGACCTTCATCGGCCTGCTGCCCTCCGCCAACGAGAAGGACCTCATCAAGCGGGTCATCGGAGTCGGCGGTGACCACGTCAAGTGCTGTGACGCACAGGGCCGGGTGACCGTCAACGGCGTACCGCTGACCGAGGGCGACTACCTGTATCCAGGGAACGTCCCCTCCGCTCAGCCGTTCGACATCACCGTGCCGAAGGGGCGGCTGTGGGTGATGGGCGACCACCGCGGCAACTCCGCCGACTCCCGCGCGCACCAGGACACCGACTACGGCGGCACGGTGGCCGTGACCTCGGTGGTGGGCCGTGCCATGATGATCGGATGGCCCATCGGCCACTGGACCAAGCTCGACGAACCTAAAACCTTCGCAAGCGTTTCTGACTCCGGGTCGGGGTCGACCGCGGCTCCCCGGGTGTCGCATAGGGTTGCCTCCGACGATCCGAACGGATACATCCAACTCCCGACCCCTGCGGAACTCCCGCTCGTTATGGGAGTGGTGGGCTTGCGCCGGGGATGGCGCAGGCGGCGGCACGGAGTAAGGAGTTGGCGTGGGGGATGTGGCGGTTGGCGCACGGTCGGGACACGACGGCGAGGAGCACAGCGGGCGCCCCGTGGAGAATGTCCCCCCCGCAGACGGCGCCTCGACCTCCGGGAACGGCACCGGGCCTGGCGGGGACGGCACCCCGGCAGACGGTCCGTACTCCGGCGGTGACGGCGGGGGCACGGACGGGGACCCGGGTGAATCGACGGCGCCCGCACCGAAGAAACCACGCTCCTTCTGGAAGGAGCTGCCGATCCTGGTCGTCATCGCCCTGGTGTTGGCACTGCTGATCAAGACGTTCCTGGTGCAGGCGTTCTCGATCCCGTCGGACTCGATGCAGAACACCCTCCAGCAGGGTGACCGCGTCCTGGTCGACAAGCTCACCCCGTGGTTCGGCTCCAAGCCGGACCGTGGCGAGGTCGTGGTCTTCCACGACCCGGACGACTGGCTGGCGGGCGAGCCCACCGCCCAGCCGAACGCGATCCAGACCTTCCTCAGCTGGATCGGCCTGATGCCGTCCGCCGAGGAGCGGGACCTGATCAAGCGGGTCATCGGCGTCGGTGGCGACACCGTCTCCTGCAAGGGCAGCGGCCCGCTCATGGTCAACGGCCATGCGCTGAACGAGCCTTATGTCTACCCGGGCAACACCCCTTGCAGCGTCGACGACCAGGGCGGCCAGTTCACGGTGCACGTGCCCCAGGGCTACATCTGGGTGATGGGCGACCACCGCCAGAACTCCCGTGACTCCCGCTACAACCAGTCCGACAAGCACCACGGCATGGTCCCGGTGAAGGACGTCGTCGGCCGTGCCATCGTCAAGGCCTGGCCGATCAACCGCTGGGGCACGCTGCCGATCCCGGACACCTTCGACCAGAGCGGCCTCAACACGCAGTCGTCCGCCGCGGCCTCCCTCACGGTCGCGCCGGAGGGCGTGGCCGTCGCCGCCGTCCTCCCGGTTGCGGTGTGGCGCCGCCGTCGGGGCGAGCGGATCGAGCAGAAGTTCGACAAGCGCGTGGCCGCGGGCAAGCGCTGACCGCGTGGAGCGCGACGTGACCGGCTCCCGCATGCCTCTGCTGACCGACGCATGTGAAGCCCTTGGGGAGCTTGTGACCAGGGGCGCCGAAGAAGGGCTGCCCCTGCCCGGTACCGCCGGGTAGGGTGCGGCCTCATGGGCGACAGCACGATACGTACGGCTCCGCGCGGCGGCGCAGGCACCAGCACGAGCGCGGCACAGGCCGGCAGCAGGCTCGGACAGCGGTTGTCCGGGATCGCCGTCGCGCTGGGCATCGTGCTGTTCCTCGGAGGATTCGGCTGGGGAGCGGTCGTCTACCGGCCGTACACCGTGCCCACCACTTCGATGACGCCGACGATCGACGCCGGGGACCGGGTTCTCGGCCAGCGCATCGACGGTAGTGAAGTGCGCCGGGGCGACGTCGTCGTCTTCAAGGACAAGAGCTGGGTCACCAACGCGGACGTCGTCAAGCGCGTGGTCGCGGTCGGCGGTGACACGGTCGCCTGCTGCACCAACGGCAAGCTGACCGTCAACGGCAAGCAGATCGACGAGCCGTATCTGCCGTCGGGCAGCGCGGCCGAGCTCCAGGGCTTCCCGACCGTCACCGTCCCGAAGGGCCGGCTCTTCCTTCTCGGCGACGAGCGACAGGGCTCCCTGGACTCCACCGCCCATCTCACGGACGCGGCCCAGGGCACGGTCGCGCGCAGCGCCGTCACCGCCCGGGTGGACTCCGTGATCTGGCCGATGAAGGGCCTGCTCAAGCGCCCGACCGGCTTCGAGACCCTGGGTGCGCTCTCCCAGCCCGGGCCGTTGCGCATCATCGAGTTCATGATCGTGGCCGGTGGTGTGCTGGTCCTCGCGGGCGGCGCCTACGGCCCGGTCGCGAACCTGCTGGGCCGATCCCGCACCCGTGGCCGTACGGAGCCCGCCGGTGTCCGCTGAGGCGCTGTCGGAGGCGTCGGAGGGCGGCCTGCGCAAGGTGGCCCGGGTGGTCCTTCTCGACCCCGAGGACCGCATCCTGCTCCTGCACGGCCACGAACCTGACGACCCGGCCGACGACTGGTGGTTCACGCCCGGCGGCGGTCTGGAGGGCGACGAGACCCGTGAGCAGGCCGCTCTGCGGGAACTCGCCGAGGAGACCGGCATCACGGACGTCGACCTCGGTCCGGTGCTGTGGCGCCGGACGTGCTCCTTCCCGTTCGCCGGCCGACGCTGGGACCAGGACGAGTGGTACTACCTGGCCCGTACGACGCAGACGGCCATCGATGTCACGGGCCTGACCGAGCTGGAGCGGCGCAGTGTGGCCGGAGCACGTTGGTGGACGTGCCAGGAACTGACCCGGGCGCATGAGACGGTGTATCCGACCAGACTCGCCGAGCTGTTCCGTAGGCTGCTCGACGAAGGTCCCCCCGCCGGGCCCGTCACCCTTGACACGGAAATCGTCTAGGGGTGCGCGGGACTGGCGCACAATGGTGGGATCGCACGGCTGAAGGGGAACATGCCATGAGCGCCGAGGACCTCGAAAAGTACGAGACCGAGATGGAGCTGAAGCTCTACCGGGAGTACCGCGATGTCGTCGGTCTGTTCAAATACGTGATCGAGACCGAGCGGCGCTTCTACCTCACCAACGACTACGAGATGCAGGTGCACTCGGTCCAGGGCGAGGTGTTCTTCGAGGTGTCCATGGCGGACGCCTGGGTTTGGGACATGTACCGGCCGGCCCGTTTCGTGAAACAGGTCCGCGTTCTCACGTTCAAGGACGTGAACATCGAGGAGCTGAACAAGACCGACCTGGAGCTTCCGGGCGGCTGAGGTGGCTCGTGTGGGTGACGGAGTTGTCCACAACCGCTGAGTAACCCACCAAGATCAACTTCTTGGTGGGGGATGCGTGACCGTTGGCGCCGGAGGTGGTGCCGACATGAACACGAATCAGGCACGCACGAATCAGGCACGCACGAATCGGGCACGCAGCGCGCTCGGCAGGTACGGCGAGACGCTGGCCGCACGGCGGCTGGCCGAGGCCGGTCTGACGGTCCTGGAGCGCAACTGGCGCTGCGGCAGGACCGGCGAGATCGACATCGTGGCGCGGGACGGGGACGTCCTGGTCGTCTGCGAGGTCAAGACCCGGCGGGCAGGCGTCTTCGAGCATCCCATGGCCGCGGTCTCCCCGGAGAAGGCGCAGCGCCTGCGCGGCCTCGCCGAACACTGGATCCACGCGCACGGCGGGGCACCGCCGGGTGGCGTCCGTATCGACGTGGTCGGCGTGCTCCTGCCGCAGCGCGGGGCGCCCGTGGTCGAGCACGCCCGGGGGGTGGCGTGAGATGGGGTTCGCGCGGACCTGCTCGGTGGCGCTGGTGGGTGTCGAGGGCGTGGTGGTGGAGGTCCAGGCCGACCTGGAGCCCGGGGTGGCGGCCTTCACCCTGGTGGGACTGCCGGACAAGAGCCTGACGGAGAGCCGGGACCGGGTCCGGGCGGCGGTGGTGAACTCGGGCGCCTCCTGGCCCTCGAAGAAGCTCACCGTCGGGCTGAGCCCGGCGTCCGTGCCGAAGAGCGGCAGCGGCTTCGACCTCGCGGTGGCCGCGGCCGTGCTCGGGGCGGCCGAGCGGATCGATCCCCGGGTGCTCGCCGAGATCGTGATGATCGGGGAGCTGGGCCTGGACGGCCGGGTCCGGCCGGTCCGGGGCATCCTGCCCGCCGTGCTGGCCGCCGCCGACGCCGGGTACGAGCAGGTGGTCGTGCCGGAGAACGCGGTGCCGGAGGCCTCGCTGGTGCCCGGGGTGTCCGTGCTGGGCGTCCGCAGCCTGCGCCAGTTGATCGCGGTCCTCACCGACGAACCGGTGCCCGACGAGGAGCCCGTCCCCGGCGAGATCCGCCCCGACCCGTTCCTCGCCGGGCTCGCCCTGCCGGGCATGGGGCTCGGCACCGGCATGGCCACCGGCGACCACGCGCCCGACCTCGCGGACGTCGCCGGCCAGCACGTGGCCCGGGCCGCCCTGGAGGTGGCCGCGGCCGGGCGCCATCACGTCTTCTTCAAGGGCCCGCCCGGCGCCGGCAAGACCATGCTGGCCGAACGGCTGCCGGGGCTGCTGCCCGAGCTGGGCCGGAAGGAGTCCCTGGAGGTCACCGCCGTCCACTCGGTCGCCGGGATGCTGCCACCCGGCCACCCGCTGGTCGACAGGCCGCCCTACTGCGCCCCGCACCACTCGGCGACCATGGCCTCGCTGGTCGGCGGCGGAACCGGCCTGCCACGCCCCGGAGCGGTCTCCCTCGCTCACAACGGCGTGCTCTTTTTGGACGAGGCCGCCGAATTCAATGCCAGCGTCCTGGACGCCCTGCGCCAGCCCCTGGAGTCGGGCAGCGTCGTCATCGCCCGGGCCGCCGGGATGCTGCGGATGCCGGCCAGGTTCCTCATGGTCCTGGCCGCCAACCCCTGCCCCTGCGGCCGGCACGGCACCCCCGGCGATGTCTGCGAGTGCCGGCCCTCCTCGATCAAGCGGTACCGGGCCCGGCTCTCCGGCCCCCTGATGGACCGCGTGGACCTCAGGGTGAGCGTCGAACCGGTCGCCCGGGAGGAACTGCTGCGGCTCCACACCGGCGCCGAACCCTCCGCCGCCGTCGCCGAGCGGGTGCGCACGGCCCGGGAGCGGGCCGCCCGCCGCTACGAAGGGCTGCCCTGGCGCACCAACAGCGAGGTCCCCGGGCACGAACTCCGCACCCGCTGGCACGTCCAGCCGGGCGCGCTGCTGAAGGCCGAGCTGGACCTCGACCGGGGCCTGCTCACCGCCCGCGGCCTGGACCGGGTGCTCCGGGTCGCCTGGACCCTCGCCGACCTGGCGGGCCGCGACCGGCCCTCGGCCAACGACGTCAACCTGGCCCTGGAGCTGCGTACCGGCGTCCGGCGCGGCGCGGTTCTGGAAGGGATCGCCCCATGAACGACACCGAGCTGCTCGCCCGGGTCTTCCTGGCCCGGGTCGTCGAGCCCGGTGACGAGACCGCCGGGCGGTGGGTGCGGGAGCGGGGCGTGCACGAGGTGGCGGGCCGGCTGCGCGAGGACGGGCAGCCTCTGCCCGGCGTCGGCGCCAAGCGGTGGGCGGGCCTGCTGGCCCGGGCGGCGCAGGCCGATCCCCGGGCCGACCTCTCCGTCGCGCGGGAGGCGGGCGCGCGGTTCGTGTGTCCCGGCGACACCGAGTGGCCCAGCCAGCTCGACGACCTGGGCGACGCCCGCCCCCTGGGCCTGTGGGTGCGCGGCCGGCCCAGTCTGCGGATGTGGGCGCTGCGGGCCGTCGCCCTCGTCGGGGCCCGGGCCTGCACCGAGTACGGCGCCCACATGGCGACCGTCCTCGCCGCGGGACTCGCCGAGCGCGGCTGGGTGGTGGTGTCCGGCGGCGCCTACGGAGTCGACGGCGCCGCCCACCGCGGAGCCCTCGGCGCCGACGGGGCCACCGTCGCCGTGCTGGCCTGCGGGGTCGACCGGCCCTACCCCCGGGGCCACACCGAGCTGATCAACAGGATCGCCGAACAGGGACTGGTGGTGGGGGAGTTGCCGCCGGGGGAGCACCCGACGCCGAGCCGGTTCGTGCTCCGCAACCGGGTCATCGCGGCGCTCACCAGAGGCACCGTCGTCGTGGAGGCCGCCCACCGCAGCGGCTCGCTGGTCACCGCGCGGGCGGCGCAGCGGCTCGGCCGGTTCACCATGGGCGTGCCCGGACCGGCCACCAGCGGCCTCTCGGCCGGGGTGCACGAGCTGCTCCGCGGGGAGGCCGTGCTGGTCACCGACGCCGCGGAGGTCGTCGAGCTCGTGGGCGACATGGGCGAGCTGGCCCCGGCCAGACGCGGCCCCGTCCTCCCGCGTGACCTGCTGGAACCCGCCGCCCGGCAGGTCCTCGCCGCCCTGCCCGGCAACCGGCCCGCCTCACCCGAAGAGGTGGCACGCGGCGCGCAGACGTCCGAGGACGAGGCCGTCGCGAGACTGTACGAACTCCGAGCACTTGGTTACGTCGAACGACACGGCGACGGCTGGAAGTTGACACGCCAGGCGATGATCTCGGTCCGCGCCGGTCGGAGCCGGTGCTGACCGAGCGTGTTCGGCCGTCCGGGGGAACCCCCGACGCCCTTGGGAATTCCCGGAGTTGACGCTTCCGGTCGGTCACGCAGAGCGACGCGCCGAGCGTGGTGGAGCGCGCCGTACAGGGGGTTCGCGCAGGGGTGGAGCCTCACTGTTCGCGCACCGCGACTCCTCAGTCACGCTACGCTCACGAAAGGCCTGGCGCAGACCGTGCCAACCGTCATGAGACCGACACCTCGCCCGACCATCGCTCTTCACTCCCCGCTCACTCCGCTCCACGGCACAACACAGCACTTCCTGGCACTTCACGGCAGAACGGCACAAGGCGACGAATGCCCCAGCACACCTCCGGGTCCGACCGGGCGGCGCTCCCCCCAGCCGCCCGCGACGGTGGCAGCGTGCGGCCGCCCGCTCCCTCGACGCTCGACGAGCTGTGGCGGTCGTACAAGGCGACGGGGGACGACCGGCTGCGGGAACAGCTGATCCTGCACTACTCGCCGCTGGTCAAGTACGTGGCCGGGCGGGTGAGCGTGGGCCTGCCGCCCAACGTGGAGCAGGCCGACTTCGTCTCCTCCGGGGTGTTCGGGCTCATCGACGCGATCGAGAAGTTCGACGTCGACCGGGAGATCAAGTTCGAGACGTACGCGATCACCCGGATCCGGGGCGCGATGATCGACGAGCTGCGGGCGCTGGACTGGATCCCGCGCTCGGTCCGGCAGAAGGCCCGGAACGTGGAGCGGGCCTACGCCACCCTGGAGGCGCGGCTGCGGCGCACGCCCTCGGAGAGCGAGGTGGCCGCCGAGCTGGGCATCGAGGTGGACGAGCTGCACGCCGTCTTCAGCCAGTTGTCGCTGGCCAACGTGGTGGCGCTGGAGGAACTGCTGCACGTCGGGGGCGAGGGCGGCGACGGCCTGAGCGTCATGGACACGCTGGAGGACACCGCCGCGGACAACCCCGTGGAGGTGGCCGAGGACCGGGAGCTGCGGCGGTTCCTGGCGCGGGCGATCAACACCCTGCCGGAGCGGGAGAAGACCGTGGTGACCCTCTACTACTACGAGGGGCTCACGCTCGCCGAGATCGGGAACGTGCTCGGGGTCACCGAGAGCCGGGTGAGCCAGATCCACACCAAGTCGGTGCTGCAACTGCGGGCGAAGCTGGCGAGTTTCGGCCGCTGACCGGGGGTTTCCGGCCGACGGCCGCGGCCGGGCGGGCCGCCTCTCGGTCGTGCTGTCTCCCGTCCGGCCCGGCGCGTCCGTAAAGTGGTCGACGTGCCAAGGATTCGAGCGGCCTCCGTGGCCGAGCACCGGTCGATGCAGCGAGCCGCCCTGCTGGACGCGGCGCGGTCCCTCCTGTCCGAGGGCGGGACGGAAGCGCTGACGTTCCCCGCGCTCGCCGAGCGCACGGGGCTCGCGCGGTCGTCCGTCTACGAGTACTTCCGTTCCCGGGCCGCCGTGGTCGAGGAGCTGTGCGAGGTCGACTTCCCCGTGTGGGCGGCGGAGGTCGCGACGGCGATGGAGCGGGCGGCTTCCGCCGAGGGCAAGGTCGAGGCGTATGTGCGGCAGCAGCTGGCCCTGGTCGGGGACCGGCGGCACCGGGCGGTGGTCGCGATCTCGGCGAGCGAGCTGGACGCGGGGGCGCGGGAGAAGATCCGGGCCGCGCACGGCGGGCTGGTCGCGATGATCGTGGAGGCGCTGGGGGAGCTGGGGCATGGCCAGCCTCGGCTGGCGGCGATGCTGGTGCAGGGGGTCGTGGACGCCGCGGTACGGCGGATCGAGCTGGGGGCGGCGGAGGATCCGGTGGTGATCACGGACGCGGCGGTGGCCATGGCGTTGCGGGGTGTGCAGGGCTGAGGCAGGTGGGGGGCCGGGGGTGGGGACGCTTACCGGCGCTTGCAGGGTGCCTCCCCCAGAGGGGGGACCCCAGCGCCCACCCGTGCCGCCCTGCGGCACGCCTGCCCGCAGCTGAGTAGCTGAAGGGGGCGGCTGGACAGCGCCCCGTCAGGGGCGCGCGGAACTGCGCGACCAGCCCCCACCGGCCCGCAGTCGCGCGACCGGCCCCCGTCACCCCTCCGGCAACGGAAACCCCGGCTCACCCTTCCGGCAGCGGCACCCCCAACACCGGCAACAGCCGCGACGGCCCCCGATCCCGCAGCCACGCCGGCAACAGCAGCAACGGGTCCACGTACTCGTCCCCCCTGAGCAGTCCCCAGTGCACACATGACCGAGCACCGCAGTGCGCGCCCCCCGGCTCCACCGTGCCCACCACCTCCCCCGCCGCCACCTCCTGCCCCTTCTCCACCGTGGCCGTCACCGGCTCGTAGGTCGTGCGCAGGTCCGTACCCGTCAGGGCCACCGACACCACCCCCCTCCCCGCCACCCGCCCCGCATAGGAGACCCGGCCCGCCGCCACCGCCCGTACCGGATCACCGGCGGCCGCGCCCAGATCGACCCCCCGGTGCCCGGGGCCGTACACCGTCGCCGGTGGTTCCCAGCCGCGCAGGACCGGTGGTCGTACCCCCACCGGCCAGGCGCGGGCGATCGCCGGCACGGGCGGCCCGGCAGGGGGCGGCGGGCCGTCCGCCGCGACCCAGGCCCGGGCCGCGGTCGCTCCCAGGGCCAGCGGCAAGGCCGTCGCCGCCCACATCCATCGCATCGCGCGTCGCATGACCAACATGGTCAAACGCTCCCGCACCCCGCCGATCATGGCCGGTTCCTGTGGATTACTCCCGAGTTGTGGACAGCGGCGTCACCCGGTGCCTCGCCGGTCCCGTACACTTCTTCTGGCGATCCGGGTCACCGGGTCGACTTCGCACGCCCCGACACCTGGCCAACAACAGCAGATGTCAGCGCTTCTCGGTCCTTCGTGGCACAGCGCACACGGGCGTCAGGCGCGGGAGCCGTCCGGCACCCGCGGCACAACCGAGAAATTCAAGGAGATACGGCCATGGCCGTCGTCACGATGCGGGAGCTGCTGGAGAGCGGCGTCCACTTCGGTCACCAGACCCGTCGCTGGAACCCGAAGATGAAGCGCTTCATCTTCACCGAGCGCAACGGCATCTACATCATCGACCTGCTCCAGTCGCTGTCGTACATCGACCGCGCCTACGAGTTCGTCAAGGAGACCGTCGCCCACGGCGGCACGGTCATGTTCGTCGGCACGAAGAAGCAGGCGCAGGAGGCCATCGCCGAGCAGGCCACCCGCGTCGGCATGCCCTTCGTCAACCAGCGCTGGCTGGGCGGCATGCTCACCAACTTCTCGACCGTCTACAAGCGTCTGCAGCGCCTCAAGGAGCTTGAGCAGATCGACTTCGAGGACGTCGCCGCGTCCGGTCTGACCAAGAAGGAGCTTCTCGTGCTGTCGCGCGAGAAGGCCAAGCTGGAGAAGACCCTCGGCGGTATCCGCGAGATGTCCAAGGTTCCCAGCGCCGTCTGGATCGTGGACACCAAGAAGGAGCACATCGCGGTCGGTGAGGCCCGGAAGCTCAACATCCCGGTCGTCGCGATCCTCGACACCAACTGCGACCCCGACGAGGTCGACTACAAGATCCCGGGCAACGACGACGCGATCCGCTCCGTCACCCTGCTCACCCGCGTGATCGCCGACGCGGTCGCCGAGGGCCTCATCTCCCGTTCCCGTGTCGCCACCGGTGACAAGGGCGAGAAGGCCGCCGGCGAGCCGCTCGCCGAGTGGGAGCGCGACCTGCTCGAGGGTGAGAAGAAGGCGGACGAGCCCGAGGTCCAGACCTCTGCCGAGACCGAGAAGGTCGCCGACGCCGAGCAGGCGGAGGCTCCGGCCGCCGCCGAGGCCGCTGTCGAGGCTCCGGCTGTCGAGGCTCCGGCTGCTGAGGCGCCGGCCGCCGAGGCTCCGGCCGCGGACGCCGAGCAGGCCTGACCCGTCAGCGTTGACGGCGGGGGCGGCGACATCCCGAACGCCCCCGCCGTTCACCCATAGATTCGCGATCAACATCTACGTGTGGATCGTGGATCGGGCAGATCTCCCGACTTCGAGAAAGACTTAACGACTCATGGCGAACTACACCGCCGCTGACGTCAAGAAGCTCCGCGAGCTCACCGGCGCCGGCATGATGGACTGCAAGAAGGCCCTGGACGCGGCCGAGGGCGATGTCGACAAGGCTGTCGAGGCGCTCCGCATCAAGGGCCAGAAGGGCGTCGCCAAGCGCGAGGGCCGCTCCGCCGAGAACGGCGCCGTGGTCTCGATCATCGCCGACGACAACTCCTCCGGCGTCCTCGTCGAGCTGAAGTGCGAGACGGACTTCGTCGCCAAGGGTGACCGGTTCCAGGCCGTTGCCAGCACCATCGCCGAGCACGTCGCCAAGACCGCCCCGGCGGACCTGGACGCGCTGCTCGCTTCCGAGATCGAGCCCGGCAAGACCGTCCAGGCGTACGTCGACGAGGCCAACGCCAACCTCGGCGAGAAGATCGTCCTGGACCGGTTCGCGCAGTACGCCGACGGCTACGTGACCGCCTACATGCACCGCACGATGCCCGACCTGCCGCCGCAGATCGGTGTCCTCGTCGAGCTGGACAAGCCGAACGCCGAGGTCGCCCGGGGCATCGCCCAGCACATCGCCGCCTTCGCGCCGAAGTACCTCGCCAAGGAGGACGTGCCGGCCGACGTCGTCGAGTCCGAGCGCCGCATCGCCGAGGAGACCACCCGCGCCGAGGGCAAGCCCGAGGCCGCCCTGCCGAAGATCGTCGAGGGTCGCCTCAACGGCTTCTTCAAGGACGCCACGCTGCTCGGCCAGCCGTACGCGCTGGACAACAAGAAGTCGGTCCAGAAGGTCCTGGACGAGGCCGGTGTCACCCTGAAGCGCTTCACGCGCATCAAGGTCGGCATCTGAGTCCGTACCGCGATCGACGCGCGACCCGCGGGGAAATCCCGATAGGGTCGGTCGACAGCAGTCGTCCGTACACACCGCCACACCCAGGGACGTGACGGACGGCGGCAGATCTGACGAGGAGGCCATTGCCGCGCACGGGCAGCGAAAAGCGACCCCACCGGCAATGGCCTTCTTTGTATGTGCACCACGTGAAAGAGGCGGGATCTCCATGACCACCAAGGCCCAGAAGAGCGACGACGGCAAAGTACGCGGCCGGTTTCTGCTGAAGCTGTCCGGAGAGGCCTTCTCCGGTGGCGGCGGCCTGGGCGTGGACCCCGACGTGGTGCACAAGATCGCCCGTGAGATCGCGGCCGTCGTCCGCGACGGCGCACAGGTCGCCGTCGTCATCGGCGGCGGCAACTTCTTCCGCGGCGCCGAGCTCCAGCAGCGCGGCATGGACCGGGCCCGCTCCGACTACATGGGCATGCTCGGCACCGTGATGAACTGCCTCGCCCTCCAGGACTTCCTGGAGAAGGAGGGCATCGACAGCCGGGTGCAGACCGCGATCACCATGGGGCAGGTCGCCGAGCCGTACATCCCGCTGCGCGCCGTGCGCCACCTGGAGAAGGGCCGCGTGGTCATCTTCGGCGCCGGTATGGGCATGCCGTACTTCTCCACCGACACCACCGCCGCCCAGCGCGCCCTGGAGATCGACGCCGAGGCGCTGCTCATGGGCAAGAACGGCGTGGACGGGGTCTACGACTCCGACCCCAAGACCAACCCCGACGCCGTCAAGTTCGACTCCCTCGGCTACGGCGAGGTCATCACCCGCGAGCTCAAGGTCGCCGACGCCACCGCGATCACGCTCTGCCGTGACAACAAGCTGCCGATCCTGGTGTTCGAGCTGGTGACGGAGGGCAATATCGGGCGCGCCGTCAAGGGTGAGAAGATCGGCACGCTGGTGGGCGACCAGGGCAGCCGGGACTGACCGGCACCGCCTGACGCACCCTGACCGGGGGATGGACAATGTCCTGCCGGTCGGGAACCGTCAGGGAAAGCAGACGCGACGCAGCCGGCCGCCGCCCCCGCAACGGAACCGCAGCCGGGCCTTACTCAAGACACGCAGGAGCAAGTGGTGATCGAAGAGACCCTCCTCGAAGCCGAGGAGAAGATGGAGAAGGCCGTCGTGGTCGCCAAGGAGGACTTCGCCGCGATCCGCACCGGCCGTGCGCACCCGGCGATGTTCAACAAGATCGTGGCCGACTACTACGGTGCGCCGACGCCGATCAACCAGCTGGCCTCGTTCTCCGTGCCGGAACCGCGCATGGCGGTCGTGACCCCGTTCGACAAGACGGCCCTGCGCAACATCGAGCAGGCCATCCGCGACTCGGACCTGGGCGTCAACCCGAGCAACGACGGCAACATCATCCGGGTGGTGTTCCCGGAGCTCACCGAGGAGCGCCGCCGCGACTACATCAAGGTCGCCAAGGGCAAGGCGGAGGACTCCAAGGTCTCCATCCGCTCCGTCCGCCGCAAGGCCAAGGACGCCATCGACAAGCTGATCAAGGACGGCGAGGTCGGCGAGGACGAGGGCCGCCGCGCCGAGAAGGAGCTCGACGACACCACCGCGAAGTACGTCGCACAGGTGGACGAGCTCCTCAAGCACAAGGAAGCGGAGCTTCTCGAAGTCTGATGAACGACTCATCCTGGGGAGCCCCGCCGCACGCCGGGCCGCAGCCCGGGCAGGCCGGACCACCGGCCGGGTACTGGGAACCGACCGATCAGGGCACCGGCCAGGGGTACGACCACGGCTCCGGCCAGGGATACGGCCCCGGCCCTGCCCACGGCTCCGGCCAGGGGTACGGCGCGGGCGCAGGCCCTGCCCAGGGTCCCGGCCAGGGGTACGACTTCGGTCGCGCCCACGGCTACGACCAGGGGCATGTCCAGGGAGCCGCCCCGGCGGGTCCCGCGTACGATGCGCAGAACGCGCAGCAGACTCGCCCCATGCCCATCGTGCCCGACGACGTACCCGCGTACGGCTCGGACCAGGACGGTGACAGGGGGGCCGCTCGGCTGAGCGGCCCCTTGTTCCGAGACGAGACGTTCCGCAACGACACACCGTCGGCGCAGCCCCTGCCCAACGCGGCGGCGCCGCAGAATCCGGAGCCCATGCCCGACGCCCCACAGCCGGCCCCCGCGCCGCAGAAGAAGAGCGCGGGGCGCGACCTGGGTGCGGCCATAGGGGTCGGCGTCGGACTGGGCGTCGTGATCGTGGCGTCCCTGTTCGTCGTCAAGGCCGTCTTCGTCGGTGTCGTGGCGATCGCGGTCGTGGTGGGCCTGTGGGAACTGACCAGCCGGCTCCAGGAGCGCAAGAGCATCAAGGCGCCCCTGGTCCCGCTGGCGCTGGGCGGCGCCGCGATGGTGGTCGCCGGGTACGCGCGGGGGGCCGAGGGCGCCTGGGTCGCCCTGGCCCTCACCGGCCTCGCGGTCCTTGTCTGGCGCATGACGGAACCGCCGGACGGCTATCTCAAGGACGTCACGGCGGGTCTCTTCGCGGCGTTCTACGTCCCGTTCCTGGCGACGTTCGTCGCGATGATGCTCACCGCCGAGGACGGCCCCTTCCGGGTGCTGACCTTCCTGCTCCTCACGGTGGTCAGCGACACCGGCGCCTACGCGGTCGGCTGGCGCTTCGGCACCCACAAGCTCGCCCCGCGCATCAGCCCCGGCAAGACCCGCGAGGGCCTGGTCGGCGCGGTGCTGTTCGCGATGGTCGCGGGAGCGCTGTGCATGGAGTTCCTGATCGACGACGGCACCTGGTGGCAGGGCCTGCTGCTGGGCCTCGCGGTCGCGGCCAGCGCCACGCTCGGCGACCTCGGCGAGTCCATGATCAAGCGGGACCTGGGCATCAAGGACATGGGCACCCTCCTCCCGGGCCACGGCGGCATCATGGACCGCCTGGACTCCCTGCTGCCGACGGCGCCGGTGGTGTGGCTGCTGATGGTGCTGTTCGTCGGCAGCGGCTGAGCCACTCGGACGCCGGCTTTCGGCTGGTGTACACAAGCGTCGGCAGCGGCCGGCGTACAGCTGTCGTAGGTGAGCCCCCGTCCTTCGCAGGGCGGGGGCTCGACGGCATGTCGGCCCCGGATGACGCAGCAGAAATCGCATGGTCATTCCGGTGGGAGGCAGACTTCCGGTGAGGACGCCGTCTCCTCCGACGCGCAGGGAGTGTGCCCATGCCTCTCGACCCGTCCCAGGCCTCCACCCCGTCCCCCACCCCGCCTCCTCCGCCGGTGCGGTCGTGGCCCGTCGACGATCTGCCCGCGCTCGACCCGGACCCGTTCCTGGACCAGCTGCTGCGCGAGGAGCCGGTCACCCGCGTCAGACTCGCGTACGGCGAGGGGGAAGCCTGGCTGGTCACCCGGTACGAGGACGTCCGTTTCGTCACCTCCGACCCGCGCTTCTCCCGGGAACTGGTCGTCGGCCGCGACGTCACCAGCATGCGCCCGGCGCCCGTGGCCTCCCAGACGGCCGGCCTGCAGTACATCGACCCGCCCGGGCACAACCGGCTGCGCCGGGTCGTCGCCCGTGCCTTCACCGGACGGGCCATGCAGCGGCTGCGGCCGATGGCGGAGCGCAGGGCCGGCGAACTCCTCGACACGATGGAGGCGGCGGGCCCGCCCGCCGACCTCATGGAGCATCTGCACGGCCCCTTCCCGATCGCCGTGATCCGTGACTTCCTCGGCGTCGACGAGAAGGACTGGCACCGCTGGGCGGCGACCGGCGAGGCGTTGCTCTCCGCCGGCCCCGACGCCGAGGAACGCGCCCGGGAGGCCGCCCGGACCACCCGGGCCCGGATCGCCGAGCTGCTGCAGAGCCGCCGCGAGGAGCCCCGCGAGGACCTCGCCGGAGTGCTGGCCCAGGCCACCGCGGACGGCGAGATCACCGACGACGAGGCGATCTCCCTGGCCACCGCCATCCAGGTCAGCGGCGGCCATGCGGTCCGCAACAACAGCGGCTCGATGATGTACGCGCTGCTCACCCATCCCAGGCACCTGGACCGGCTGCGCCGCGAGCCGGAGCTGCTGCCCAAGGCGGTGGACGAGCTGTTCCGCTACGTCCCGCACCGCAACGGCGTCGGCATCCCGCGGGTCGCCGTCGAGGACGTCGAGGTCGGCGGCCGGCTGATCCGGGCCGGTGACGTCGTCCACAACGCCTACGTCGCCGCCAACCGGGACCCCGCCGTCTTCACCGACCCCGACGACCTGGACTTCGACCGCACGGGCGGTCCCCACCTGGCCTTCGGCCACGGCCCCCACCACTGCATGGCCGCGATCATGGCCCGCATGGAGGCCGAGATCATGATCGGCTCGGTCCTCGCCCGCTTCCCCGGCATCCGGCCGGCCGTACCCCCGAGGAGGTCGAGTTCCAGCGCCAGGGCCTGATCCGCGGACCGCGTACGCTGCCCGTGACCTGGTGACCGGCGAGGACCGGCGAGGACCGAGGAGGACCCCACCATGCTGACGACCACCTACGTTCCCGGCGCCCCGAACTGGCTCGACCTGGGCACCCCGGACACCGACGCGGCCGCCGCCTTCTACTCCGCCGTCTTCGGCTGGGAGCACCGCTCGGCGGGACCGGAGGCGGGCGGCTACGGCTTCTTCGAGCAGGACGGCGGGACGGTGGCCGGGATCGGCCCGCTCACCGAGGAGGGCGCGAGCCCGTCCTGGACGGTGTACTTCCACACCCCGGACGCCGACGCCACCGCCAAGGCCGTGGAGCAGGCGGGCGGCAGCGTCCGGGTCGCCCCGGCGGACGTCTTCACCGCCGGCCGCATGGCCGCCTTCACCGACCCCACCGGCGCGGACTTCGCGGTCTGGCAGCCGGGCGAGACCCAGGGCCTGGACCTCGTCGCCGTGCCGGGCAGCCTGTCGCGGACGGAGCTCTACACCACCGACGCGAGCGCGGCGAAGGCGTTCTACGCGTCGGTGTTCTCCTGGCAGACGCGGGATGTGCCGATGGGCCCGCAACTGACCTACACGATCCTCACCCCGGCCGGCGCCGGCGCGACGGCGGCCCACGGCGGGCTGATGCAACTGCCCCAGGAGAACCTCGACGCCGGATCGACGCCGGAATGGCATCCGTACTTCGAGGTGAGCGACTGCGACGCCACGTTCGCCAGGGCCACCGAGTCCGGAGCCACCGTCCTCATCCCGGTCACCGAGGCACCGGGCATCGGCCGCTTCGCCATGTTCCTCGACCCCTTCGGCGCCCTCTTCGCCCTCATCACCACCGTCAGGGGCTGAGCCCCCGGCCCCCTGGACCCCGCCGGACCTTCGGTCGCGGGCCACCTCAGTGGATCTGCGACACTGGAGGGGTTATGCCTGCACCCGGAGAACTCACTTTCGTCGCGCCGCGCGGAGCCAAGAAGCCGCCGCGGCATCTCGCCGATCTCTCGCCCGCCGAGCGCAAGGACGCGGTGGCCGAGGTCGGGGAGAAGCCGTTCCGTGCCAAGCAGCTCTCGCAGCACTACTTCGCGCGGTACGCGCACGACCCCGAGCAGTGGACCGACATCCCGGCCGGTTCGCGGGACAAGCTGAGGGACGCGCTGTTCCCCGAGCTGATGACGGTCGTACGGCATCTGTCGACCGACGAGGGGACGACGCGCAAGACGCTGTGGCGGCTGTTCGACGGCACGCTCGTCGAGTCGGTGCTGATGCGCTACCCGGACCGGGTGACCATGTGCATCAGCTCGCAGGCGGGGTGCGGGATGAACTGCCCGTTCTGTGCGACCGGGCAGGCGGGGCTGGACCGGAACCTGTCCACCGCGGAGATCGTGCACCAGATCGTGGACGGGATGCGGGCGCTCCGGGACGGGGACGTGCCCGGCGGGCCCGCGCGACTGTCGAACATCGTCTTCATGGGGATGGGCGAGCCGCTCGCCAACTACAAGCGGGTGGTCGGAGCGATCCGGGCGCTGACCGACCCCGCGCCGGACGGGCTCGGGCTCTCGCAGCGCGGGATCACCGTCTCGACCGTCGGACTGGTCCCGGCCATCCACCGGTTCGCCGACGAGGGCTTCAAGTGCCGGCTGGCGATCTCGCTGCACGCGCCCGACGACGAACTGCGCGACACCCTCGTCCCCGTGAACACGCGGTGGAAGGTGCGCGAGGTCCTCGACGCCGGGTTCGAGTACGTCGAGAAGAGCGGTCGGCGGTTGTCGATCGAGTACGCGCTCATCCGCGACATCAACGACCAGGCGTGGCGCGGGGACCGGCTGGGGCGGCTGCTCAAGGGCAAGCCCGTGCACGTCAACCTCATCCCGCTGAACCCGACTCCGGGTTCGAAGTGGACCGCGTCGCGGCCGGAGGACGAGAAGGCGTTCGTCGAGGCGATCGAGGCGCACGGTGTGCCGGTGACGGTCCGGGACACCCGTGGGCAGGAGATCGACGGAGCCTGTGGTCAGCTCGCGGCAACCGAGCGGTAATCTGAGGGCCGTAGGTACATCTTCATATTCCGACAGGGGAGCGCCACAGCGCTGAGAGTGCGGCAATCGGGCCGCAGACCCTCTGAACCTCGCCCAGGTCATTCTGGGTAGGAAGTTCGGTCATCACTCAAGCTGTTGCGCCCTGCCCGCACACCGCGGGCAGGGCCGCGTCTCTTCCTGGTCAACCCCAGGAGGAAAACACCAGTGCACACAAGGACCTTCTTGGCCGCGGCCGTCGGGCTCGGCCTCGTCACGCTGTCCGCGTGTTCGTCGTCGGGTTCCGAGGCCGACTCCAAGACCGTCACCCTGGTCAGCCACGACTCGTGGGCCGTCTCCAAGAACGTGCTCCAGGACTTCGAGAAGCAGTCCGGCTACAAGGTCAGGGTCCTCAAGGACGGCGACGCCGGGCAGGCCGTCAACAAGGCGATCCTGACCAAGGACAACCCGCAGGGCGACGTCTTCTTCGGCGTCGACAACACCCTGCTCTCCAGGGCCCTCGACAACGGTCTCTTCCAGCCGTACGAGGCGAAGGGGCTCGGCACGGTCGGCACGGCGTACCAGCTCGACGCGGCCAAGCACCGCGTCACGCCCATCGACTACGGCGACATCTGCGTCAACTACGACAAGGCGTACTTCAGCAAGCACAAGCTGACCCCGCCGACGTCGTACGCCGACCTCGTGAAGCCGCAGTACAAGAACCTCCTCGTTACCGAGAACGCGTCCACCTCCTCGCCGGGGCTCGGCTTTCTGCTCGGGTCCGCCGCGCAGTACGGGGAGGGAGGGTGGCAGGACTACTGGAAGAAGCTCAAGGCGAACGGCGTCAAGGTCGTCGACGGCTGGGAGCAGGCCTACAACGAGGAGTTCTCCGGCTCGGCCGGCGGGAAGAAGGCGGGGGGCGACCGGCCGCTCGTCGTCTCGTACGCCTCCTCCCCGCCCGCCGAGGTGATCTACGCCGACCCGAAGCCGAGCACCGCGCCCACCGGCGTCGCGACCGGCACCTGCTTCCGGCAGATCGAGTTCGCCGGGCTGCTGAGCAACGCGGGGAACACCAAGGGCGGCAAGGCGCTCATCGACTTCCTGGTCTCCAAGGAGTTCCAGGAGGACATGCCGCTGAACATGTTCGTGTACCCGGTGGTGACGGGCGCGAGCGTGCCTGCCGAGTTCACCGAGTACGGGCCCGCCGCCCAGGATCCCGAGACCATGGCGCCCGACAAGATCGCCGCCAACCGTGACCAGTGGGTCAAGACGTGGACGTCACTCGTACTGAAGTAGCCGCAGCAGCCGGCCGGCGCGGGAGCGCGGCGCGGCTCGGGCTGATGCTCGGGCCGGTCGCGTTCTTCGCCGTCTTCTTCGCCTGGCCGGTCGCGGCGATCGTCACGCGCGGGCTGAGGGTCGACGGGGTGTGGCGGTTCGGCCGGATCGCCGATGTGGTGGCGCAGTCCGACATCCGGCATGTGCTCTGGTTCACCACCTGGCAGGCGCTCGCCTCCACCGCGCTCACCCTGCTGGCCGCGCTGCCCGCCGCCTATGTCTTCGCCCGCCTCGACTTCCCGGGCAAGCAGGTGCTGCGGGCCGTGGTGACGGTTCCCTTCGTGCTGCCGACGGTGGTGGTGGGGACCGCGTTCCTCGCGCTCGTCGGGCGGGGCGGCCTGCTGGACGAGCTGTGGGGCGTACGGCTCGACACCACCGTCTGGGCCATCCTGCTGGCGCACGTCTTCTTCAACTACGCGGTCGTCGTACGGACCGTGGGCGGGCTGTGGGCCCAGCTGGACCCGCGGCAGGAGGAGGCCGCCCGGATGCTCGGCGCGTCTCCGCTCGGCGCCTGGCGGAAGGTCACCCTGCCCGCGCTCGCGCCCGCCGTGGCCGCCGCCGCGCTGATGGTCTTCCTGTTCACCTTCACCTCCTTCGGCGTGGTGCAGATCCTCGGCGGGCCGACGTTCTCCACCCTCGAAGTGGAGATCTACCGGCAGACCTCCGAGATCTTCGACCTCTCCACGGCCGCCGTCCTCACCCTCGTGCAGTTCGCCGCGGTCGGCGCGATCCTCGCCGTGCACGCGTGGACGGTACGGCGGCGGGAGAGCGCGCTGAGGCTGGTGGACCCGGCGGGGACGGCGCGCCGGCCGCGCGGGGCCGGGCAGTGGACGCTGTTCGGCGGGGTCCTCGCCACCGTCGCCGTCCTCCTCGTGCTGCCGCTGGCCGTGCTGGTGAGGCGGTCGCTGGACGGCGGGTTCGGGTACTACCGGGCGCTGGGCGATGCCGACGGCGGGACCTTCCTGGTCGCGCCGATCGAGTCGGTCGTCAACTCGCTGCAGTACGCGGTCGTCGCCACCGCCGTCGCGGTGGTGATCGGCGGGCTCGCCGCCGCCGCGCTGGCCCGGCGGGACGCGGGGCGCCTCGTACGGGGGTTCGACGCGCTGCTGATGCTGCCGCTCGGGGTGTCCGCGGTGACGGTCGGCTTCGGGTTCCTGATCGCACTCGACAAGCCGCCGCTGGACCTGCGCCAGTCCTGGATCCTCGTCCCGCTCGCCCAGGCGCTGGTCGGCGTGCCCTTCGTCGTACGGACCATGCTGCCCGTGCTGCGTGCCGTGGACGCGCGGCTGCGGGAGGCGGCGGCCGTGCTCGGGGCGTCGCCCTGGCGGGTGTGGCGGGAGGTCGATCTGCCGTTGGTGCGGCGGGCGCTGCTGATCGCGGCGGGCTTCGCGTTCGCGGTGTCGCTGGGGGAGTTCGGGGCGACGGTGTTCATCGCGCGGCCCGACAACCCGACCCTGCCGGTCGCCGTGGCCCGGCTGCTGTCCCGCCCCGGAGATCTCAACTACGGCCAGGCGATGGCCCTTTCCACGATTCTGATGGTGGTGTGCGCGGTGGCGCTGCTGGTCCTGGAGCGGCTGCGGACCGACCGGACGGGGGAGTTCTGATGCCGCTTCTCGAACTGGAGCAGGCCACCGTGCGGTTCGGCGGGCGGGCCGTGCTCGACGCCGTGGGCCTGGAGGTGGCCGAGCACGAGGTGGTGTGCGTGCTCGGGCCGAGCGGGAGCGGCAAGTCGACATTGCTGCGGGTGGTGGCGGGGCTGCAACCGCTCGGCTCCGGGCGGGTGTTGCTTGACGGCCATGACCAGGCGCGGGTGCCGGCGCACCGGCGGGGCGTCGGGCTGATGTTCCAGGACCACCAGCTGTTCCCGCAGCGGGACGTGGGCGGGAACGTGGCCTTCGGGCTTCGGATGCGGGGCGCCGGAAAAGCGCAACAGGCCGAGCGTGTGGGCGAGTTGCTGGAGCTGGTGGGACTTCCGGGGGCGGCCCGGCGGGCCGTCGCCGGGCTCTCCGGCGGTGAGCAGCAGCGGGTCGCGCTCGCGCGGGCGCTGGCGCCCCGGCCCCGGCTGCTGATGCTCGACGAACCGCTGGGGCAGCTCGACCGCTCGCTGCGGGAGCGGCTCGTGGTCGAACTCCGGGAGCTGTTCGGGCGGTTGGGCACCACCGTGCTGGCGGTGACGCACGACCAGGGCGAGGCGTTCGCGCTGGCCGACCGGGTGGTGGTGATGCGGGACGGGCGGATCGCCCAGTCCGGCACGCCCCTGGACGTCTGGCAACGGCCCGCGGACGAGTTCGTGGCCCGTTTCCTCGGCTTCGGCAACGTGGTCCCGGCGACCGTCGAGGGAACGGTCGCGGTGACGCCGTGGGGGAAGCTGCCGGTGCCCGAGGGCTCGGCGCAGGGCCCGCGGACGCTGCTGGTGCGGCCGGCGGGGGTACGGCTCGTCGCCGCCGACGCGGGGCTGCCCTGCACGGTGGCCGCCCGCACCTTCCAGGGCACCCATGTCACCGTCCACCTCCAGCCCCAGGACGGGCCCCGCCTGGAGGCGGCCTGCGCGCTGCGGGCGGCGCCGGAGGCCGGGGACGCGGTGGGCGTCGAGTTCGACGCGGCGGAGACCGTCGTACTGGACTGAGGGCTTCGCCGGTACGGCCGAGGCCCGTCCCCCGGGGATACGGGGACGGGCCTCGACGGTGTACGGGTGAGCGGCGCGTCAGTTACCGCTGTGCGCCCCACGACGGCGCATGCCGAACCAGACGGCGCCACCGCCGACCACCACGAGCGCGGCGGCGATACCGGCGATCAGGCCGGTGTTGGAGTTCGCACCGGTCTCGGCGAGGTTCGACTCACCGACGGCCGGGGACGGGGCGTTGTCCGACGTGGTCGCCGGGGCGGTGGTGCTGTCCGAGGCCGACGGGGTCGGGGAGTCCGACTCGGCCGGGGTGGTCTCCGTGGCGGACGGCGACGGGGTGGTCGTGTCCGAGGGGGAGGGGCTGGAGCTCTGGGTGGACTTGCACGCCGTCGACGGGGTGGTCAGGTTGGGCGTGATGTCCGTGTCGATCTGGATCTTGCCACTGTCGACCTTGACGTGGACGCGGTACGTCGCGTCGGGCGCCCAGTCCTCGGAGAAGGTGACCGTCGTGCCTGCCTTGGAGCCCTTGACGGTCTGGGCGTCGCCGACCTGCTTCGCGTCGGCGCCGTTGCTCTCGAGGAAGACGGTGATGGTGGCCGGAGTACCTGAGGCGTCGATGTCCTTGACGTTGATGACACCGTTGGAGCCGTCGCAGGTGGCTTCGGCGGAGAACTCGGAGATGTTGCACGCGAGGGCGCTGCTGGAGACGCCCAGGACCAGCGCGGCCGACGCGGAGGCAACACCCAGGATGCGCACGGAACGACGTGCACTGCGGCGGGATATGGACACGTTTGTCCTTACTGAGTGCATAACTGCGGGGGGTAGTGAGGGAATTGACGCAACCGTGAGGTGAGGCATCAGAATCCCCTAGAGGCTCACAGGTCTATAAGCGCTCCGTAAGTAGTGTCAATGCATATGCGGTCCACGGGCGTTGACTTTGCCTGCTTATTAATCGCTGAGACGTTTCAGCGCTTGTGAAGCTTGCTCGATCCGGTCAACCAGGGCGATACGGGACGCCATCGCGCGCTCCCCCGCGAGCGAGGTCAGCAGCTGCCAGGCCGGCAGTTTCTCGCTCCAGTGCGCCTCGTTCACGAGCACCATCGGGGTCGGTTCGCCCCGTGACTCGTAGTAGTTGGGCGTCGCGTTGTCGAAGATCTCCTGGACGGTCCCGGCGGCGCCCGGCAGGAACACCACACCGGCGTTGGAGCGGGCCAGCAGGCCGTCCTCGCGGGTGGCGTTGGCGAAGTACTTGGCGATGTGCGCGGCGAAGGCGTTCGGCGGCTCGTGGCCGTAGAACCAGGTGGGGATGCCGACCGACGGGCCGCCGTCCGGCCAGCGCTCGCGGACCTCGAAGGCGGCGCGCGCCCAGTCGGTGACGGACGGCCGGAACGACGGTGCCTTGGCGAGGAGCTCCAGCGCCTCGTCCAGCATCCCGTCGTCGAAGGGCGCCGCGTACGCGCCCAGGTTCGCCGCCTCCATCGCGCCCGGGCCGCCGCCGGTCGCCACCGTGAAGCCGGCCCGTGCCAGCTCCCGGCCGAGCCGGGCGGCACCGGCGTACTCCGCGGTGCCGCGCGCCATCGAGTGCCCGCCCATCACGCCCACCACCCGGGCGCCGACGAGGAGTTCGTCCAGTGCGTCGGAGACCGCGTCGTCGTGGATGGAGCGCAGCATCGAGCCGAATATGTCGCCGTCCGCCTTGGTCTGCTGGAACCAGGCGTACGAGCGGGCGTCCGGGGTCGCCTCGTAGCCCGCGTCGAGCGAGTCGAACAGTTCATCGGGCGTGTAGACGAAGGCGCGGTAGGGATCGAAGGGGAGGTCCGGGACCGGCGGGAACACCAGGGCGCCGGACGCGCCGGCCCGGGCGGCGGCCTCGGGGGACATCGGGCAGCCGAGGAAGACGGCGCCGGTGGTGTCGGTGGTCAGCAGAACGTCCGTACGGCCCGTCAGATCGACGGCCTGGACGCGGTACTGGGCGAGCGTGCCGTGCGCGGCGACGACCTCGTCGAACTCGGCGAGGGACTCGATCTCACGGTCGCGGGCGGCCCGGTGCTGCGGCGCGGAGCCTGGCTGGACGGGGTGCGGCTGGGCGGGTGTCGGATGCACCCGCCCATGCTAGGCATCAGCCCCGCACCGCGGCCGGGAGACATCCGTCTCCCGGCCGCGGCGGGGCGATCAGTGGTGCCTGGGCGGCCTCACAGCAGCTGTCGGTTCAGCGCGTCGGCCTCCTCGGGGGTGAGGGCGTAGTTCCAGGCCTGGACGTGGCTGACGGCGCCCGGCACGAAGTCGGTGGCCGCGCCGTTGTACCGGCCCCGGCCGACGGTGAAGGCACCGGAGGAACTCCAGGAGGTGGCACCGGTGACGGTGGCGGCGAGGGTGCCGTTGACGTACAGCTTGGCTGTCTGGGTGGTGGCGTCGTAGGTGCCGAGGAGTTGTGTCCAGGTGCCCGCGGTGGCGCCGGCCGCGTAGGCGTTCCAGAAGTCGGTGCCGGCGGTGTCGCTCTTGCTGAGGCTGAACGACCAGCCGGGGGTGCCGGCGTAGTCGTTGTACTGGAGCATGAAGGGACTGGTCTGGGCGCCGTCCTGGGCGGCGATGGTGGCGTTGTGGCTGGGCAGGGAGGACATGTCGACCCACGCGGAGACGGAGTAGCTGCCGGTCGTGTTCAGCGCGCTGCTGGCGGAGGCGGCGTAGCCGCTGGTCCCGTCGAGGCTCAGCACCTCGCCGCGGGTCGTGTCGTTGGTCCAGGTGGTGCCTCCGCTCAGAGTGAGCGGATTGTTGCCCACCGTGGAGTCGGCCGTCGCATAGGCGGTGTCGGTGGGCGCGGTGTCGTTGGCGAAGGTGTAGCCGTCGCCGTCGCCGTCGTCCAGGTTCCAGGAGTTGTGCGGAGAGTTGTAGGCGCCGACGATGGCGCCGATGCCCGCCGGCTTCGGGTTGATGTGATCGAAGCTGTCGGCGCCGGGCGCCAGCTTCTCCTCGCCGTTCGTGGTGTCGATCGTGGCCAGGGCCGAGTCGACGTCGGTGACGAAGACGGGCGGGGTGTCCCACCAGCCACCGAGGTTGTAGCTGCGCAGCCAGTCGTTCACCGCCGAGCGGTACTGGTCGACGGTCGTGGTGCAGGGGTCGTTCACCGGGGACGACGTCGATGTGCCGCCGCCCGAGTAGCCGTCGCACGCGGACGCACCCTGGGAGGCCGACCAGCGGACTATGAGGACAATCTGGACGAGGACGGGAACATCGTCGTCGACGACGGCGCGGACACGCCCCCGGGTCTCTCGACCACCCAGGACGATCTGTCGAAGATGCACTATTCGAGACGGCCGAACTGGCTCCCGGGCGGTCAGTCCAAGGACCCGCTCTGGGTCATCAGGGGCAATGTGCTCTCCTCGCGCGGGCTGGCCGGACGGCAGGAACGCGACAACAGGTTCCACGTCATGCTCGGGCCGGACGAGAACGGCGTGTCACCCGACGGCTACAACGGCCGGATCCAGTCCACCCAGGGCGACTGGATGGCCGTCGACGCCCAGTCCATGGAGGAGGTCCAGGCGTTCCTGACGGAAGTCGAAGGCATGGAAGAGCAGCGGCGCCGGGCAGACCGCCCGGACGGACCCATTGGTGGTGAGGACTTGGTCTGGAGACTGGAAGACGGCATGGAGCTCAAGGATGTGCTGGCCGACTGGCTCGACGACGACGTCGCGGCGTACCGGCTCGGTGTCTTTCTGGGCGTCTTTCCGCGTGACCAGACGTTCTCCTCGGTGAAGCGGATGTTCTGGATCGACGGATATCCCCTGGGAGACATGCTGTTGGACATTCTTGACCGCATGGCGCAGGCCGGAGTGCTGCTCAAGAACGAGGACGACGTGCAGTACAAGTGGAATCCGGCGCCGACCGACCTGTCGTGAAGGCGCCGTGGGCCGCATGGGCCGGGCTCGTCCGCTCGGCCCATGCCAGGCACAGGGATTACGCTTCGCGGGCTCAGCCCTGCACCGCCGCCGGGTCCATCCACACGACCTCCCAGCTGTGGCCGTCGAGGTCCTCGAAGGAACGGCCGTACATGAAGCCCTGGTCCTGGACGTCGTCGTTCGCCGTGCCGCCGGCCGCGACCGCCTTCTCCACCAGCTCGTCGACCTTCTCGCGGCTCTCCGCGCTCAGGCAGATCAGCACCTCGCTGGTCTTCGTCGAGTCGGCGATCTCCTTCTTCGTGAAGTCGGCGTAGCGCTGCTTGCTCAGCAGCATCGCGATGATCGTGTCGCTGATCACGACGCAGGAGCAGTCGTCGTTGCTGAACTGCGGGTTGATCGAGTAGCCGAGCTCCGTGAAGAACTTCCGCGACGCGGCGACGTCGTCGGTGGCCAGGTTCACGAAGATCATCTGCTGGTACATGGGGTCTCTCCCTCGGGTGTCGTGCCGTTCGCGGGGATAGACCGGGGGGCGCGGCGAAAGTCATCGCCGGGTCCGGATTTTTTCGTACGGCTCGTACGGCCTCTCAGCGGGCGAGCGGGAGAGCGGCGAGCTTCGCGATCAGCAGGGTGAGGGGGCCGAAGAGGGCCAGCAGCGCACCGGCGCGCAGGGCCGCCGCGCTGCGCAGCACGGTCGCCGGAGCGCCCAGGCGGAGCAGGGCCGCGGTGGTGTCGGCGCGGGACTGGCGGGCCTCGACGGCGGCGGTGAGCAGGGTGGCGACCGTGCAGCCGGCCACCACGAGGCCGCCGAGGGCGGTGAGGGGGCCGAAGGCGGGGGCGCTGCCGTCGTCGCCGTAGAGGGCGGTGGCCGCGAAGGCGGCCGACGCCACCGCGCAGACGACGCCGAGGGGGCGGCCGATGCGGGTGGCTTCCGCCATCAGGACGCGGCCGGCGAGGAGGCGGCGGGCGCCGGGGCGGACGGACTGGAGGAGGCGGCCGCAGAGGTGGGTGAGGCCGGGGGCGGTGAGAACCAGGCCGAGGGCGGTGAGAGCCCAGCCGGCGAGGACGCCGGCGGGGCCGCCGGCCAGGCCGCCGGGGAGGGTGGTGTGCGGGGCGGTTTCGGTGACGCCGGCGTAGGACTCCACGGCGAGGCCTGCGGCGAGGACGGCGATGCCCCAGGGGAGGCCGGAGGGTGGGGCGGCAGTGGGTTGGGCGGCGGGGAGGTCGGGGAGCGGGGCCGGGGTGTCGTCGGTGAGGTCGGCTGGGGCCGGGGGGTGGGATTCGCTCACCGGCGCTTGCAGGGTGCCGTCCGCGCCCACCCGTGCCGCCCCAGCGGCACGACTGCCCGCGGGCTGAAGTGGTGGCTGGGTGCCCTCAGCGGGTTGGGTGCCGGTCGTCGGGCCGCGGAAGAAGCGGGCGCCGAAGCGGCCGTAGGTGCCGAAGGTTTCGGGTTTTGCGGTTCTGCCGTAGGCGCCGAAGCGGCCGTAGATGCGGGTGCGGGTGCCGGGGTGGGGCAGGTCGCGGGGGCGGAGGGTCAGGGCGACCGTCGTGGAGGCGAGGACCGGGAGGGTGGCCAGGAGGGTGAGGGCCGCCGGGACGGGCAGGGACTTGTCGGCTGCCAGGAAGTCCTTCGCCGCGCCGTCGAAGGGCATGCCCGTGAGGTCGCCGCGCAGGTGGAGGAAGACCAGGAGGGCCAGCAGGGAGCCCAGGGTGCAGGCGAGGGCCGTGTTGAGGGCGGCGATCGCCATCAGGCGGGCAGGGCCCAGGCCGAAGGCGGAGAGACCGGAGCGCGGCTTGGCGCCGGGGTCGGTGCGGGCCACCGCGACCGCGAGGTACACCGTGCTCGCGGCGGGGATCGCGCACCAGGACAGGCGCAGGAGCGCCGCCGTCGAGTGGTCCGGGTGGGCCAGCGCGTAGCCGAGGGCGGACAGCAGCAGGAAGCCCGTGCCGGCGGCCGCCGCGGCCACGAGGAGGCGGCGCAGGTGCACGGTCGGCCGGGCGGTGCGGGTCAGACGGAGACTGAGCACTCGGCCCGGCCTTCCGCTTCGGGGACCGGCGGCAGGTGGACCGTGTTCACCCGGCGGCCGTCCAGGAGATCGACCTTGCGGTCGGCGAGGGCCGCCGTCTCCGCGTCGTGCGTGGCGAGGACGACCGTGATGCCGTGCGAGCGGGCCGCCGTGGTGAGGGTGCGCAGGACGTGGGCGCGGTCGGCGCGGTGCAGCGGGGCCGTCGGCTCGTCGGCGAAGAGGACCGTGGGTGCGGGGGCGAGGGCGCGGGCGATGGAGACGCGCTGGCGTTCGGCCTGCTGGAGCTCGGACGGGTGCTTGCGGGCCTTGTCGCCGACGTCGAGGCGCTCCAGCCACTCCAGCGCGGCCACCTTGGCCCGGCGGCGGCCGGTGCCGCGCAGCATCAGGGGCAGGGCCGTGTTCTCCCAGACGTTCAGCTCGGGGACGAGGGTCGGGGCCGGGTCGATCCAGCCGAAGCGGTCGCGGCGCAGCCGCTCGCGGGTGAACGGGCCCATCCGGTGCACGGCCTTGCTGTTGAACCAGACCTCGCCGCCCTGCGCCGGGACCAGACCGGCCAGGCACCTCAGCAGCGTCGTCTTGCCGCTGCCGCGCGGGCCGCTGACGGCGAGGATCTCGCCCTCCCGCACGCCCAGCGAGATGCCGGTGACACCCGGTGAGCCGTCCGGGTGGCTGAAGTGCAGGGCGCGTGCCCACAGCACGTCGTTGTCCGGCGGGGCCTCCATGGGCGTACACCTCGGTTCTGATCCGTTTTGCCGTGCCTTCCCACGTCCGGGGGAACGAAGGCTGGGCCGATCGGTCACGTGCACGCTAGGCAGGTCCGCGAGCGGAGCCCGGACAGCACGCGGCCCCGGGCCGCCGTTCTCACTCGAACGGGCGGCGCCGGGGCCGGATGATCAGACCGCTGATCCGACGATCAGAGCTTGGTCCACGCCTCCGTGAGGGTGGCGCGCAGGATCTGCTCGATCTCGTCGAAGGTCTCCTGGTTGGAGATCAGCGGCGGGGCGAGCTGGACGACCGGGTCGCCACGGTCGTCGGCACGGCAGTACAGGCCGTTCTCGAACAGGGCCTTCGAGAGGAAGCCGTACAGGACGCGCTCGGTCTCCTCGTCGTTGAAGGACTGCTTGGTCGCCTTGTCCTTGACCAGCTCGATGCCGTAGAAGAAGCCGTTGCCGCGGACGTCGCCGACGATCGGCAGGTCGTGCAGCTTCTGCAGGGTGGAGAGGAAGGCGCCCTCGTTGTCCAGGACGTGCTGGTTGAGGTTCTCGCGCTCGAACAGGTCGAGGTTGGCGAGGCCGACCGCCGCGGAGACCGGGTGGCCGCCGAAGGTGTAGCCGTGCAGGAAGGTGTTGTCGCCCTTGTAGAACGGCTCGGCGACGCGGTCGGAGACGATGCACGCGCCGATCGGGGAGTAGCCCGAGGTCATGCCCTTGGCGCAGGTGATCATGTCCGGGACGTAGCCGAACTTGTCACAGGCGAACATCGTGCCCAGGCGGCCGAAGGCGCAGATGACCTCGTCGGAGACCAGGAGCACGTCGTACTGGTCGCAGATCTCGCGCACGCGCTGGAAGTAGCCGGGCGGGGGCGGGAAGCAGCCGCCGGCGTTCTGGACCGGCTCCAGGAAGACCGCGGCGACGGTCTCGGGGCCCTCGAAGAGGATCTGCTGCTCGATCTGGTCGGCGGCCCAGCGGCCGAAGGCCTCCGGGTCGTCGCCGTGGATCGGGGCGCGGTAGATGTTGGTGTTCGGGACCTTGTGGGCACCGGGGACGAGGGGCTCGAAGGGAGCCTTGAGCGCCGGGAGGCCGGTGATCGACAGGGCGCCCTGCGGGGTGCCGTGGTAGGCGACCGCGCGGGAGATGACCTTGTACTTGGTCGGCTTGCCCTGCAGCTTGAAGTACTGCTTGGCGAGCTTCCAGGCGGTCTCGACGGCCTCGCCGCCGCCGGTGGTGAAGAAGACCTTGTTCAGGTCGCCCGGGGCGTGGTCGGCCAGCCGCTCCGCCAGCTCGACGGCCTTCGGGTGGGCGTACGACCACACCGGGAAGAACGCCAGCTCCTGGGCCTGCTTGAAGGCGGCCTCGGCGAGTTCGACGCGGCCGTGACCGGCCTGGACCACGAACAGACCGGCGAGACCGTCGAGGTAGCGCTTGCCCTTGTCGTCGTAGATGTAGGTGCCCTCGCCCCGGACGATGGTCGGGACGGGCGAGTTCTCGTACGAGGACATGCGGGTGAAGTGCATCCACAGGTGGTCGTACGCGGTGCGGCTGAGGTCCTTCTGGGTCACGGTTATCGGGTTCCCCACATGTAGGTCTGCTTCTTCAGCTTCAGGTAGACGAAGCTTTCGGTGGAGCGCACGCCGGGCAGCGCCCGGATGCGTTTGTTGATGACGTCCAGCAGGTGGTCGTCGTCCTCGCAGACGATCTCCGCGAGGATGTCGAACGAGCCCGCGGTCATCACCACGTACTCGACTTCCGACATGGCCGTCAGCGCGTCCGCTATCGACTCGACATCGCCCTCGACGTTGACGCCGACCATCGCCTGCCGGCGGAAGCCCACGGTGAGCGGGTCCGTGACGGCGACGATCTGCATGACGCCCTGGTCCAGCAGCTTCTGGACGCGCTGGCGCACGGCCGCCTCCGACAGGCCGACGGCCTTGCCGATCGCGGCGTACGGACGGCGGCCGTCCTCCTGGAGCTGCTGGATGATGGCGAGGGAAACGGCGTCCAACTGCGGGGTGCCGTTCCTGGACTCGCGGGACGAGTCCCTCTGGTCTGCGCTTCGACTGGCCACGACCTCACTGTGCACGACGTCTCGACGGTTCCGCAAGGCCGTATCGATGAAATTCGTTGTTTGAGGTGTCGTGGATTGCGGATTTCGCAGACGCGGCGGCCGTGGGGGTGTTGAAAACGTGGGATCTCGGATTACTGTGGGTGTCTCAGTCAATGGACACCCGAACTTGGAGGGCCGGCAGTGAGCACCGAGCTGCGTCGTCTGCGCAATTACATCGACGGTGAGTTCCGGGACGCCGCCGACGGACGGACCACCGAGGTGGTCAACCCGGCGACCGGCGAGGTGTACGCCACCGCCCCGCTGTCCGGCGAGGCCGACGTCGACGCGGCGATGGCGGCCGCGGCCGCCGCCTTCCCGGGCTGGCGCGACACCACGCCCGCCGAGCGGCAGAAGGCCCTGCTGAAGATCGCGGACGCGTTCGAGGAGCGGGCCGAGGAACTCATCGCGGCCGAGGTGGAGAACACGGGCAAGCCGACCGGGCTCACCCGCTCCGAGGAGATCCCGCCGATGGTCGACCAGATCCGGTTCTTCGCCGGTGCGGCCCGGATGCTGGAGGGCCGGTCGGCCGGCGAGTACATGGAGGGCATGACCTCCATCGTCCGCCGCGAGCCGGTCGGCGTCTGCGCCCAGGTCGCGCCGTGGAACTACCCGATGATGATGGCCGTGTGGAAGTTCGCCCCGGCCATCGCCGCGGGCAACACGGTGGTCCTGAAGCCGTCGGACACCACCCCGGCGTCGACCGTCCTGATGGCCGAGATCATCGGCGGGATCCTGCCGAAGGGCGTCTTCAACGTCGTCACGGGCGACCGCGACACGGGTCGTGCGATGGTCGAGCACCCGGTCCCGGCGATGGCCTCCATCACCGGTTCCGTGCGGGCCGGCATGCAGGTCGCCGAGTCCGCGTCCAAGGACCTCAAGCGGGTCCACCTGGAGCTGGGCGGCAAGGCGCCGGTCGTCGTCTTCGATGACCTCGACAGCGCAGCCATCGCCAAGGCCGTCGAGGACATCTCCGTCGCGGGCTTCTTCAACGCCGGCCAGGACTGTACGGCGGCGACCCGTGTCCTCGTCCAGGAGTCCATCCACGACGAGTTCGTGGCCGCGCTCGCGAAGGCCGCGGCCGAGACGAAGACCGGGCAGCCGGACGACGAGGACGTGCTGTTCGGGCCGTTGAACAACCCGAACCAGCTCAAGCAGGTCGCCGGTTTCATCGAGCGGCTCCCCGCCCACGCCAAGGTCGAGACCGGCGGGCAGCGGGTCGGTGACAAGGGGTACTTCTACGCGCCGACCGTCGTCTCCGGCCTCAAGCAGGACGACGAGATCATCCAGCGGGAGGTCTTCGGGCCGGTCATCACCGTCCAGTCCTTCACGGACGAGGACCAGGCCGTGGAGTGGGCCAACGGCGTCGAGTACGCGCTCGCGTCGTCCGTGTGGACGAAGGACCACGGGCGGGCGATGCGGATGTCCAAGAAGCTGGACTTCGGCTGCGTGTGGATCAACACGCACATTCCGCTGGTCGCGGAGATGCCGCACGGCGGGTTCAAGAAGTCCGGGTACGGCAAGGACCTGTCGGGGTACGGGTTCGAGGACTACACGCGGATCAAGCATGTGATGACGTCGCTGGACGCCTAGTCCTTTCGGAGGACAGGGGACGGGTACAACTGCGCGGCCCCGGACGGGAGTTCACCGTCCGGGGCCGCGCTGTTCCCCCTGTTTCCCCCGCTGTTTCCCCGCCGTGGTGGTCAGACGCTCTCGCCGGCACTGTTCAGCGAGGGCTTCGCGGATGTGCCGGCCGGGTTCGGGAAGGTGATGCCCACCTGCTGCAGGATCGGACCGCAGACCTTGACGGCCTTCTTGTAGCCGGACGCCGTCGGGTCGAACTCCCCCTTGGTGACCTTCACCTGAAGGACGACGCGTGGCTGCGTCCGACGAGGGTGTGGGTTCCGCTGCGGCGGCTGCACGGGCCGCGTACCCCGCTCACACTCCAGCAGACGATCGTGGACGTCGCCCTCGCCGATCCGGACCCCTCCGAGGCCGGGCTGCGCGCGGCCCTGCTGCGGGTGCGCGCGGCCGGACAGGAGCAGGAGCGGCTGATCGACGCGCTGTTGACGCCGGCGCGCAGCCAACGGGGGCTGGAGGCGAGGGAGTACGTCGATCTGGCGGCAGTCGTCCGGGGCCGGCTGCCGGGGCGCTCGGACACCGGGGCGCCGACGACCGCGTACCCGCGCGTCGAGGCCCGACTCGAATCCGCTCCCGTCCTCGGCGATCCGCAGCTCATCGAGCGCCTGGTCGCCAACCTCACCGACAGCGCCGTCCGGCACAACCTCCCGGCGGGGGAGCGGGGCTGGGTCAGCGTCTGGACCGGGCTCGACGCACAGGGATGTCCCGGCCTGCCTGACGGTGGAGGTCGGCCTGCCCCGGTACGCGGCACCCGCCGTCCCGGCCCCGGCGCCCGCCCTGGCCGGAGCCTCGCACCGGGCGCGCGGTGTGTGAACAGGCGGTTACTTCAGGGGTAACCGATCGACAAGGTGTCCGGTCCACGTTCGGGTGCTCGACGCAGCGTCGATTGTCCGATCACCGGCGTCGGCGGCATGCTTCGAGGGTGCCCCAGACCTCTCCTCGAACGCCCGCGCTCTCCCGCCGCTCCCTGCTGCGCGCGCTCGGCGGCACCGCCGCGCTCGGCGCGCTGGCGGGCTGCGGGGTGCCCGCCGCCTACGTCAAGGCCGGCGACCGCGCCGTGACCGACGTGTCCGCCACGGACCACCGGCTGGTCTTCGCGAACTGGCCGCTGTACATCGACGTGGACGACGACAACCCGAACAAGCGGCCCACCCTCGACGCCTTCGAGAAGCGCACCGGGATCTCCGTCGACTACATCGAGGAGATCAACGACAACGACGAGTTCTTCGGCAAGATCAGCCCGGCGCTGATGAACCATCAGTCCACCGGCCGCGACCTGATCGTCATCAGCGACTGGATGTGCGCGCGGTTCGTCCGCCTGGGCTGGGTCCAGAAGATGGACCGCGCCCACCAGCCGAACGTGGCGAAGTACCTGGACCCGCTGCTCCGCTCGCCCGCCTTCGACCGGGGCCGCCTCCACACCGTGCCGTGGCAGTCCGGCATCACCGGCATCGCCTACGACCGCAGGAAGCTCGGCCGCGAGATCCGGCACGTCAAGGACCTGTGGGCGAGCGACCTCAAGGGCCGGGTGACCCTGCTCTCCGGCCTCGACGAGGCGTTCGCGCTGCTCATGCAGGGCAACGGCGTGGACATCACCAAATGGACGGCCGACGACTTCTACACCGTCTGCGACGAGGTGCAGCAGCAGGTCGACCGGGGCCAGATCCGTCGCTTCACCGGCAACGACTACACGAAGGACCTGGTCAGCGGGGACGTCCTGGCCTGCCAGGCGTACTCCGGCGACGTCATCCAGCTCCAGGCCGACAACCCCGACATCCGCTTCGTCGTCCCCGAGGAAGGCGCGGAGCTCTGGTCGGACTCCCTGATGATCCCGGACCGCGCCGCCCACAAGACCAACGCGGAACGCCTCGTCGACTACTACTACGAGCCGGAGGTCGCCGCCGAACTGGCCGCCTGGGTCAACTACGTCTGCCCCGTCCCGGCCGCCCAGCAGGTCCTCGCCGACTCCAAGGACAAGGACACCGCGGCCCTCGCCGAGAACCCCCTGATCTTCCCGAACACGGCGATGCGCAAGCGGCTCGCGATCGCCCGGGACATCACGTCGACGGAACGGGTCGAGTTCGCCAAGCGGTGGAACAAGATCGTGGGGTTGTAGGGGGTCGGGCCGGTTGTTGTGACGAGGATTCTTGGTCGGCACAAAAGAGGGATGGTTGACACCGGTCAGACGTTCGATCCGCGAGGAGCGGAACCTGAGGTTTGCTGTCGAGGAACCGCTGACCGTTTGCTCCAGTGCTGCGGATCCGCGGCGTGCATGCCTGGTCCGTCCGCGCCGGCGCGGCAGCGCGGCGTTCTGGTAACTCCCTTGCCGGGACCAGGGTTACGGTGCGAAGTGCGTGCGTGGGAGTCGTGAAGAGTTCCCGCATGGTTCTGGGGAGTCGGTCACGGGAACGGAAAGATCCGGGGGGCTTTCTCGGCGCCCGCGAACAGGTCGGGCGCCGCTCCATGCGATGGGAGACCGATCAACGATGTTCACTCCGGTGCGGAGCAGAATACGGACGGCCGCGCTCGCGCTCTCGGCCATGACGGCCCTCGCCTTAGGCGCGACCGCCACGACCGGCGCGGCAGCGGCCCCCGCTCCCGCGAAACAGGGACCGACCTCGGTGGCGTACGTCGAGGTGAACAGCAACAGCATGCTGAACGTCGGCAAGTACACCCTCGCCAACGGCGGCGGCAACGTCTTCGACGTCGCCGTGATCTTCGCGGCGAACATCAACTACGACACGGGCACGAAGGCGGCGACCCTGTACTTCAACGAGAACGTGCAACGCGTCCTCGACAACGCCGCCACGCAGATACGGCCGTTGCAGCAGAAGGGCATCAAGGTCGTCCTCTCGGTGCTCGGCAACCACCAGGGCGCGGGCTTCGCCAACTTCCCGTCCCAGCAGGCGGCTTCGACGTTCGCGAAACAACTGTCGGACGCCGTGTCCACATACGGCCTCGACGGCATCGACTTCGACGACGAGTACGCCGATTACGGCAACAACGGCACCGGACAGCCCAACGCCAGCTCGTTCGTGTACCTGGTGTCGGCACTGCGTGCCAACATGCCGGACAAGATCATCAGCCTCTACAACATCGGCCCGGCCGCGTCGCGCCTGTCCTACGGCGGCGTCGACGTCTCGTCCAAGTTCGACTACGCCTGGAACCCGTACTACGGCACCTGGCAGGTCCCCGGCATCGCACTGCCCAAGTCGAAGCTGTCGCCGGCGGCCGTCGAGATCGGCGGAACCTCACAAAGCACGACCGCCAGCCTCGCCCGCCGCACGGTCAGTGAGGGGTACGGCGTCTATCTGACGTACAACCTCGACGGCGCCGATCGCAGCGCCGATGTCTCCGCGTTCACCAGGGAGCTGTACGGCAGTGACGCCCACTACACGCCGTAGGCCGACCACACTCCCCGGCGTCCGGTGTCCCCTCGGGGCGTGCTGCATCCCGTAGGGCCGCGCCTCGGGCAGGCCGCGCTTTCGACAACGATGTCGGAGGCGCGGTCGCCACAGGTACCGTGACCTGCGCTGTGCCAAAGTGCCAACCATCTCCCTGATTCTGCGCTTCCGGTCGCTGAACCTGGTTGGCATCAGCGCAGGTAACGAACGTCGCCCGATGTCAACTAGCAATCTTCGTCACAGCCGGTCGCCTCTCACCGGATGTCGGAGGGGTGCCGGGCCAGTGGTGTGACCGTGATGTCCATGTGGGGGAAGAGCGGCAGGCCCCACAGGATGTCGTTGAGGCGGTCGTTGTCGGTGACGTCGAAGATGCTGAGGTTCGCGTACTGACCGGCGCAGCGCCACAGGTGCAGCCACTCGCCGGAGCGCTGGAGGTGCTGCGCGTACTCCTGCTCGGCGGTGAGGGTCGCCGCCCGGACGTCGGTGTCCATGTCGGGTGGCAGGTTCACGGTCATCCGGACGGCGAAGAGCATGGGGACTCCCGGTGGTCAGAGGGCGGCGGGGGCGAGGGCGAAGTCGTAGGTGACCTCGTTGCCGCCGGTGCCGGACGGCCGCGGGTCGAGGACCAGTTCGGGCTTCACGGCGGAGGCCACGTCGGCCTCGAGGTAGGCGCCGTCCTTGAAGTAGAGCTGCGTGGTGAGGGTCTGGTGGCCGGGCGCCGACACCTTCAGATGCAGGTGGGCCGGGCGCCAGGCGTGCCAGCCGGCCGCGGCGATGAGCCGGCCGCAGGAGCCGTCGGTGGGGATCTGGTAGGGGGCGGGCTGGATCGTGGTCACCGCGAACCGGCCCTCGTCGTCGGTGACGATGCCGCCACGGAGGTTCCACTCGGGGATGCCGGGGGCGAACTGGGCGTAGAGCCCGTCGTCGTCGGCCTGCCACATCTCCAGCACGGCACCGGGGAGCGCCTGACCCGTGGCGTCGGTGACCTGCCCCTGGAAGACGAGCGGGGTGCCGGCCTCGCCGTCGCGCATCGGCAGGGTGGCCACGCTGGGCAGCGCCGGGGCGTCCGGCACGTAGTACGGCCCCTCGATGGTGCCCTTGCTGCCCTCACGGGACCCGGTGACCACCTCCTCGACGACGTGCTCCACCCACACGTCGAGGAAGAGCGGCCACTCGCCGTCCTGCCCGACGGAGATCAGCCACGACTTGAGGGCGTTGTACTCGTCGTACGTCACCTGGTGACGGCGGATGACGTCGTGCACGGCGGTGATGACCGCGGCGGCCAGGGTGTCGACGCGTGCGGTGTCGACGTCCTCGGCGGGCGTGCCGGTTTTGTCGGTCAGGAAGCGTTCGGTGGCCGAGGCTCCGGACGCGGCGGCGGTGGCTGTGGGAGTGGTTTCGGACATGGTGGGGCGGCTCCATTGCCTGGTGGTTGGTTGTTTCAGCGGTCCTGGCGGTAGCGGCCGAGCTTCTCCGGGTCGATCGCCACGCCGAGGCCGGGGCCGTCGGGCACGGCGAGCGTGCCGTCGGTGATGGCGATCGGTTCGGTGAGCAGGTCGCCGCTCATGTCCAGGAAGTTGGAGAGTTCGCCGGCGCGGCGGGACGAGGAGGCGTGGGCGGCGCCGAAGACGACCGTGCACACCGTGCCCAGCTGGCCGTCGATCTGGTTGCCCATCACCACCTCGGCGCCCAGGCCCTCGCACTGGAAGAGGACCCGCTGGGAGTGGGTGAATCCGGTGCGGGCGGTCTTGATGCTGATCGCGGTCGCGGCGCCGTCGAGCAGTGAGCGGGTCACCTCGGCCGGCGTGGTCGCGGACTCGTCGGCGACGAATGGCACGGGGCTCTGCCGGACCAGCCACCGGCGGCCGAGCACGTCGTCGGCGGGGCACAGCTCCTCGGCGAGGGTGATGCCGAGGCCGGCGAGCTCGCGCAGCGCCGCCGCTGACTCGGAGGCGGTCCAGCCGCGGTTGCCGTCCACGTACAACTCGGCCTCGGCACCGAGTACTTCGCGCAGGGCCCGGCACACGTCGAGGTCGAGCCGGGCGGGGCGGCGGCCGACCTTCACCTTGAAGACGGTGATGCCGTACGTGTCCCGCATCCGCTCGGCCTCGGCCGCCATCCGCTCGGGGGCGTCGAAACCGAGCATGTGCGCCACGCGCATCCGGTCGCTCCAGCCGCCGAGCAGGGTGGAGACGTTCAGGCCGAGAGCCTGTCCCGCGATGTCCCAGAGGGCCATGTCGATCGCGGACTTGGCCGCCGGGTTGCCGACCGTGCGGTGCAGCAGCGCGTGGACCTGTTCGCGGGCGAGGGCGTCCGTGCCGGTGAGCTGCGGGGCGAAGATCTTCTCGATCACGCCGGTCACGGACGCCTGTGTCTCGCCGTACGTGAACGGCCGGGGCGGGGCGTCGGCCACGCCGGTCAGGCCCTCGTCGGTGTGGACCCGGACGAGGACGTGTTCGGCGGTGTGCACCTCGCCGCTCGCGAAGCGCAGGGGCTTGGTGTAGGGGATCGCGTACGGGACGGTCTCGATCGCGGTGATCTTCACCGTACGGCCTCCTCGACGGCACGGGCCACGCCCAGCAGGCGCCCGACCCGGTCGGGGTGTCCGACGAGTTGCAGGCCGAGGGGCAGGCCCTGCGGGTCGCGGTGGCCGGGGACGGTGACCACGGGCAGGCCGAGCAGTTGCCAGGGGCGGCTGAGGAGGGGGTTGCCGGTGGCGGCCAGGCCCTTTGGCGCGGGACCGGGAGCGGCCGGGCCGAGGATCGCGTCGACGCGGGTGAGGAGGGCCAGGGCGGCGGTGCGTGCGGTGTGCGCCGTGGCGAGCGCGGCGCGGTACTCGCCGTCGGTGGTCCTGCGCCCGCGTTCGAGGAGTTCGTTCAGGTGCCGGCTCAGCGACTCCGGGCGCCCGGCCTCGGCGGCGAGGCTGCGGGCGGCCTCGTAGGCCATGACGACGGCGTGGGCGTCGGCCAGTTCCACGGTGCTGATGGGCAGTTCCGTGCCGTCGGCGCGCAGCGCGTGCCCGGTGTGCCGCACGGCGTCGAGCATCGACGGTTCGACGTCGGTGAGTTCGACGCCCTGCCATACCAACAGCCTCACGGAATCGATGCCTTCGGCGGTGGTGCCGTCGACGGCCTCGATCACCGTGGCCAGTTCCGAGACGCCGGGCGTGAGCAGACCCGGCGCGTCCAGGCTCGGGCTGAGCCCGGTGAAGCCCGCCGTGGACCAGGCGCCCACGGGGGCGACGTATCCGGCGACCCCGCAGAAGGAGGCCGGCCGGGTCAGCGAGCCGGCGGTCTGTGAGCCCAGGGCGAGGGGCACCACGCCGGCGGCGACGGCGGCGGCCGAGCCGCTGGAGGAGCCGCCCGGCGTGTGGGCGGGGTTGTGCGGGTTGCGGGTCGGGCCGGGCTGGAAGTAGGCGAACTCGGTGGTGACCGTCTTGCCCAGCGGCACGGCGCCCGCCCGGCGCAGCCGGTCCACGAGCCAGGCGTCGGCGGCGGCGATCCGGCCCCGGCGCAGGGGGGAGCCGCATTCGGTGGGCAGTCCGGCGACGTCGATGATGTCCTTCACCCCGAACGGCATGCCGTGCAGCGGCCCGGCGGGAGCGTTGAGCGCCCCCGCGCGGGCGCCCTCGGCGTCCACCCGTACCCAGGCGCGGATATCCGGTTCGGTCTGCTCCTGACGCCGCAGCGCTTCCTCGACGGCGGCGGTCACGACCGGGCGCCTTCCGGTACGAAAGGGTCGGCGTCGAGGCGGTGGAAGGCGCGGTTGAAGTAGACGAGGCTCTGGCCGCCGGAGCGGGTGCGGATCTGCTCGATCTCGACGAAGAGCACGCTGTGGGAGCCCGTCGGGACCGTGTGCTTGATCGTGCCGACCGCCGTGACCAGGGCGTTCTTGAGGACGGGAACGTCCTGGGTGCGGTCCCAGATGTCCCAGGTGAAGCGTTCGGCCATGGGCACCTTGGTGGCTCCGGCGAAGTGCAGGGCGAGCTCCTGCTGCTCCCCGCCGAGGACGTTGAGGCCGACGCGTCCGTTCGCCTTGAAGACGTCGTGCATGGCGCTGGAGCGGTTGACGCACACCAGGACGGTCGGCGGGGCGTCGGTGACCGAGCAGACGGCGCTGAGCGTGATGCCGCAGCGGCCGTTCGGGCCGTCGGTGGTCAGGATGTTCACGGCTGCCGGGAGGTGCGCCATCGCCTCGCGGAACTCGCTCTGGTCGGGGGTCACGGCGGTGCCGCTCCTCTCGTGGTTCGGTTCGGGCCGGCTCACCACAGCTCCACCACCAGCCGCGGCGACTTCGCCCGTGAGACGCAGGCGGCGATCTGGTCGCCTGCCGCCTTCTCCTTGGCGGACAGGCAGTGGTCGCGGTGGTCGGGTTCGCCCTCGATCACCCGGAGGACGCAGGTCCCGCAGATGCCCTCGCGGCAGGAGGTGTCCAGCGGGACGCCGTTCTCCTCCAGCACCTCGGCGATGCTCCTGCCGGGCGGGACCGGGTAGACCTCGCCGGTGTCGAGTTCGACCTCGAAGGAGGTGTCGCCGGACGGGTCCTGCGGGGAGTCCACCTGGAACAGCTCCGAGTGGATCCGCTCCTCCGGCAGGTCACGGGCGGCGAGTTCGCGGACGTACGTCATGAAGTCGTGCGGTCCGCAGGTGTAGACGTGGCTGTCCGCCCCCAGCCCCGTGAGCGCGGTGGCCAGTGCGTCGCGGGACGCCGGCCGGCCGAGCCCGAAGTACTGGACCACCCGGTCCGCGAAGGGCGACTCCTCCAGCAGCCCGGCGAAGGCCGCCTCCGCACGGCTCCGCGCCACGTAGTGCAGCGTGAACTCGGCTCTCCTGGCGTGCAGTTCGTACGCCATCGCCAGCAGCGGTGTGATCCCGATGCCCGCCGCCAGCAAGTGGTGCCGGGCCCCGTCCGTTGCGAGGCCGAACAGCTGCCGGGGTGCGCCGACGGTCAGCTCCGTGCCCGGTTCGGCCTTGTCGTGCAGGGCCTGGGAGCCACCGCGGGAGTCCGCCTCCCGTTTGACGGCGATGGTGTAGGCACCGGAGTCGTCCGGCGGGCCGCACAGGGAGTACGGGCGGGTTACCCCGGTGGGTCCGGTCACGTCGATGTGCGCGCCGGCCGAGTAGGGGGCGAGGGCGACGCCGTCGGAGCGGACGAGCCGGAGGACCTTGATCGTGTCGGTTTCGTCGTGGGTGTCGGTGACGGTGACGGTGACGGTGACGGTGACTGTGAACATCCGTCTGCCTTTGGGTGATTCGAGTGATTCGGGTGGGGAGCTGACGGCGCTGTCAGCGCATGTAGAGGCCGCCGTTGGCGTCCCAACAGGCGCCGGTGACCGCGTCCGCGTGGTCGGAGGCGAGCAGCACGGCCATGTCGGCGATGAACCGCGGACGGCCCAACCGCCTTACCGGAATGGACTCTTCGATGGCGGCGAGCTGCTCCGGCGGGACCATTGCGCGGACGATCGGCAGGTCCTGCGGGCCCGGCGAGATGGCGTTGACCGTCACTCCGGACGGGCCGAGTTCACGGGCGAACACCTTGGTGAGGGTGGCCACCCCGCCCTTGGCCGCCGCGTAGTGCGCGCCGGTCGCGGTGCCGCCGTTCTGGCCGGCGAGCGAGGCGATGTTGACGATGCGCCCGTAGCCGCGTCCGGCGAAGTAGGCGCCGAAGACCTGGCAGCCGAAGAAGGTGCCGTTGAGGTTGGTGGACACGACCTCGTCGAAGCTCTCCGGGCTGATCTCCATCAGCTTCTCGACCTTGGCGCGTCCGGCGTTGTTGACCAGGACGTGCACGGCGCCCCAGCGTTCGACGAGCTGGTCGCGGGCCCGGGCGAAGGCGTCCTTGTCGCGGACGTCCAGCGCGAGTCCGACGGCGTAACGGCCCTCCGGGTCGAGCTCGGCCGCCGCCTTCACGGCGGCCTCCTCGTCCAGGTCGGTCAGGGCGACGCAGTAGCCGCGGTCGTAGAGGCGTGCGGCGATGCAGGCGCCGAGGCCGCGGGCCGCGCCGGTCACCAGGGCGACGCGGCGGGGTTCCTCGTCGTGCGCGTGCGGGTGCGGGCTCACAGCAGGAACCCCGATGCCGTGACCGCGTCCTCGGAGTTGACCAGGCGCACGATCTTGCGGGCGATGCGCGGGCCGTCCGGGCCGGACACGATCCGGTGGGTGACGTCGGCGGCGAGGACGAAGGTCTCCTCACGCTTGTAGCCGACCAGGACCTGCGCCGAGCACAACTCGATCGCGTCCTCCTCACGGCCGGTCTCCACGAACCGGGACACCGTGCGGACCGTACGGGCGGCCGCCGCGGCGGAGATGGAGAACCCGCCGGTGAGGCGCTCGATGCGCATGCGACGCATCCGGTCGTCGTCATAGACGAGGTTGAGGCGGTCGGCGAAGTCGGTCGCCTCGCGGTCGATGGGGACGACGTACTCGCCGCCCTCGGCCCACAAGCCGTCCCACTCCTTGTAGCGGCGGCTGTCGAGGAGGTGGGCCTCGCGCCAGATCAGGGAGACGGCGGCGAGGGCGGTAGGGTCGTCCAGCGGGATTTCAACCGCCGTGCCGGCCACTTCAGTCGCCATCGGTCATCATCCTCTTCCACATGTCGTACGCCTCCCGCATCCCGGTCTCGTCGGTCGCGTGGGAGGTGGGCTGTCCTAGGTCGTTGGGCTTCTCCCGGCCCAGGCCCCGGTTGACCAGGATCGGCATGTCGACCCCGCCGGCCACACCGCGCTGGACGCGGTTCCACGCCTCGGCGTCGTCGGGGCTGCCGAAGCCGAAGGGGCCCTGGAAGTGCTCGTGGATGCGCAGCCGTTCGCGGTTGACGATCTCCGGGCCGCCGTCCAGGCCGAGCGCCACGTGCCGGATCTCCGTCTCGCCGACCGAGATCGGGCGCAGGACGCGGAAGAAGGACATCGACATGGCCACGTTCGGGAACAGGTTGAGGTTGAACCCGGCGCCGTGCAGGGAGCGGACGATCCGCCGCACCTTCTCCGGCGGCATGTCCTCGGACAGTTCCTGGACGATGTGGCTGAAGCGGTCCTGGAGTTTCTCGGTGCCGTCGTCGACGTCCAGGTCGGCGTGTTCGGCGACGGAGACGGAGACGCTGTGGCCGTTGCCCAGGGCGTGGGTGACCGCGGTCTCGTCGGTCATGATCGACAGCATGCTCGCGGTCTCCGCGTCGACCGAGGCCATCCACGAGCGGTGCACGATCGGGAAGTGGTACCAGTCGGTGGTGTTCTCCAGCTGGATCTTCCAGTTGCCGTCGAAGCGGAACCGGTGCTCGCCCTGCACCTTGATCGGGTAGCCCGCGCCCTGCTTCATGAAGCGGTCGATCCACAGCCGGGCCCCGCCGAGGAAGTCCTCCAGCGGCTCGATGTCCTCGGTGAAGCTGGCGAAGACCATGCCCCCGTACGAGCCGACCTTCAGGCGCTGCAGCGGCAGGTCCTTCTTCTCCACGACGTCCTCGTAGCCCTCGGGGTACGGGATGCCGCGCAGGCTGCCGTCCAGGCTGTACGACCAGGCGTGGTAGGGGCAGGTGAAGCCGTTGCCGTTGCCCTTGGGGGTCTCGCAGACGCTGGCGCCGCGGTGCCGGCAGCGGTTGAGCAGGACGTTGACGCCGCCCCGGCGGTCCCTGGTGACGATGACGGGACGGCGGCCGACCCAGGCCGTCTTGAAGTCGCCGGCCTTGGCGATCTCGCTCTCGTGGGCGACCCACACCCAGGTGCGGTGGAAGATGCGGTCCATCTCCCGTTCGAAGAGGGCCGGGTCGGTGTAGAGGCTGCCGGCGACGCGGTCGGACTCGACGAGCGGCGGGTTCGTCATCGGGTCACCTCCGGCTCGGGCAGTGGACGGCCGAGGCGGGCCTCGATCTTCATGTACCGCCACAGGCCGTGCTCGCCGACCTGGACGGTGCGGAAGAGGTTGCAGGCGGCGGCGACGGCCGGCTGGTCGACGACGTCGGCGAGGACGTAACAGGTCCACGGCCAGGAGTCGGACGGGCCGACCATGTGCTGGTCGTCGTCGATGGTGCCGAGGACGGTCACGCCGGGCAGTTCGTGCAGCTGGGTGAGCATGCTGGTGAAGCCGTCCCAGACCGACTTGCCCTGGCCGGTGGGCAGGTCGAAGAAGTTCTGGTTGACGCCGATGCAGAACAGCACCCGCAGTGGTGCGTCGGACATGGGTTCCCTGCCTTTCAGAGGCCTTGCGGAGGCCTGTCAGAGATAACCGGGGAAGGGCTGGACGCCCATGAGGACCGCGCCGGCGCCGTCGTACATGCCTTCCTGGAGGAAGGCGTGCTGCGGCACCACCGAGGCGTCGCGCAGGTAGCGCTGGAGGGGGCTGCCATCGGTGATGGCGCCGATGCCGCCGAGCTGGTAGGCGGCCCGGACGACCTCGAAGGAGGTCTTGGCGAGGTGCGCGGAGGCCAGGCGCAGTGAGCTCGCCTGCACGTCCGACGCCGGGTCGCCCGCCGCGACGGTCGCCCAGGCCTCCTCGGTGGCCTCGTAGAAGTAGGCACGCGCGGAGCGGAGTTGGGCCTCCGCCTGGCCCACTGCGATGCGGTAGGTGGCGCGTTCGGCGGGCTTGGGGGCGCCGGTGTAGCCGGAGCGGCCGCCCTGGGCGATGACGAGGTCAAGGGCGGCGCGGGCCACCCCGAGACCGACGACGGCCAGGACCTGGGCGGCGTAGGGGACGGTCGGGTAGTGGTAGAGGGGTTCGTCGACGGTCGGTTCGCCGCCGCGGACGAACGTCCACTCCTCGGGTACGACGGCCCCCTCGACCACCAGGTCGTGGCTGCCGGTGCCGCGCATGCCGATGACGTCCCAGTTCTCGGCGATCTCCACCTGCTCGGGCCGCAGTACGGCGGTCAGGGGCCGGCCGGCCTGGTTCTCACCCGCCTTGATGCCGACACCCAGGACGTCGGCGCCCTTGCAGCCGCTCGCGAACTTCCAGCGGCCCGAGACCCGGTAGCCGCCCTCGACGCGTGCGGCGGGCTGGACCGGGAACAGGCCGCCCGCGAAGGCGACATCGGGTCCGTCCGCATACAGCTCGGCCTGCGTGTCGAGCGGCAGGGCGGCCAGGTAGATCGCGGAGGATCCGAAGCTCGCGACCCAGCCGGCCGAGCCGTCGACCACCGATATCCGCTCGATGAGCCGGAGGAATTCGGCGGGCGGAAGTGCGTCGCCGCCGAAGCGCTTCGGAACGCCCGCCCGATAGATTCCCGCACGCTTGAATTCAGCGATCACATCCGGCGGGACGTGCCGCTTCTCCTCGAACTCGGCCCGTCGTCCGGCCACCAGCGCCAATAGCTGATCGAAATGCGCCATGAGGGATTCTCCTCGCATTGCCGGGCGGTTCTCTCGCCCGCCACACCATCACGCTATGCTCGGCAACCTGCTTCCCACCATGGGGAATTGACCGCGTCCGGTAGGGGAAATCCCCTATTTGCCGACGCCCAGAAGGTTCTTCCGCACCGTTCCCGACCTCGCCACCAGCACCACGTTCTCCGGCCGGCCGAGGACAGTGATGTCCTGCGACGGATCTCCGTCCACGACCACGAAGTCGGCCGACTTCCCGGCCTCCAGGGACCCCAGCTGCTCGTCGAGACCAAGGAGCCGGGCCGCGTTGAGCGTGCCCGCCGTGATCGCGTCGAGCGGATTCATCCCCAGTTCCACGAGGTACGACAGCTCCAGCAGGTTACGGGCGTGCGGAACGACTCCGGCGTCCGTGCCCAGGGCGATCGGGACACCGCGGGCGATCGCGTGCGCGATGTTCTCCTTGCTGATCCCGGACCAGCGGCTCTTCTTGCGGAAGTGGTAGTCGGGCATGGCGGCCCGGTCGAGCGGGGCGAAGACGGTGGACAGGGTCGGGACGAGGAACGCGCCCTGTTCCAGGGCCAGGTCGCACAGTTCGTCGGTGATTCCGTAGCCGTGCTCGATGCTGGTGACCCCGGCCTGGAGGGCGTTGCGGATACCGGCGGTGCCCTGGGCGTGCGCGGCGACCGGCTTCCCGCGGTGTCGTTTCGCCTCCTCGACGACGGCGCTCAGCTCGTCCCGGGTCAGTCCCTCGTCGTCGGGGTCGTCGTGCGGGCTGCCCATCCCGCCGGTGGCGCAGACCTTGACGAGGTCCGCGCCCGCGCGCAGCATCCGCCGGACCGCGATCCGGGCCTCGTCCGCGGTGTCGGCGATCTCGCCCAGGTACGGGGCGGCGTCGATCCCGCCGGGGAGTGTGCAGTCGGCGTGTCCGCCGGTGTGGCCGATCACCTTCACGGCGACCTGGAGCCGGGGGCCGTCGATCAGGCCCCGTTCCACGGCGGTGCGGTATCCGGCGGGCACGCCCCCGAGGTCGCGCATGGTCGTCACGCCCGCGTGCAGGGTGGCGCGCATCCGCTCGGCGATCTCGAACGTCTCCACCGTCGGGTCGGCGGCCAGTCCCGCGAGCAGGCCGCGCCCCGGGGTCATGCACAGGTGCACGTGGCAGTCGAAGAAGCCGGGCAGCAGGGTCCGGCCGCCCAGGTCGGTCTCCGTCGCCGCCGGGGCGGGCGGTGCGTCCGACGCGGGGCCCGCGTAGGCGATGACCCCGTCGTCGTCCACGACGAGGACGGCGTCGGGGATCGGGGCGGCTCCGGTTCCGTCGATGAGCGTGGCGTTGTGGTAGCGGGCGGGCATCACGGCTCCGTGGGTGACAGGTGGGTGGGGACGGCCGGCAGCGTGAACCGGAAGACCGAGCCGCGAGGCTCGTTCGCGTGGATGTCGATGGTGCCGCCGTGGCGGGTGATGATGCGGTGGCTGAGGGCGAGGCCGATACCGCTGCCGTTCTCCTTGGCGGTGAAGACGCCTTCGAAGATCCGCTCGTCGGGCGGCGGCCCGTGGCCCCGGTCGCGGACCGCGAGTTCGGCCCGGCCGTCCTCGGCGCGCCGGGTGGTGACCGTCACCGTGCGTTCGCTCTCCGGCAGGCGGGCCATCTCGTCCACCGCGTTGAAGGCGAGGTTCATCACGACCTGCCCGATGAGCACGTTCTCGCAGCGCACCGGCAGCGGCTCGGCGGTGAGGTCGAACTCGACGGTCACCGCGTGCTCCTGGGCCCGCAGTTCGACGAAGTACGCGCAGTCCCGCACGATCGCGTTGAGGTCGGTCAGCTGCTCCGACTGCTCCAGGCGGCCGACGTACTGGCGCAGGCTGGTCAGGATCCGCCGGGCCCGGTCGATCTGCCGGACGGCGTTGTCCAGCCCCCAGAGCACGGACTCCTGGTCGGCGCCGAGCCGGCCGCGCGTTCCCTCGACGAAGTTGTAGGCGGCCGCCAGCGGTTGGCTGACCTCGTGGGCGATCGCCATCGCCATGTCGCCCATGGCGTTGTAGCGGGCCAGGTGGTCGAGGTGCTGGGTGTCGCGTCGGTGCCGCTCCTCGGCACGGACCCGGTCGGTGATGTCGTAGAAGAGAAGCATCCGGCCGCGCAGGTCGCTCTCGATCTCGATGTGCTGGCAGGTCGCGGCATACCAGCGGGGCGTCGCGCCGGGTGCGGCGAACCGGTAGCGGCCCTCGCGCTCGGGGACGCGTCCGTCGCAGCAGTAGATGCCGAAGTCGGCCCCGTCGAGACCGCCGTCGAGCAGTCTGGTCGCGGACTCGCTGGCGAAGAGCACGCGGTCCGCGTCGTCGAGGACGACGATCCCCTCGGCCAGGCCGCCGAGGAAGGCACGCAGCCGGTGCTCGGTGCGGAACAGATCGCGCTGGACCGCCTTCTCCTCGGCGATGTCCCGGAACTGGACCATCACCGCCGTCCGCGCCGCCAGTTCGACCCGGATCGCGATCGCCTCGGTGAGGATCTCCTCGCCGCTCTTGGCGCGGTAGCACCACTCGGTGGTACTGACTCCGTGCTCGACCGCGCGGCCCAGCCAGCGGTGGCCGAGTTCGCGGCTGTACTGGCGGGCGTTCTTGCTCATGTCCGGCGCTTTGAGGGGCCTCAGCTCGTCGACGGTCCAGCCGAGCAGGTCACAGGCGGCCTGGTTGGCCCAGAGGATGTCGAAGGTGCGGGCGTCGTGCAGCAGGACGCAGTACTTGAGGGCATCGGTCAGTTCACGGAAGTCGGCCGGCGCGAGCCCCTCCTCCGGGATCACCGGGCGTCCAGCCGCAGCACGTCCCGGACCAGGGCGGCCATGCTCTCCGCGCCGGTCTTCTCCCGGATGCGGGCCCGGTGTACGTCGACCGTCTTGGCGCTGATGCCGAGCCGGCCTGCGATCTGCTTGTTCGGCACGCCCTCGACGGACAGGGCGAGCACGTCCCGCTCCCGTGCGGTCAGGGTGTCCAGTCTGGCGTGCAGCTCGCCGCGCCGGGCTGCGCGGGTGAAGCGCTCGCGGGCGGTGCGCCGTGCGGCCTGGACCACGTCGAGCAGGTGCTGGGGGTCGTACGGCTTCTCCAGGAAGTCGACGGCGCCGTTCTGCAGGGCGCGGACGGACATCCGGATGTCGCCGTGCGCGGAGACGAAGACGACCGACAGCGGCGACCCCGTCCCGTTGAGGAGCTGCTGGACGTCGAAGCCGCTGAGTTCGGGCATGCGGACGTCCAGGACCAGGCAGGCCGGCCGGGCGCGGTCGTAGGACCGCAGAAAGGTCCGGGCGTCCTGGAAACGCTCCGAGCGGATACCGACCGACTCCAGGAGCCAGGCGAGCGACGCGCTCAGCTCCTCGTCGTCGTCGACGATGTACACGAGGCACATCTCAGCCGTCCCAGTCCGCCCGCGCGGTCCAGTACTCGCTGCCGTCGGCGCTGACGCCGCGCCGCCACTCGGTGGTGCGGCGCAGGCCGGGTTCGACACGGGCGGTCGCCGCGTCGGCGCCGGCCGGCCCGTCCTCGTCGACCGTCCAGTGGACCCAGTTGACCTCCCGGCCGGTGTGGTCGTGGGTGAACAGGTCGACGTGGTGCCAGCCGTAGCCGTGCGTGTCGGCGTAGCAGGTCAGGAGCATGGTGCGGTTGTTCGTCGCGGTGGTCATCGCTCCTCCGGCAGCGGTGCGGTGAAGAGTCGTTCGGTACGGAAGACGGAGATACGGGGGCGGTCCCGGGCGAGACGGAAGGTCACGTCGAGACGTGCCACCGTCATTTCGGCGTCGCCGGACTCGTACCGCGACAGCTGCTGCATGAGCCAGCTGCCGTGCGCGGTGTCGCCGTCGCCGTCCACCGTGCCGGGGAACAGCAGGTGGACGTTGGTGCGGAAGTGCGGTCTCGGCGGCAGATAGCCCGACAGCATCGAGACGATCGCCGCGCGGCCCTCGGTGCGGCCGAACTTCTCGGCGTAGGCACCGCCGCCGCCCTCCCAGACCGCGTCCTCGGTGAACAAGTCCCCCAGGTCACCCGGATCGCCCGCCACCCGCGCCGGCACGTCGCACAGCGCGAGGTAGCGGGTCAGGGTGTCCACCACGTCGGTGCCCGTCACGAGGCGGCCGGCTTCAGGCGTTCGGCCCGGCGCCGCGCCTGCCGCTCCGGGTCCGGCACCGGAGCGGCGAGCAGCAGCCGCTTGGTGTAGGGGTGTTCGGGGCGCTCGGTGACCTGGGCCGCGTCGCCGGCCTCGACGATCTCGCCGCGGTAGAGCACGGCCACCCGGTGGCTGATGTGCCGTACGACGGACAGGTCGTGGGTGACGAAGAGGTACGCCACGCCCGTCGTCTCCTGGATCTCGATGAACAGGTCCAGGACCCGGGCCTGGGTGGTCAGGTCGAGGGCGCTGACCGGTTCGTCGCAGACGATCAGCTTGGGGTCGCGGCACAGGGCGCGGGCGATGGCGATGCGCTGGCGCTGGCCGCCGGAGAACTCGCGGGGCAGCCGGCGGGCCGCGTCCTGCGGGAGGTACACGTGATCGAGCAGCTTCTGCACCCGGCGTTCCGCCTCGGCGCGGGCCACTCCGGTCACCTGCAGCGGTTCGGTGAGGATGTCCATGACCGTCATGGCCGGGTTCAGCGAGGTGTAGGGGTCCTGGAACACGACCTGGATGTCCTTGCCGAGTTCCCGTCGCTCCCGCTTGCCGAGCCGGGATATCGGGTTGCCCTGGTAGCGGATCTCGCCGCCGGTGACGGGGGCGAGGCCGAGGACCGCCCGGCCCAGGGTGGTCTTGCCCGACCCGGACTCGCCGACCAGGCCGAGCGTCTCGCCGGGCGCGATGGACAGGGAGACGCCGTGCAGGACGGGGAACGGCTTTCTGCCACGGCCCTTGCCCGGGTACTCCACGACGACGTCGTCGACTTCGAGCAGCGGGGAGGTCATGACGTCATCTCCTTGAGGGACTTGAGGGGCTTGAGGGGCTTGAGGGGCTTGGTGGGAACGCCCAGGGCACCGCGGGCGGGGCCGCCTTCGAGCGTCGAGTCGAGGAGCATCCGCGTGTAGGCGTGCTCGGGCGACGCGAAGATCTGCCCTGCCGGGGCGGTCTCGACGATGCGTCCCTGCTGCATGACGGTGACCCGGTCGCAGATGTCGGCGACGACACCGAAGTCGTGGGTGACCAGGATCATCCCCATCTCGCGCTCCTGCTGGAGCGAGCGCATCAGGTCGAGCACCTCGGCCTGGACGGTGACGTCGAGCGCGGTGGTCGGTTCGTCGGCGATCAGCAGCTCGGGGTCGCAGGAGACGGCGCCGGCGATGAGGACGCGCTGGGCCATGCCTCCGGATATCTGGTGCGGGTAGGACGTGAACACCCGCTCGGGGTCCGGGATGCCGACCCGGGCGAGGAGCTCGAGCGCCTTGGTGCGGGCTTCGGCCCGGGACAGCCCGAGGTGCTTGCGCATGGGCTCCACGAGCTGGAAGCCGATGCGGAAGCAGGGATCCAGGTTGGACATGGGCTCCTGCGGGATGTAGCCGATGCCGCGCCCGCGCAGCGCGTTGATCGCGGCGAGGTCCAGGCTCAGCAGTTCCTTCCCGTCGAAGACGAGCCGGTCGGCCGTCACGTCCGCCTCGTACGGGAGCAGTCCGAGGACGGAGAACGCGGTCTGGCTCTTGCCGGAGCCCGACTCTCCCACCAGGCCGAGGACCTCGCCGCGCGAGACGGTGAGGCTCACCCCGTCGACGACGGTCTTCTCGCCGTAGACGACCCGCAGGTTTTCCACGGTGAGCAGCCGGTCGGGCGAGGGCGCGGCGGCAGGGGCGGCCTCGCGGGGCGCGGTCCTGGGGGGCGCGGCCTTGCGGCGTACCACCGCTCCCCGGGGCTGGGAGGTGCCGAGCGCATCGCGCACCGCGTTGCCGAGCAGGCTTGACGACAGGATGGTCAGGCCCATGGCGAGGCCGGGCCACACCAGGAGCATGGGCTCGTTGTAGACGTTGGTGAAGGCGTCGTTGAGCATCGCGCCCCAGCTGGCCTGGGAGGCCTTGCCCAGGCCGAGGAAGGCGAGGCCGGCCTGGATGCCGATGGCCAGGGCGAACACCTGGGTGGCCTGGATGACGGACGGCGCGACGACCACGGGCAGGATGTGCCGGCGCATGATGCGCGCGTCGCCGAGTCCGGAGACGCGGGCGGCGTCGACGTAGAGCTCCTCGCGGACCGCGAGCACGGAGGCGCGGATGAGGCGGAAGACCATCGGCGCCATGATCACCCCGAGCACGGCCATGGCGACGTTGAGGTCCTGCGAGACGGCCGCCATGACCACGAGCATCACGATGATCGCGGGTACGGCCATGATGACATTGACGATCCAGCCGGCCACGGCGTCGAACCAGCCCCGGTAGAAGCCGCTGACCAGGCCGAGCGGTGCACCGACCGCGAAGGCGACGAGGACGGCGATGGTGCCGCCGACTAGGCTGGTGCGGCCGCCGTAGAGCAGGCGGGCCAGGACGTCGCGGCCGACGCCGTCGCCGCCGAGCGGGTGGGCGCCCGACAGGGGGGCCAGGGTGTCGGCGAGGACGCTGCGGGCGGGGTCGTGGTCGGTGAGCAGCGGGGCGGCGATGCTCGCCGCGATCACCAGGCCCAGGATGACCAGACAGACGACGGCGACCGGGTCGCGCAGCGCGCGGCGCAGCAGACCGTCCCGCCGCGGGAGGGCGGTCGGGGTCTCCACGGCGGTCATGAGACACGTACCTTCGGGTTGAGCCAGCCGTACGCGATGTCCAGCAGCAGGTTGACGGCGACGACGATCACGACGGTGACCACGACCGTGCCGAGCAGCACGGGGGCGTCGCCGCGGACGGCGGCCGAGTTGGCGAGGGTGCCGATGCCCGGCAGGCCGAACACCTTCTCCACGACGACGGCTCCGCCGATCAGGCCGATGAACTGCAGGGCGAGCACGGTCAGGGCGGGCGGGGCCGCGTTGCGCAGGGCGTGCCGGAACACCACGCTGCGGGTGGTGAGGCCCCGGGCGCGCAGGGTGCGGACGAAGTCGGCGCGCAGGACGTCGATCAGGGCGCCGCGCACCTGCATGGCGGTGGCCGCGGTGGCGGCGACGGCCAGGGACAGGGCGGGCAGGGTGATGGACCGCAGCCAGTCGCCGGGTGAGTCGCCGAGGGCGACGTAGCCGGTGGCCGGCAGCCAGCCGAGCTGCACGGCCAGGGTGACGGCGAGGACCAGGGCGATCAGGAAGCTGGGTACCGCGGTGCCGAGCACCGCGGCGAACTGCACCACGCGGTCGATCCAGCCGCCGCGCAGGGCCGCCGCGGTGCCCAGCGCCACGCTGAGCACCGCTGCGACGAGCATTCCGGCGAGCACGATGGAGAGAGTCACCGGCAGGGTGTCCGTCAAGGACTGGTTCACCGAGTCACCGCTGAACCACGAGGTGCCCAGATTTCCCTGCGCCGCCTGTTCGATCCAGTGCCAGTAGCGCTCCACCAGGGGCTGGTCGAGGCCGAGTTCATGGCTCTTGGCGGCCACCGCCGACTGCGTGGCGGTCTCCCCCAGGATGTTACGGGCGACGTCGGTGCCGGTGAGGCTGAGCAGCAGGAACGTCACGGTGGCCACGACGACCACCAGGACGGCGCCGGCGGCGATGCGCCTCAGCAAGAAGACGAGCACAGTCGGTTCCTCCTTCCGTGTGCCGGAACGTACCGGCGGCTACTGCCCGGCCGCCGGGGAGTAGTTGTAGACGGGCGGGTACTGGGAGCCGGGCTGCGGGGTCACCTTGACGTCCTTGGAGGTGGCGTACGCGTAGGTGATCACGTTCCAGGGGGCGTCCCAGGCCTGGTCCACGACGTAGGTGTTGAGCTCGCCGAAGAGCTTCTCCCGCTCGGCTCCGGTCGACCGACCGATGCGCGAGATGAGGTCGTCGGACTTCGCGTCCCCGTACTTGAAGGGGTTCCAGGTCGACGTCTTCGTCAGCTGCAGCTGGACCTTGTCCCAGGCGTTGGCCGCGCCGAGCTTGAAGTACGACATCGCGTACTTGCCGGAGAGGATGGAGCTGAAGATCTGGTCGCCGGGCACGTTGTCCAGCTTGACCTTGATGCCGATGTCCTCCAGCGCCTGGTCGAGGGCGGCCTGCTCCTGCGGAAAGAACGAGGACAGGTCCGGCATGGTGACCGTGAAGCCGTTCGGGTAGCCGGCCTCCGCCAGCAGCTGCTTCGCCTTCGCGGGATCGTACGAGTACGTGTTGTCCAGGTCGGACGAGTAGCCGTCCTCACCCTTGGCGAACAGCTGCGTGGTGGCCGTGCCCAGCCCGGTCTTGGCCGACTTGATGATGGCCTGCTTGTCGAAGGCGTGGTTGAGCGCCTGCCGGACCTTCACCTTGCCCAGGGCGGGCACCTTCTTGCCGGCCCGGTCCCAGATGAACAGGCCCTCGACGTCGCCGGACTGGTACGTGATCACGTTCAGGCCTCGGCCCTTGACGGTCTTGACCCGGTTCAGGTTGACGGTGCCGCCGTTGACCTGACCGGACAGCAGCGCGTTGGTCCGCGCGGTCGGGTCCGACATGTACTTGATGACGATCTTGTCGTAGGGGAACGCTTTGGCGTTCCAGTAGTCCGCGTTGCGCGTGTAGGTGTAGGTCTGGCCGGCGATGGTGGCCGAGGTGTCCAGCTTGTACGGGCCCGAGCCGACCGGGGTCTTCGGGTCGGTGAGCGCCTTGGGGCTGACGATCATGCCGGAGACCTGGCCCAGTGCGGGCAGCAGGGACGCACTGGGATGACTCAGCTTGATCGCCACGGTGTGGGAGTCGATGACGTCGACACCGGTGATGTCCTTGATCTCGCCGGCGGCCGAGGCGGTGCCACTCCTGGTGTGCAGCAGGTTCTGCTTGACGGCTTGTGCGTCGAGCGCGGTGCCGTCGGTGAACTTCACGCCGCTGCGCAGCTTCAGCGTCAGGGTCGTCTGGGGTTTGTCGTACGACCAGGACGCGGCCAGGTTGGGGGTGGCGTCCCCCGTGCCGTCCAGCCGGACCAGCGTGTCGTAGACGGGCTGGTAGTACTGGGCCTCGGGGCCCATGCTGGCCTTGGCCAGGTCCCACGGCGTGGCCGTGACCGACTCGGCGAGGGTCAACGTCTTGCTGCCGCCGGAGGCCTGGGTGCCGCCGCCACAGGCGGTCACCGACGCCGTCAGAAGTCCGGCGCCGACCAACACCAATGTCTTGCGCATGATCTCTCCACTTGTCTCATCCCTCAGATTCTGCTGTGTCTCCCGGGGTCACCGCGTTGCCGGACCTCCCCGGGCTGCACCACATGCGCGCCGCGTAACCAGGTCATGGCTACGCGTGCTGCTTCACGGCCCACTCTCCGCAGAGCCGTACGCTTTCCTCCGGCGTCGGCCGGGCTCCCCGGTCGACCTCGATGATCAGCCAGCCGTCGAAGTCCTCGGGCAGCGCGCCGACGAAGCCCTCGATGTCGGCGTTGCCGTGGCCCGGTTCCGACCAGAGCCCGGCCAGCACCGTCTTGCGGTAGTCCCAGCCGGCCTCCCTGGCCTGGGCGGCGAGGCCGAGGTCCAGGTCCTTGATGTGCACGCTCGCGACCCGGTCCGCGTAGTCGCGCACCAGCCGGGCGGGGTCCGCGCCCGCCCAGGCCAGGTGGCCCATGTCCGGTCCGAAGGCGAGGACGGAGGCATCGACGGTGTCGAGGACGAAGCGGGTCTCCAGTTCGGTCTCCGCCCAGGTGCCGACGTGCGGGTGGAAGGCCGGGGTGATCCCCTCCGCCCGGACGATGCCGGCGATCTCGGCGAGCAGGTCCCGCACCCGCTCCAGCCGGCCCTGCTCTGCGAGGTGCCCGACGGCGGGCCGGGTCACGCGCTCGGCGTCCTTGGCCATCCCCATGGCGAGGAAGACGGTGGGCACGCCGAGTTCCGCGTGCTGTGCGGCGACCCGCGCCGCCGCGTCCCGGAAGCCCTGCTGCTCGCTCTCGTCGTCGGTGAGGCGGACGGGTATGTAGCCGGGCGCGGCGCTGATGCCGTACTCGGCGAGCTTCGCCGCGTACGCCTGCGGGGTCAGGTCACCGGGAACGGCGCTGTGCAGGGCGGTGATGCCCGCGTCGCGGACGGCCGTCAGCTGCTCGTCGAGCGAGGGGGCCAGGGTGGGGTCGATCCAGCCGTCGGCGCTCGCGACCCACTGGAGGGGGTTGATGGCGAGGCGGTCCTGCCTGATCTTCATGGTCTGCGGTCCTCTCGGAGGGTGGGGCGGGGCGCCGGTCAGAGGGTGGGGCGGGGCGCCGGACGGTCGCAGCTGCTCTGCAGGGTGACGAAACGGTTCTCTCGCTGGGAGGTCTCGAAGCTCTCCAGCACCTCCAGGGTGTGGAAGGCGAACTGCGCGTCGGCGCGGTGCGGTCCGCCGTCGACAGCGCCGGCGAGATCGGCGACGCCGAGTCCGCGGCGGTGCTGTTCCGGGGTGTCGACAGCGCCGAAGAGGGCGGTGACCGGGGTGAGGACCTGCCAGTCCGTGTCCCCGTGCCGCTTCAGTCGTACGTCGCCGTCGAAGAAGTTGGGGTTGGGCAGCGCGAGGGTGCCCTCGGTGCCGTAGATCTCGATGCGCGGGAGTTCGGTGTCCCAGACGTCGAAGCTCATCAGGGTGGTGCCGATGGCGCCGGAGGCGAAGGTCAGGGTGGCCGAGGCGTGGGTGGGGACCTCGACGGTGACCTCGTCCACCACCCGTCCGGGGCTGGTGACCTTGCGGACCGGCGCGCCGATGCGGGTGGCGGCCGAGACCTGGGCGACCGGGCCGAGGCAGTTGATGAGCGCGGCCAGGTAGTACGGGCCCATGTCGAGGACGGGGCCGCCGCCCGGTCCGTAGAAGGCGCGCGGGTCCGGGTGCCAGGTCTCCGAGCGGCTGGAACGGACGAAGGCGGTGGCGCCGACGGGCTCGCCGATCCGGCCGGTGTCGATCGCGTGCCGGGCGGTCTGCACGGCGCTGCCGAGGAAGGTGTCAGGGGCCGACCCCAGCAGCGCCGTGCCACGCCCGGCCGCGTCGAGGACCTCGCGGGCCTCGGCGACCGTGGCCGCGACCGGCTTCTCGACGTAGACGTGCTTGCCGGCCTCCAGCGCGGCGATGACGGTCTTGGCGTGGAACTGCGGCGGGGTGATGTTGACGACGATCTCGACGGAGTCGTCGGCCAGCAGTTCCTCGCCGCCGCCCCAGGCGGGGACGGCGTACTCGGCCGCGGCCGCCCGGGCACGGGCCGTGTCGACGTCGGCCACACGGACCACCTCGAGCTCCGGGATGGTGCGCAGTCCCTCGACGTAGCGGCCGAAGATGTTGCCGGCACCGAGGATCCCGATGCGGTGCCGTGCCTGCTGCTGAGCCATGAGACTCCTGTGGTCCGTGAGGGGCTGACGAGGTGCCGTGTGGAGGGGCCCACTCGGGCGACGACCGATCGGACCGGGGCACTCAAGGGCGCTCCGTCCGAAGGCGACCGCGGGCTGAACGCCGCGTTGCGCATCACCATCGTTTAGTTCGCGAGCAAGGCACAAGAGGAGTCATTTAATTTTTTTCAAGGCCTAAATACGATCGAATTCCGGGAGCATGTCCGCTTAGATCCTTAATCGTCGCCAGGCGGGCCACGGCTCTTGACGGGCTTAAAGCAACCGCATTACGTTCACGTGAATGCATAAAGATGAGAGTCGTCCTGATGACGCGGCGGGCAGCATGGCGGTGCCCCACGCGCTGCGGCGGGTGCTGGGGCTGGTGGTGTCCGGAGCCGCGACCAACCGGGCCGAGATCGCCCGGCGCAGCGGCCTGGCCCGGTCGACCGTGGGACAGCAGGTGGATCATCTGGTCGGCACCGGAATCCTGGAGGAGGTCGAGTCCAGACGGTCCGTGCGCGGCCGGCCCCCTCGGGTACTGGAGATCAGTCCACAGGCCGGAACCGTCGCCGTCGTGGACGTCGACACCGCGGAGTCGCAGGTCGCGATCGCCGATCTCAGCCGCCGGGTGATCGCGCGGGACACCGTGGCCATCCCGATCGGCTCCGGCCCCCAGCCGGTGCTGGACGCGGTGACCGGCAAGCTGCAGGAACTCCTGGAGAAGCATCGCCGTGATCCGGCGCGGGTGCGCGAGGTGGTCGTCGGCCTGCCCGGCCCTGTCGACTTCCAGCAGGGCTGCTCGGTGCAGCCGACGGGCATGCCCGGATGGGACGGTTACCCGGTCGCCGAGCATCTCCGGGGGCGCTTCGGTGCCCCGGTCGTCGTCGACAACGACGTCAACCTGATGGCGCTGGGCGAGGTCGCACAGGCGGGCATGGAGTCACCGCTGCTGTGCATCAAGATCGCCGGCGGAATCGGGTCGGGCCTCATCACGGCGAGCGGTGACGTCTACCGGGGTGCTGACGGGGCCGCCGGCGACATCGGCCACATCCGGGCCCCCGGCGGCGGCAACGTCCTGTGCGGGTGCGGGAACGTCGGCTGCGTCGGCGCGATCGCCTCCCACCGGGCCGTGCTGCGCGGCCTGGGCATCCCCGAGTCGACCGACGAGGACCCGCTGTACGGGACCCGTGAACTCGCCCGGCGCATCGCCGACAGCGACCCGACCGCGCTGCACGCCGTGCGTCAGGCCGCCACCGAGATCGGCGAGGTGGTGGCGATGCTCGTCCACATGTTCAACCCGCGCACCCTGGTCCTGTCCGGCCCGCTCAGCGAACTCCGCGACGACCTGGTCTCCGCCGTACGGGCCGCCGTGTACCAGCGCGCCCTGCCCCTGGCCACCCGCAAACTGACCATCACCGCGACCCAGCTCAAGGGCACCTCCGGACTCCACGGCGGCATCGCCCTCGCCACCCAGGACGTGTTCAGCCCCGCCGGCATCGCCGGACTCCTGGCCGACGAGCCGCGAATCGAAGGTTCGCCGGGTTGATGGTGGCTTCTTGCTTCCCTGGTCGCGATCCGGCACGTATGGGCTGCCCCCCCCACCTGTGCGGTTGATCAGGGCTGGACAGGCATGCTGGAGCAGTTGGAGGTGGCCGTCCTGCCCGCGAGCCGGTCGGTCAGCCAGCCGATCGCGTCGCTCTGGTCGGTGAGGAGCGGGGCGAAGTGGTTGAGGAGCGCGCTGACGAGATTGGGCAGTGCGACGGCCTTGTAGGTGACATCGCCTCCCTTGTGGCACCAGTCGACGGCGAGTTGCCGCGCCTGGGCGTGCGGAACGAGGTTGTCACTGACGCCGGTTGCGATGCGGACGGGCCCGGACGGTTCGAGGGTGCCGATGCGCTGGCTGTCCAGGAACGACTGGAGCGCGGGCGTGTCGGCGATGATGTCGCTGATGGACCGTCCGTCGGTCGTCCACTTGGTGCTCTTCGAGTAGGCGTAGCCGAAGATCGCGTCTCCGACGCACATGGTCGACAGGTCGGCGAGGGCGGCCTTGCCGGCGGCGTTGAGATGCGCCTCGGCGATCGGCTTCAGAGCGGGGTCGGACTGGAGGAAGCCGTTGAGTGACCAGCCCAGCGCGCCGGCCAGTTCGCTTCCGTCGATGGCTTTGGTGACCGAGGTCAGGTCAGCGGGCGGAGCGCCTGCGTAGGTGCCGGCGAGCGTGACGTCGGGGGCGTACGACGCCTGGAGTTCGGCTGCGGCGGCGGTCGCCCCGCCGCCCTGGCTGTAGCCGAACAGCCCCACCCGGGACGCCTCGGTGACGGAGGCTCCGCCGACCGAGCGGGCGGCGCGGGCGGCGTCCAGCACCGCGTGGCCCTCGTCGACGCGGTTGACGTAGGTGTGCAGCCGGTCGGTCGCGCCGAGGCCGACATAGTCGGTGACGACCACGGCGATGCCCTTCGCGAGCAGACGGTAGATCGCGAGATCCTCGTAACCGACGGACACCGTCTGGCCGTTGACCGTCAGCGGGTGTTCGAGCCCCATGGACGCGGCGCACTGGTCGCCCTGTCCCATGGTGCCGGGCGCCACCACGACCAGGGGACGTGCCCCGCCGCCCCGCCATGCGGCGGTCGGTTCGATGTAGGCGCCGGTGACGGCCACCGGCTGACCGCCCGAGTCCGTGGACTTGTACATCAGACGTGTCGCGGTACCGGGGAGCGGCCCGTCGAGGCCGGGCAGGCTGAGGGCGAGCGTGAGCGGCTCGCTGCGGATCAGAGTGCCGTCGGCGCTGGGCAGGTCGGTGGGCGGGTCGTAGAACGCGGGGATGGTGACTCCCCTGGAGACCACCTCGCCCGCCGCCGATGCGGGGGAGGACGACAGGGCCTGGACGCCCAGGCAGGCGGCAGCGGTGACTGCTGCGACCAGAAGTCGTCTGCGTGCGGGCATGGCAAACCTCCTGTGAAGCGGCCGGCAGTGAGGTGCACAGGTGAAAGCGGCATGGGAACGCGGCCGTCCCATGGCGCGTTCATGCCGCTCGGTAGCGGTTCGCCAGAACCTTACGCGTGAGTAAGTTACTCGTGATAGCAGCCGGTAGGTTACGGTTCAGTAATGTGATGGCACGTCCGACACGGAGGTGCGGCGGTCACCGACCGTCATCGGGGCGGGTCTCTGACGTGCGCGTTCTCGGATGTCGGAGCCCCGCCTACGCAGAGCACGCCGGAGCGACGAGGGAGGCCGCGGCCTCCCTCGTCGCCCCACTCTCCACGCTCAGCTGTCGATCTCGTACTGGCCGACGGTGCGGAAGTAGCGGAGGGCTTCCGGGCTGCCGTCGTCGAGGACCGCCTGGATCGCGTCGTACATGGCGTCGCTGATGTTCGGGTCCGTGAGCATGTGGGTGATGTACACGCGGTCGTCCTCGGCCTGCGCGAGCCGGTATCCGGTCCACCGGAAGTAGCTCAGGGCTTCGGCGGTACCGGCATCGAGGGCGGCGTTGGCCTCCGCTATCACCCTCTTGTCACCGTTCTGCGTGGCCACATACAGGATGTGTGCCACGGCCACGGAGTCGTCCTCGACCTGGGCCTGGGCGTACCCCGTCTCCAGGAAGGCACGCAGCGCTTCCGGGGTGTTGGCGTCGAGGGCTGCGTTGGCCGCCTTGATCACCCGCTTGTCACCGTTCTGGGTGGCCACGGCGAGGACATGGGCGACCGCGACGGAGTCGTCCTCGGCCTGGGCGAGGCGGCATCCCGTCTCCAGGAAAGCACGCATGTCCTCCGCCGTACCGCTCAGCGCCTCGTTGGCCTCGCGCAGCACGCCCGCCCCGGCGTTGTCGTCCGTGAGGATGTCCTGGATCGCGGCCCTGACTTGGTCGTCCGTCAGCTCGTCGACCGGGGTCCCGGTGCCGGACGAGACGTCCGGGCAGGCCGTGGCAGACGTGGTGGTGACGGGCGTGGTCGGCGTGGACGCGTCGGCGGCGAAGGCCGGTGCGGTGAAGAGAAGGGCGGGCGTCAGAACGGTTGCGGCGATCAGCATTACGGCGCGGGTCGGTCTCATGGATGTGCCTCCGGAGTCGGTGGGTTGATGCGTATGAAGCATCCACATGCCAGGTGCACGGATCAACACGTTTCTCGGCGGCTGACGGTCCTCAACTGTGCGTATGTGATGGTGAGTTCGGACTTCACCGACGCCGGCGTGCGCTGTCCGTCCCGGGTTCTCGGTCGGGTTCGGGGCGGGCAGGGAGCCGCTGGAGGTGGCGGCCGGTGGCCGGCGTTCGCGCGGCCCGAGCGGCGTCCGCGATCGAGCAGGAACGGGTCGAGGACCGGCCCGGCGCCTTCCGCCCGGCGGAAGTCGTAGAACGAGCGCCGCGTATTGCGGTGGGTTGCGGATCGGGCCTGGACCGAGAACCCCTGAGGCCAACTCCTGGAAGCGGCTCTTGAGGCGCTGTTACGGGTGCGGTTCCGGGCCCGCAGCGGACCGACCCCGTGTCAGGTGGCGTGGCGGCGTCGATCGTCACCTGGATCGGTGCCGGCCTGGTCCAGGGCGCAGAGGAAGCCGTAGGTCTGCGGCACGCCAGGATGGCCGGGTGACGCAGATGCAGGAACAGGATGGGGCACGGGCCCTGTGATTCCCCCGCGACCCGGATGGCGCTCCTGGCGAAGGCGATGGCTTGACGTTGACCGCCTGACAGAAGTTCCACCGGGCGAACCATCGGCGCGGTGCGGACACCGAGTTTGTCGAGCTGCTCCTCCGCTTGGCGACGTTGCGGCGGCCGTGCCCGGCGGAAAGCCTTGTGCGGCGCCGCCGGCGGAGCGACGTCCGCAGCGCCGACATCCCTGTGGACGACATCCCTGTGGGCCCTGACGCCGACCCACGGCTCGTCAACAGCGGCCGGACCGGTTACCGCAGCAGCGCGGCGGCGGTCCGGTGGGCCGCTTCGGCCGCCTCCCGTACCGGCAGCGCCCGGTGCGCGTCCGACAGGATCTCCACGCCCCAGGGGCCGGCCCAGCCCGCCGTACGGAGTGCGGCGATGATCCCCGGCAGGTCGAAGGAGCCTTCGCCGCACAGGCGGCGCCGCCGTACGGTGTCCTCGAAGAGGGTGCCGACGACCTGACGGTCGGCGTCGTTGAGCTCCACGCCCACGATGCGCGAGAGCGGTACGTCCGCCAGCTCGGCCGGGGGAGTGTGTGCGCGCTCGGTGTGCCAGACGTCGATGATGACACCGCCCGCCGGGTGGCCGGCGGCCTCGACGAGCCGGAGTCCGTCGCGGACGGTCTTGACGTTGGACCAGGGCAGGAACTCGATCCCGACCCGGGCGCCCACGGCATCCGCCTCGGCCGCCAGCGCGGCGAACTCCTCGGCCCAGGCGTCGAGGTGCAGCGGGCCGTCCTCGACGTCGCCGTGGATCTTGAGGTGGTGGGCGCCGAGCGCCTCGGCGGCCCGCAGCAGGTCGTGGCGGACGGTGTCCGACGCGGCCCGCCGGGGGCCGTCGGCCCACCAGCCGGCCAGGGCCTCCAGTTCGATGTGGGCGAGGCCGTTGTCGTCGAAGATCGACCGGATGCCCGCGAGTCCGTGTTCGCGCTCGGCGACCAGCAGATCCGCGTGCAGCAGCCCGAAACCCGTGAAGCCGGCCGCGGACGCCGCCTCGGCCCGCTCCCGGAGGCCGAGCGGACTGCGCTGGTCGGCGCCGGCCGGGTCGGCGGCACCGGCCGTGGTCCAGCAGGTCGCCAGCAGATCCTCGGTGTCCATGTTCCCTCGCCGTCCCTCGCCTCGTCACTGGTGCCTTCCGGGGATCTCCCGCTTTCGCCGCCTCTGCCGACCGCACGGCCGCGCGGCCGCGCGGGGCTATACGGCGCCGCGCAGGACCGAGCGCAGGTGTTCGGCGCTGGCCCACACGTCCTCGACCGGGCCCTTCTCCTTGGGTTCCGTGGTGAGGATGGTGTCCTGTTCGAGGACGTACCAGCCGTCGTAGCCGTGGCTGGTGAGGTGGGTGACGATGGCCTGGACGTCGACGTCGCCGGCGCCCAGTGGGCGGTACATGCCGGCGCGGACGGCGTCGGTGTAGGTGAGGCGGCCGGACTGGACCTTGGCGGCGAGGGAGGCGTCCACGTCCTTCATGTGGGTGTGGGCGATGCGTTCGGGGGCCTGGCGGGTGAGTTCGGCGGGGTCGGTGCCGCCGATGAGGAGGTGGCCGGTGTCGAGGCAGAGGGAGATCGAGGAGTGCTCCAGGACGCGGCGGACCTCGTCGCCGTTCTCGATCATCGTGCCGACGTGCGGGTGCAGGACGGCGCGCACGCCGTGTTCGGCGGCCAGTGCGGTGAGCCGGTCGAGGTTGGACAGGAGCAGTTTCCAGCCGTCGGCGTCGAGTTCGGGGCGGGAGTCGTAGCCGTCCTGGCCGGTGATGGCGGACAGGACGAGGACCTCGGCGTCGGAGGCGGCGTAGTTCGCCAGGAGCTGTTCCGCCTCGGGCAGCGGGTCGTGGCCGGGGACGTGCAGCAGGAGCGGGGTGAAGCCGCCGACGGCGTGCAGGTCGTGGTCGGCCAGGACGCGGGCCATCGCCTCGGGGGCGGCGGGCAGGAAGCCGTCGGGGCCGAACTCGGTGGCGGCCAGACCGACCTCGCGCATCTCCTTCAGCACCCGCTCGGGCGTCAACTGGTAGCCCCAGCCGGGCACTTCGCACACGCCCCAGGAGATGGGCGCGCCGGCGATCCGGTTCAGCTGTGGGGTGGTCATGCCGTGGCCTTTCGATGGTTCCAGTGGGGGCCGGCGACGCCGCGGGCGGCGTCGACGAGGACGGGATTCGTCGCCGGGCGCGAGGGGCAGGCGGTCCCGGCCACGCTCGACAGGGATCGCTCCGGGACGGGTGGGCGCGTGGCGGGATGCGCATCCGCTCCTGGGCGGACGTACGGCATCGCACCGCGGGTCCGCTTCCGGCCGCCGATCAGCAACGCCACGGGCGCCATCGCCCTCTCCGTTCAGGAAACTGTCAGAGCACTGCCGTGGCCGGCGCGCCGATCGGTCGCGCTCGGCCGACGGCCAGGCCGTTCACGTGGTCGCAACGCTAGGGTCGGGAAGGGATCTGGTGAAGCCCTCGAATCCCTCAATTGGCCATCATCGGGACCGTCATTTGCCCGTCATCGCGTGGGCCGTCATCGCCCGGCCTGTTCTATCTCCAACCTGTGTTGTTCCTAGAATGGCAGGGTGAACGACATCGACGCGATCGCGGCGTTGCAGGATCCGGTGCGACGCCGACTGTACGAATACGTGGCCGCGCAGGGCCGCGAGGTCGGCCGTAACGAGGCCGCCGAGGCGACCGGGGTGGCGCGCACGCTCGCCGCGCACCACCTGGACAGGCTGGCCGAGGCCGGGCTGCTCGACACCGGGAGCCGGCGGCTGACCGGGCGCTCGGGGCCGGGCGCGGGCCGGCCGGCCAAGGTGTACACGCGGGCCCGGGAGGAGCGGGCGGTGTCGCTGCCCGCCCGCGACTACCGCACCGCCGCCGAACTGCTCGCCGAAGCCGCCGAGCACGCGGGGCTGGACGCCGGGCTCTGCGCGGCCGCCCGCCGCCGCGGCGAGGCCCTGCGCGGCTCGGCGGCACCCTGCGGCGGCCTCGAAGAAGCCATGGAGACGCTCGCGGCCCGAGGTTACGAACCGCACCTCGAAGCCGCCGGGAGTGCGCAGGACGCAGGGGGCGTCGAGGGTGCCGAGGGGGCGACCGCGACGACCGCCGCTGTCGTCCGTATGCGCAACTGCCCCTTCCACGCCGTCGCCGAACGCTTCCCGCCGCTGGTCTGCGGCATGAACCTCGCGCTGCTGGAGGGCCTGCTCGGCACCGACGGCCCGGTCCGGGCCCGCATGGCCGCCCGGCCGGGCGAGTGCTGCGTGGTGGTGGAGGCCGTCGGCGAAGAACTCTAAAAACAACGGTGATTGACATAGAAAGAGGCGCGTGCTGGTATGAGGCCATGACCGCATCCGCGCACGCAGTCCACCTCGCCCAGCTGAATGTCGCCACGCTCCGCTTCCCCCTCGACGACCCGCGCATGGCGCCGTTCGTCGACATGCTCGACACGGTCAACGCCGCTGCCGACGACGCGCCCGGCTTCGTGTGGCGGCTCGTGGAGGACGGGGCGGCCGACGCCACCGCCCTGCGCCCGGCGGGCGAGGACGTCATCGTCAACCTGACGGTGTGGGAGACCCAGGACGCGCTGTGGGGCTTCACCTACCGCAGTGGGCACCTGGACGTGATGCGGCGCCGGCGCGAGTGGTTCGAGCGGCACGTCGAGGCGCATCTGGTGCTCTGGTGGGTCCCCGCCGGTCACCTTCCGACCACCGGCGAGGCCCTGGAACGGCTGGCCGACCTGCGCGCGCACGGACCCTCGGCGCGCGCCTTCACCTTCGCCTCCTCCTCCGCGGACGAGGCCGCCCGCGCACCGCGCCACGTCGCGGACGTCGGTACCGCTCCTGCCGGACGCGGGTGAGGGACGATCGGCGGACGTCCCTCACCCGCGGCTCACGATGCCTGGGCGGTCTCCGGCCGGCCGTCGACGGGCAGCCGGGCCGCGGCGGCTGAGTCCGCGCCGGTGAGATCGGTGCGGCCGGTCTCGCCCAGCAGGGCCAGGCACACCACCGTCACCAGGCAGAACGCGGCGATGATCGCGGAGATGAGCGGCGTCGCCCCGGTACCGGCGTCGGCCTGTACCTCGGTGAAGATCAGCGGGGCGAAGCCGGCCCCCAGCCCCGCGATCTGGTAGCCGAGGGAGGCGCCGGTGTAGCGGCTCCGGGTGGCGAACAGCTCCGTGTACAGCGCGGCGAGCGGGCCGTACATCATCGGGTGGACCAGCGACTGCCCGAGCACGAGGGCCAGGACGAGCAGCCCCGTGCTGCCGGTGTCGACGAGCGGGAACAGGGCGAAGGCAAAGGCGCCCACCGCCAGCGCCCCCGCCATGACCACCGGACGCCTGCCCTGCCGGTCGGACAGCGCCGACCAGCCGATGATGCCGAACACCGCCAGCGTGGACGAGAACGCCAGGCTGTTGAGCACCGTCTGCCGGGAGAAGCCGTCCTGGACCGCGTAGGAAATGATGTACGTGGTCACCGTGCCCTGGAAGACGAACGCGGACAGGCCCACCCCGATGCCCAGCAGCAGCACCCGGGGGTGGTTGCGCAGCACGTCCCACAGGGGAAGGGACCGGCGCGGCGACTCCTGGATCCGCCGCGTCTTCTGCTCCTTCTCCGCCTCGGCGAACACCGGGGTCTCGGAGACGCGCAACCGGATGAACAGGCCGACGGCCAGCAGCACCACACTGAGCAGGAACGGGATGCGCCAGCCCCAGGAGAGGAAGGCGTCCTCGCCGACCGCGGCCGACGTCGCCGACATGGCCACCGTGGAGACGGCCATGCCGAAGGGGGCGCCGGCGTTGGTGAAGCTCGCCCACAGCCCGCGCCGGCGTCCGGTCGCGTGCTCGGCGGACAGCAGCACGGCGCCGCCCCACTCGCCGCCCACCGCCACGCCCTGGACGATGCGCAGGAGCAGCAGGCAGACCGGGGCCAGCGTGCCGGCCTGGCCGTACGTCGGCAGGACGCCGATGAGGAAGCTGGCGACGCCCATGAGGGACATCGTCACCACGAGCATCCGCTTGCGGCCGAGCCGGTCCCCGAAGTGCCCGAAGACGATCCCGCCGAGCGGCCTGGCCAGGTAGCCGGTGGCGAAGGTGGTGAAGCTGGCGAGGGTGCCGGCGGTGGGGCTGAGGTCGGAGAAGAAGACCTGGGGGAAGATCACCGCTGCCGCGGTGGAGTACAGCAGGAAGTCGTAGTACTCGATGACGCTCCCCAGGAAGCTGGAGGTCACCGCCCGGCGCAGTTGCCGGGGATCGTGTGGTGCGGGGCGGGGAGAAGCGGCGTGCATGTCGTGAGCTCCCTTGCTGACGCGGAGGTGGATCAGCCCGACGCGGGCGGGGTGGGGCATCGGGGGCGGATGACGGGAGTTCCCGTCGGGCGCGGGGGCTCGCAGCGTGGAGCGGCGAGGGACTGGCGTCGGCCTCCGGTCGGCCGACTCCGTGATGTAGGGCAGATTTTTTGCCTGCGTCGAGATTCTGACCAACATCGGCCCGCTCGTCTACCCTCCGGACGCGACGTTCCCAGAGGGCGGGGAACGCACGGCGCCCACCCCGGCCGCCGGGAGGGGAAGTCCCGGGCGGCGAGGCGGGCGCCGGTAATGCGCGAGGCGTCGTCGGGGAGCGGGAACGCGACCGCCGTGACGGACACCTCGCCGCGTCGGATGCGGTCCTGAGGTGTCCCTGGCTCGGGGACCGAAGGCCGCCGTGGTCAGTGCGGCGGCCCGCTCGGCGAAGCGGCGGGTGGCCATGGGCAGGGTGCGGGAGGCCGGGCGGCCGCGTGGCCTCCCGGCTGCTCGGACGGCCGCCAGGCCTCCCGGTCGGTCAGACCGCCTTGACGGGCGGGTACACCGGCTGCCACATGGCGGCCCTGACCCGCTTCTCGACGGCGTCGTCGACGGTCGTGCCGGCCACCCCGTCGGCGGCCGCGGCGCGGGCCACCGCCACGGCGACCGCCACCGAGGTCTCGCGCAGCTGGTCGGTGAGGGGCAGGATCGGCGCGCCGGGGCCGTCGGCGTCCGTCTGTCCGGCGACGGCGTGCGCGGCGGCGACCAGCATGCCGTCGGTGACCCGGGTGGCCCGGGCGACGATCGCGCCAAGGCCGAGGCCCGGGAAGACCAGCGCGTTGTTGGCCTGCCCGATCAGGTACCGGACCCCGTCCCGCTCGACCGGGCGGAACGGGCTGCCGGTGGCGATCAGGGCGCGGCCGTCGGTCCAGGCCAGCAGGTCGGCGGGGACCGCCTCGGCCAGGTCCGTCGGGTTCGACATCGGCAGGATGATCGGCCGCTCGACGTGGGCGGCCATCGTACGGACGATCTCCTCGGTGAAGGAGCCGCCCTGCCCGGAGGTGCCGATCAGGACCGTCGGCCGGACCCGCGCCACGACCTCGGCCAGCGCGATGCCGCCCACCTTCGCGTCCCGCTGCCAGTCGGCGACCTCGGCGGCCGGGCGGGCGTAGCGGACCTGGAAGTCGCGCAGGTCCTGCTGGTCCTCGGTGAGCAGGCCGTGACGGTCGACGCCGAAGATGCGGGCGGTGGCCTCCTCGGCGGTCAGCCCGTCGGCGACCATGGCGTCCCGCAACTGGTCGGCGACGCCGATGCCGGCGGTGCCCGCGCCGAAGATCACGACCCGGTGGTCGCGCAGTGGGGTCCCGCTGGCCTTCACCCCGGAGAGCACGGCGGCGAGGTTGACCGCACCGGTGCCCTGCACGTCGTCGTTGAAGGTGAACTCGGTCGGGCGGTAACGCTCCAGGATGCGGCGGGCGTTGGCGGGACCGAAGTCCTCCCAGTGCAGCAGGGCGTGCGGGAAGAGGCGGCGGGCGGTGGCGACGTAGGCGTCGATGAAGGCGTCGTACGTCTCCCGGTCCACGCGCGGGTGCCGGTTGCCGAGGTAGAGCGGGTTGTCGAGGAGCTCCTGGCGGTTGGTGCCGACGTCCAGCATGACCGCCAGGGTGCGGTTCGGGTCGATGCCGGCGGCGGCGGTGTAGACGGCGAGCTTGCCCACCGAGATGTCGATGCCGCCCACTCCCCAGTCGCCGATGCCGAGGATCGCCTCGCCGTCCGTGGCGACGATCAGGTCGACGTCGTCGGGGCCCAGACCGGCGGCCGTGAGCGCGCCCTCGATCTCCTCCGGGGCGTCCACCGACAGGTACACGCCGGCCGGGCGCCGGTACTCGTTGCTGTAGCGCTGGATCGCCTTGCCGACGGTGGGGGTGTAGACGATGGGCAGCATCTCGTCGAGGTGGTCGCAGAGCAGGCGGTAGAAGAGCACCTGGTTGCGGTCGTGCAGCGCGGTGAGGTTGACGTTCTTGGCCAGGTCGGTCGGCTGTGCCGCGTACTGCTGGTACGCCCGCTCGGCCTGCTGCTCCAGGGTCAGCACCGCCGGCGGCACCAGGCCCACCAGGCCCAGCATCCGCCGCTCCTCGGGAGTGAACGCGGTGCCCCGGTTGAGGCGGGGCTGGGAGAGCACGGCACGGCCGCGGGCGGTGGTCTCGACGTGTCCTTCGCCGGCGTTCCACTGGGTCGTCATGATCGGCTCCTTGCCGTTTCCGTATCGCTTCCAGGATCGCGTGCGGGACGTCCCGAGTCGCCCCGGGTCGCTCCGAGCCGCTCTGGGTCGCCCCGAGTTGCTTCCGGGACCGGTCAGCCGCGGCGGGCCGTGGCGTAGGCGCGTTCCAGTTCCGCGACCGTGCTGAGGAAGTCGGCGCCCTTCAGCCGGTGCAGGGTCTCGGTGGCGAGGTGGTCGAGGGTGGTCCAGAGGCCGGCGAGCGGCTCGCGGAGCGCCTCGCCGTCGGCGGTGAGCGAGACGATGAAGGCCCGGCGGTCGTGCTCGGCGCGGGCCCGGGCGACCAGGCCGGCGTCCTCCATGCGGCGGATCGACCGCGAAACCGTGGAGTGGTCGAGCCCGACCGCCTGCTGCAGCTCGGCCTGGGTCTGGCCGTCCCGGTCGAAGAGCCGCATCAGGATCAGTTCCTGGCCGGGGTGCAGGCCGAGCTTCAGGAGGAGCTCGGCGCCGTAGCCGTGCAGTTCGCGGGAGAGCGCGAAGAGCGCGAAGCTGACCGGGGCGCGCTCGACGAGGCTGGGTCGAGGCATCACCGGGTCGGGCTTCGCGGCTGGCATGACGCTCCTCTTCTGGCGGGCGATGGCGGGCGACGGCGGACGGTGGCGGGCAAGGGCGGGCGGCGGGGGCGGAAACTCGCTGCCCGGCTGCTTCCGGGGCTGGGAATACCTTAGTCGCAGCGGGTGTTGACGGCCGGATCTCCGACGAGCCGCCCAGGGGTGCCGCCTGTCCGGGGCCGCTCCGGCTCTCGAAACAGATTGCTTGCGTAGGCAAGTTGTTCGAGGTTACGGTGAGCGCGTTGCACCGGGCGGGAGCCGATGGGGCGCGGACCGCCCCGGCCTTCCCGGAACCGTTCCGAAGGGAATCGACATGTCATCCAGCTCCGCATCCGGAACCGACCGCCGTTCGTTCCTCGCCAGAGTCGCCGCGGCCACCGCCGTGCCCGCGGCCGCGGCCCTGGTGGCCGGGGGTACCGCGACGGCGGCCTCGGCGGCCACCCCGCGCACCTCGGCCGCCGGATCCTCCGGTGCCGGCCTGCCGGACTACGCGCCGGTGCCCGCCGGCTCCCTCGGCCCGGCGGTGAACAGCCAGGGCTACTACGTGGGCCGCGTCCAGCGCAATCTCTACTGGGTGACCGACGGCGACTACCAGGCCGCCTTCCTCACCACCCGGGACGGGGTCGTGCTGTTCGACGCCCCGCCGACCATCGGCCACAACCTGCAGCGCGCGGTCGACGAGATCGCCGCCGCCAACGGCACCAGCAACAAGGTCACCCACATCGTCCACACGCACCACCACTCCGACCACGTCGGCGCGTCCGGGCTCTTCGGCCGCCACGTGGTCCGGATCGGGCACGAGGAGAACCGCCGGCTGCTGCTGCGCGACAACAACCCGAACAAGCCCGCTCCCGACGTGACCTTCGCCGACCGCTACACCCTGCACGTCGGCGGCGAGCGGGTCGAACTCGCGCACCACGGCAGCAACCACGCGCCGGACAACATCTACATCCGGTTCCCGCACCACGACACTCTGATGCTGGTCGACATCACCATCCCGGGCTGGGCCCCGTTCGGCGCGCTCAACTACAGCGAGGACATCCAGGGTTACCTCGCCGCCCCGGCCAAGGCGCTGTCGTACCCGTGGAAGCACCACATCGCCGGTCACATGGGACGGCTCGGCACCCGGGCCGACGTCGCCGTGCACCAGCAGTACATCGACGACCTGACCGCGTCGCTCCAGCAGGCCCTCGGGACCGTCGACTACGGCGTCTACGCGGCCAAGTACGGGAACAACATCTGGGCCGTCGTCAAGACCTGGCTCGACGAGGTCTGCCGGCAGGCGGCGGCCCCGGTCGCGGCCAAGTACACCGGCACCCTCGCCGCCGCCGACGTCTTCACCGAGAGCAGCGCCTTCTCGCTGGTGGAGTCCCTCCGGCTGGACCTCGGCCTGGGCAGCGCCATCCACGACTGACAGGGTTTTGCATCGACAGACAGTTGCTCGTGCGAGCAATAAAGAAGGCGGTACGCCGACGGCGCGGGGCAGCCGTCGGCGTACCGCACCGGCGCGTCCGCCGCCGACCCCCTTCCCTCGCCCCACTCCCACTCCCACCTTCACCATGATCAGGAGCACTTGATGCCTGAGAACCCCACCACCCCCAGGGTCGCCGTCGTCGTGGGCGGAGCCGGGGCCATCGGCGGCGCCATCGCGCGCGAGCTGACCGGGCGCGGCCATGTCGTCCGGGTCCTGGACCGCGCCGGTGACATCGCCTGCGACCTGGCCGACGCGGAGGACGTACGGGCGGCCGCGCGCCGGGTACTGGCCGAGAACGGGCGGTGCGACGTCCTGGTGCACGCGGCCGCCGCCACCGACCTGATGGACGTGGAGACCGTGGACCTGGACGCCTGGCGCCGGGTCCAGGCCGTCAACGTCGAGTCCGCGGTGCTGCTCGCCCAGGCGTTCGTGCCCGGGATGCGGGAGCGCGGCTTCGGCCGGATCGTGCACATCGTCTCCGACACCTTCTGGAAGCCGCCGAGCCCGGACCTCCTCGCGTACGTCACCAGCAAGGGCGCGCTGGTCGCCCTCACCCGGTCGCTCGCGGCCTCGCTCGGGCGGCACGGGATCGCGGTGACCGCGGTGGCGCCCGGCCTGACCCGGACCGCGTCCACCGCGTACCAGCCGGACGCCGCCTTCGAGGCCTCGCGGGCCGGGCAGGCGCTGCCCCGCGCGCTGACGCCCGAGGACGTGTCGGCGACGGTCGGCTTCCTGGCGAGCGACGCCGCCGAGGCGCTGACCGGCCAGATCCTGACCGTGGACGGCGGCGGAATCTTCACGTGACCGCGGAAGCGCCGACTGCGGTTGACTTATGTGGCTAGCCAAGTAATTATGTGGCTAGCCACATTAATGGGTGGCCCACCTCGCATCACGATGGGAACGGACGAATCATGAGTGAGACCCTTACCGCCGCCGACCTGGTGCGGCGCAGCCTCGACACCTTCCTCGCCAAGGACATGAAGGCCTGGGCGGACCAGTGCGACGAGAACGTCGTCGTCGAGTTCCCCTTCGCCCCCGAGGGCAGCCCCGCCCGGCTGGAAGGCCGGAGTGCCGTCTACGAGTACCTGAAGGGCTACCCCGACCTCATCGACGTGCAGCGGATCACGTCGCTGACCGTCCACGCGACCGACGACCCGGACACGGCGGTCGCCGACTGGAGCGTCACCGGCCGGGTGCTGGCCAACGGGAACCCGTACGACATGAGTTACGCGACGTTCGTGACGTTCAAGGACGGCAAGATCGTCAAGTACCGCGAGTACTGGAACCCGTTGGCGTTCCTCAAGGCGCTGGGCGGCGAGAGCTTCTGAGCGCTCCGTCGGAATTGCCGCGATGTGCCGTCTGCCGTCTGCGGCGCCGTCGTGGCTGGTCGCGCAGTTCCTCCCCCAGCCTTCGGCCGGGGGTACCCCCAGCGCCCCTTCGGGGGCGCTCCGCTCACGCCGCCGGCCGGATCAGCCCCGACTCGTAGGCGAAGGCCACCGCCTGTACCCGCGCGCGGGCGCCGATCTTCGCGAGGACGTTGCTGACGTGGGTCTTCACGGTGGTCGGGGCGATGGACAGCCACTGCGCGATCTCGGCGTTGGTCCAGCCGGAGGCGACCGCGATCAGGACGTCGCGTTCGCGCCCGGTGAGGGTGCCGAGCCCCGAGGTGCGGGGGAGGGGGCGGACGGTGTGCTGCTGGCGGACGGCGTCGATGAGCGCCCGGGTCAGACCGGGCGTGATGACGGCGTCCCCGGCGGCCACCACCCGGATCGCCGCGGTCAGTTCGGCCGGGTCGGCGTCGTTGGGCAGGAAGCCGCCGGCGCCCGCCCGCAGGGCCGCCCAGGCGTCCGCCTCCTGCTCGGCCGCGGTCAGCATCAGGACCCGCGGGGCGCGGGAGGTGGCCGCCGCCTCGCCGGTGAAGCCGGGGGAGGGGGTGCGGGTCCGGGCGGCGGGGCGGGCGATGCGCCGGATGGTGTCGATGGCGTCCGCCCGGGTCGGCTGGCTGTCCATGAGAACGATGTCGGGGCGGAGCGCGGCGCTCGCACGGATCGCCTCGTGCCCGTCCGCCGCCTCCCCGACCACCGTCAGCCCGGGCTCGGCGGTGAGGAGCATGCGCAGGGCGAGGCGTTGGAGGGATTGGTCGTTGACGACGAGTACGGAGACCGTGCCTGTCTTCTCCATGCGAGGTCCGTTCCGTGAACGAAACTGTTTCGTTCACATGCTACGCCTGGAGCCGCCGCACCGGGAGAGGGGGGTCCGACTACTTGGCCCGGACCAGTCCGGCGTCGTACGCCGTGATCACGGCCTGGATCCGGTCGCGCGCCCCGATCTTGGCGAGGACCCGGCCGACGTGCTTCTTCACGGTCGACTCGGTGAGGACGAGGCGCTCGGCGATCTCGGTGTTGTTCCAGCCCCGGCCGATGGCGACCAGCACCTCGCGCTCGCGGTCGGTCAACGAGCGCAGCCGGGGGTCCTCGACGGGGGCGGTGGGCGCCAGGACCCGGTGGGCGTAGGCGTCCAGGAGACGCCGGGTCAGCGAGGGGGCCACCACGGCGTCGCCGCTCGCCACCGCGTGGATGCCCGCGACCAGCTCCTCCGGGCGGGCGTCCTTGAGCAGGAAGCCGCTGGCCCCCGCGCGCAGCCCGTCGTACGCGTATTCGTCGAGGTCGAAGGTGGTCACGATGAGGACGCGGGTGCGGCCGCCGGTGGCGACGATCCGCCGGGTCGCCTCCAGGCCGTCCATGCCGGGCATCCGGATGTCCATGAGGACGACGTCGGGCCGCAGTTCGGCGGCGAGCCGCACGGCCGCCGCGCCGTGCTCCGCCTCGCCGACCGGCTCCAGACCGGGGGTTCCCTCCAGCAGCATCCGCACGCCCATCCGCTGCAGGGGCTGGTCGTCGGCGATGAGTACGGTCGTCACAGCTGCTCTCCCGGAGCCGGCGGGGCGGGTGGTACGGGCGGTGCCGACGGCACGTCGAGGACGACGTCGACCAGCCAGCCGGGGCCGCCCGCCCGCGGCCCGGCGGCGACCGTGCCGCGGTACATCGCGGCCCGCTGCCGGATGCCGACCAGGCCGTGCCCGGTGGTGCCGGTGGTGCGGGTGGTGCCCTCGGACGGCTCCGGCTCCGGCGCCGTGCCGGTGTCCGCGACCCGGACCCGCACCTCGCCCGGCGCGACGGCGACCGTCACCTCGGCGGACGCGCCGGGCCCCGCGTGCTTGAGGGTGTTGGTCAGCGACTCCTGGACGATCCGGTAGACGGTGAGCTGGACCCCGTCGCCCAGCGCGTCCGGGTCGCCCACCGTCCGGTACGTCACCGGCAGCCCCGCCGCCCGGACCCGGGCCAGCAGCGGGTCCAGGTCCCCGATGCCCGGCTGCGGCGCGAGCGGCCGCTCCTCGTCGGCGCCCTCGCGCAGCACGCCGAGGACCCGGCGCAGTTCGCTCATCGCCTGCCTGCCGGTGTCGCCGAGGATCCGCAGGGCCTCCGCGGACCGCTCGCCCCGGTTGCCGGCGAGGACCGCCGCGCCGTCGGCGACGCTGACCATCACGGAGAGGTTGTGGCCGACGATGTCGTGCATCTCCCGGGCGACCCGGGAGCGCTCCGCGGCGGCGGTCAGCCGTACCCGCTGCTCCTGTTCGATCTCCAGCTGCCGGGCGCGGTCCTCCAGGGCCGCCAGGTAGAGCCCCCGGATCCGGACCGTCAGGCCGACGGCGACCGCCGCGGTCATCGTGCCCAGCAGGAAGAAGACGCCGAGCAGCGGATGGTCGGTGGGCGCCAGGACGTAGACGCCCAGGGCCAGCGCTCCGACGCTCAGCCCGACCGCCCAGCCCAGCACGCGCAGCGAGCCGTTGCGAGCCAGGGTGTAGAGGGCGATGAGGGTGGCGGTGCCCGCCCGCAGCCAGACCCCCGCCGACCACTCGGCCAGGTTCACCGCGAGGATCGTGAAGTACACGGCGGCCGGGGCCCGGCGGCGCCACCACAGCGGTACGACCAGCGCGGCGACGAAGCCGTACAGGACGCCGGGCGGCAGCGTGTCCCGGGCGGCCTCGTTCCCGAAGGGGGACCCGTGGTCGACCATCAGCAGGTCGGGCAGGCTGACCAGCACCATGAACAGCACCGTCGCGGTGTCGAGCAGCCACGGATGCCGCCGGTCCAGCTGCCGTCGGCGGCTGCGGTCGCGCAGCATCCGGCCCAGCAGCGGATGCGCCCAGGCCGCGTCGAACCCGGGAGACGGCGTGCTCGCCGTCCCCCGGGCGGTGTCCCCGGCGGCTGCCGCACGGTGCGGCGGACTCATGCCGACCATTGTCCTCGGCTCCAGGGGTGCCTCGTGTGCCGATCCCGGGTCAGACGTCGGTCCTGACCAGCCGGTACGCCGCCCCGGCCAGGGTCAGGGCCACCCAGCCGGCGAAGACGGCGATGCCCGCGCCGGGCGAGAGGGCGTCGGAGGACTGGTGCAGGGCGTACACCGCCTGGCCCGCGTTGCTCGGGAAGTAGGGGCTGAGGGTGTCGTACCAGGAGTCGGGCAGCAGCGAGGCCAGGCCGGGCAGGATCAGCAGGATGCCGACCAGGGAGGCGATGGCCCCCGCGGAGTTGCGCAGCAGCACGCCCAGGGCCACCCCGAAGACGGCGACCAGACCGAGGTAGAGACCGGCCCCGGCCAGGCTGCGCAGCACCCCGTCGTCGCCGAGCGACAGGGAGATCTTCTCGCCGTCCAGCCCCGGCGAGCCGAGACCGAACGCGGCCAGCGCGCCGAGCGTGGTCAGGACCAGCGCGATCGGGCCGATCACCGCGGCCTTCGCCCCCAGCACCGGCAGCCGGCGCGGGACGGCGGTCAGCGTCGACCGGATCATGCCGGTGCTGTACTCGCCGGCCGACAGCAGCACCCCGAGCACGCCCACGGCCAGCGACGCGAACGTCACACCGGTCAGGGCCAGGCTGACCGCGTCGCTGTCGCCGCCGTTCCGGCCGGGCGGGCCGCCCGCCGTGGCGCCCGCGGTGTAGGTGTAGCTGGCGATCGTCCCGAACAGGACCAGCAGGAACACGGCGACCGAGAGGGTGATCCAACTGGAGCGCAGCGACCAGAACTTGGCCCACTCCGAACGCAGCACCCGGGCGCCGGTGACCTTGTACGTGGCCGGGCGGGCGGGGGCGATGCTGGTGACGGTCATCAGGCGGCCTTTCGTGCGGTGCCGGCCGGAGCGCTCTGGTACTCGACCACGTCCCGGGTGAGGTCCATGAACGCCGTCTCCAGGGAGACGGCCTGCGGGGTGAGTTCGTACAGCGGGACGCCGTGCAGCGCGGCGATCGTCCCGATCTCCCGCGCGTCCCGGCCCGCGACCAGCAGTTCCTCGGCGGACGACGAGGTGATCGTGACGTCGGGACCGGCCAGCAGCGAGCGCAGCTTCGCGGGCTCGCCGGTGACGACCTTCACGCCACCGCCGCCCGCCTCCCGGGTGAAGTCGTCGACCGTGGTGTCCGCGAGCAGCCTGCCCCGCCCGATGATCACCAGATGGTCGGCGATCAGCGCGGTCTCGCTCATCAGGTGCGAGGAGAGCATCACGGCCCGCCCCTCGTCGGCCAGTTGACGCAGCAGGTTGCGGACCCAGAGCACGCCCTCGGGGTCGAGCCCGTTGACCGGTTCGTCGAGCATCACGATCGCCGGGTCGCCGAGCAGCGCGGAGGCGATGCCGAGCCGCTGGCCCATGCCGAGCGAGAAGGCGCCGACCCGCTTGCCGGCCACACTCGTCAGCCCGGCCAGCTCGATGACCTCGTCGACCCGGCTGCGCGGGATGCCGTGCGTGTACGCGAGCGCCATCAGGTGGTTGACCGCACTGCGCCCCGGGTGGACCGACTTGGCCTCCAGGAGGGTGCCGATCTCCTGCAGCGGCGCCGAATGTCCGGCGTAGGAACGGCCGTTGACGGTGACCGAGCCGTGGGTGGGGGCGTCCAGGCCGACGATCATCCGCATGGTGGTGGACTTGCCCGCGCCGTTCGGGCCGAGGAAGCCGGTCACCTCGCCCGGCTTCACGGTGAAGCTCAGACGGTCGACGACGGTCTTGTCGCCGTAGCGCTTCGTCAGTTCGCGCGCTTCGATCATGGAGCTGGGCCTTCCTGCCTCGCACTCGGCCGCGGCCGGTCCCGGCGCGGTGTCCGTTGTCGACGGTAGGAGCGGGCGGGCCCCGGGCCCTGGGACCCCGGGGGAATCTTCGGCGGTCCACTGGTACCGGGGTACCAGTGGACCGTCATCCCCGCGGGCGACGTGGCAATGGTTCATATCTCGCACGGCCATGGCCCGGCGGCCGATTCACGGGGGCGGCTGACTTCTACGGCTACCCGGGCGCTGGTTCACTCCCTCCCGCCCCCTGACGTCGATCGCAAAAGGGAGTTCACCGGTACCCGCCTGGTGGTGGACGGCGCGGAGATCGACAACCGGGGCGCGGTCCGCACCGGGGTCATCGCCCGCGGCGGCGCCAACGTGATCGTCAAGAACTCCCGCATCCACACCCACGAGGGCGTCCTCCCCGCCGACTACCAGCCCGGTCGTCGACGCGGACGCGTCGGTCCGGGCGCGGGCCGGCCGGTCCCTCACCCTGACCGTCGACGGCACACCGACCGCCCTCACCCCGGGCACCACCTGTACCGGCGCGCTCACCCTCACCCCTGCTTGAGCGCGGCGAGCACGATCCGCTCGGCGACCGGGTTCGGGTCCTCGCTCTTCGCGTCGGTCGCGTTGACGGAGTAGACGAGGGTCCGGCTCAGGTCCCGGGTCCCGGCGATGGCCGCGCTGTAGCCGTACCGGGAGCCCGACTTGACCCAGTACACCCGGCCCTCGTAAGCGAACCGCTGAAGCCCGGCGCTGTAGGTGGCGCCCTTGATGTTCGCCGGGACCGTGAACATCTCCTCCAGCTGCGGTCCCGGCGGCACGATCCGGCCCCGGAAGAGGGAGGTCAGCAGCCGCTCCAGGTCGGCCGTCGTGGAGATCATGTCCCCGGCGGCGAACCGGTCCGCCTGGTTCCACTCGGTGACGTCCACGAACTCCGCCGTCCCGTCGGCCTTCGCCACCTTCTGGTAGCCGTGGTTGTGCGGGCCGAGGATGCGCGGGTCGGTGCCGGGGAAGTAGGTGTCCCGCATCCCGGCGGGCCGCAGCACCAGCCGCTCGGCCACGGAGGCGTACGACTGCCCGGTCACCTTCTCGATCAGCAGACCGAGCACGGTGTAGTTGATGTTGAGGTAGTCCTGCTTCTCACCCGGGCAGAACTCCGGCCCCTTCGCCACCGCCGACCGCACGACCTGCTCCGGGGTGAGGGTGTCGAAGCGGTGTGCGTACTGCGCCTCGAAGGAGTCGCCCCAGCCGTCGCCGGCCTGGATGCCGCTGGTGTGGTTCAGCAACTGCCGCACGGTGATGGGCCGGAAGGCCGGGGTGAACAGGCCCGGGAGGTAGCGCTGGACGGGTGTGTCGAGGTCGATGCGGTGCTGTGCCGCGAGTTTCAGTACGGCCGCCGCGGTCACCACCTTCGTCGTGGAACCGGCCCGGAAGCGGGCGTCCGGGTCCGCGGCCCGGCCGCTCGCCAGGTCGTGCACGCCCGCGTTGCCCCGCCAGACGCCGTCGGTGCCGCCGACCCGGACGAGCGCGGCGGTGGCGTCCGCGTCGGGCAGTCCGGCGATCGCGGCGCGCAGCGCCTCGGCGTCGGGGCCGGTGGTGGCCCGGGCGCCGGCGGGGGCCGATGCCGCGACGGCGGGGACCGCCAGCGGTCCGGCGGTGAGGGCCAGCAGGAGGGTGGCGGCGAGGGCGGTGCGCCGGGTGTGGACACGCATGCGTGGGCTCCAGGGGAGAGAGGGAGAGAGGAAGAGGGGAAGAGGGGACGGGTGGAGGGGCACGGCCATCCTCCGGGAGCGCGGCGGTCGGCCGGATCGTCCGCTGGGAGGGTGTGCGCCCCTGAGCCGCCCCCCATCAACTGCCGTTGAAAACAGGGAAGTTGAAAGGGGTCACCCCTAGGGGGCGGAGGCCGGTGAGGAGCCCGGGGCGAAAAAAGTGTTATCCCGGAACCCCGCACTCCGTCTCCACACTGTGATCCCCGACATTGCCAAGGCCACCGCTCCGGCTGAGAGGGTGCGGTTATGAGGACGGACGTGCCGGGGTCGCGGCAGTGGCGGGCCACGGTCGCGGCCGCACAGGCCGGCGACCGGCGCGCGCTGGACGAACTGGTCGAGGGCTGGCTGCCGTTGGTCTACAACGTGGTCGGCCGGGCCCTCAACGGCCACGCCGACGTCGACGACGTCGTCCAGGAGACCATGCTGCGTGCCGTCGGCAACCTCGGCACCCTGCGCGACCCGGACAGCTTCCGGTCCTGGCTGGTGGCCATCGCCATGCGGCAGATCCGGGACCGGGCGCGCCGCAGGCAGGACCGGAAACTGGACGAGGCCGTCCCGGACGGCACCGCCGACTTCGCCGAACTCACCGTGCTGCGGCTCCAGCTGGAGGGCCAGCGGCGGGAGGTCGCCGAGGCCGTGCGCTGGCTGGACGCCGAGGACCGGCAACTCGTCTCGCTGTGGTGGCTGGAGGTCTCCGGCGAACTCACCCGGCGCGAACTGGCGGCGGCCGTCGGCATCAGCCGGCAGCACGCCGCCGTCCGCGTCCAGCGGATGAAGGAACGGCTGGAGACCTCGCGCGGGATCGTGCGCGCGCTGGACGGGGCCTGCCCCGAGCTGCGCGAGCTGACCGGCCGCTGGGACGGGCGGCCCGACTCCGTCTGGCGCAAGCGGCTGGCCCGGCACATCCGGGGCTGCGGCTACTGCGGCGACACCCGCGGCTCCGTCGTACCGGCGGAACGGCTGCTGGTCGGGATCGCGCTGGTCCCGGTGCCGGTCGGCTTCACCCTGTCGCTGGCGCTCGGCGGGAAGACGGCGGTGGCGGCCACCGCCGCGACGTCCACCGGATGGTCGGCGAAGGTGCTGGGCGCGCTCACCAAGCCGGCCGTGGCGGTGACGGCGGGCGCGACGATCGTGGCGGGCGGCGCCTACGTCGTCGTACAGACGCCGCACGATCCGGCACCGCGGACCGCGGTGTCGCCGACGGCGGCCGTCTCGCGTGCGGTACCGCAGGCACCGGTGACCACTCCCTCGCCGTCCCCTTCCACCTCACCGTCCCCGTCCCCGTCCGCTTCGGCTTCGGCGAGCGCGGCGGTCTACGGCTCGGTCGTCGACGCGGCCGACACGGCACCGGACCCGGACGTGAAGCCGGGCGCGCTGCCGCACCGGCCGGAGGGCGGGATCACCAGCAGCGGCGGGGCGCACGCCGTTCTGAACCACCGCGGGGACGGAGTCACCCTCTCCGGACAGGGCTATGTGCTGGTCCGCTGGCAGATCTCGCCGCAGTACCGGGCCGGGAGCCTGGTCATGCCGTCCTGGACCGGGCTGAAGGGGAAGATCTTCCATGTGGCGTCGGGGGGCGGGCGGCGCATGGACGACCGGGTGAGTACGACGGACGCGTCCGCGACGGGGATGGGGAGCTCGGCGGTCGGGTATGCGGTGCTGCCGTCGGGGGCGCAGCAGATGTGGCAGAACGAGTACTACTACGTCGACGGCAGCGTCACGTTCACGGTGAACGAGCGGGGCGCCGACTACGGGGTGAGCGTCTTCCCGTCGTCGTGGGACGCGGTGGAGAAGGACGTGCTGTACGGGCCTCCGGACGGGGCGATCCGGTATGGGCTGGTGCGGGATGACGGGGAGGATTCGGCGCCGGTGCCGCAGTACGTGACACGGTCGGTGCCCGCTGATGCGGCGACCGTGGCGCAGAGGTCGCGGGTTTAGCGCGGGCCGGTGGGGGCTTGTCGCGCCCACGCGGCGGAGCCGCATATCGAGTACGGCCCCGCGCCCCTGACGGGGTGCTTCAGCGCAGGGAATCGAGTAGATCCACCCTGTTCGTCGTGATGGAGTCGACGCTCATCGCCAGCAGACGGCGCAGGGAGCGGCGGGTGTCCGGGGTCCAGCACGAGACCAGGTAGCCGCTGCGGTGGACGTGTTCGGCCAGGGCGTGGTCGAGCAGGGTGAAGCGGTAGTTCAGGTAACGGGGGCGGATCACGTCCAGAAGCGCGGGGCGGACCGGCGCCAGGGTCTTGCGGGTCAGGGCGATCTCGGCGGACGGGTCGGCCGCCCGGACCGCCAGCATCGTGACGGCGTCCCCCGTGTAGTAGACGCGGTCCGTCGCGTCGCACTCCCGGGCCACGGCCACGATCCTGGCCACCGCCCGCTCGCTCGGCCCGCCGGGCAGGTCGAGCATCACCCGGCTGCCCTCCGTCGCCGCCAGCGCCTTGGCGAGGGTCGGGACTCCGCCCGCGGTGAGACCGCGCACCTCGTCCGCCGACAGGCTGTGCAGCGGGCGGTCGTGCTCCCACAGCCGCTTGAGCGTGTCGTCGTGCAGGAGCACGGGAACGCCGTCACGGGTGAGCCGTACGTCGGTCTCCACCGCGTCCGCGCCCCGTTGGAGCGCGGAACGCAGGGAGTCGAGCGTGTTCTCGCGGAAGCGGTAGGGGTCGCCGCGGTGGGCCACGGCGGTCACGGTCTGCATGAGCCCATGGTGTCAGGGCTCAGTGTCGGTTCATTAAGGGGCGAGCCACGCCTTCATGTACGCGTCGATCTCGGCCGAGATCCTCGCCTTGCCCGGCAGGTCCAGGAAGGACGCCTCCACCGCGTTCTTCGCGAGGTCCGCGAGGCCGCGCTCGTCGAGGCCGAGAAGGCGGGCGGCGACCGCGTACTCGTTGTTGAGGTCGGTGCCGAACATCGGCGGGTCGTCGGAGTTGACCGTGACCAGGACACCGGCGGCCACGAAGTCCTTGATCGGGTGCTCTTCGAGGGTGCGGACCGCGCGGGTGGCGATGTTGGAGGTCGGGCACACCTCCAGGGCGATCCGGTGCTCGGCCAGGTGGGCGAGGAGCTTCGGGTCCTGCGCGGAGCTGGTGCCGTGGCCGATGCGCTCGGCGCGCAGGTGGGTCAGCGCGTCCCAGACCGTGCCGGGGCCGGTGGTCTCGCCCGCGTGCGGGACGGAGCGCAGGCCGGCCGCGATGGCCCGGTCGAAGTAGGGCTTGAACTGCGGCCGCGGCACGCCTACCTCGGGGCCGCCGAGACCGAACGAGACCAGGCCCTCCGGGCGGAGCCGGTCGTCGGTCGCGAGCCGTGCCGTCTCCTCGGCGGCCTCCAGACCCGCCTCGCCCGGGATGTCGAAGCACCAGCGCAGCACCGTGCCGAACTCGGCCTCCGCCGCCTTCCGCGCGTCCTCGATCGCGTCCATGAAGGCCCGCGCGTCGATCCCGCGCCGGGTGGACGAGAACGGGGTGATCGTCAGCTCGGCGTAGCGCACCTGCTGGCGGGCCAGGTCGCGGGCCACCTCGTAGGTGAGCAGCCGCACGTCCTCAGGCGTGCGGATCAGGTCGACCACCGACAGGTAGACCTCGATGAAGTGGGCGAAGTCCGTGAACGTGAAGTAGTCGGCCAGGGCCTCGGGGTCGGTCGGGACCTTGGAGTCGGGGTGCCGGGCGGCCAGTTCCGACACGATGCGGGGGGAGGCGGAGCCGACGTGGTGGACGTGCAGTTCGGCCTTCGGCAGCCCGGCGACGAAGGCGTGCACATCGTGCGCGTCGCGCGGGGCGGCGGGGTCGGTGTGGCGGTCGGTCTCGGTCAAGGGTTCCTCCCCGGAACGGCGCGGGCCGCCTACGGCGGGGTACGGCCGTGGGCCCGACGCGGTGATCGGCTGATCGGTAGTGCGAGGTCATCGTAGGCCGGACCGGCGTTCGACAGGACGGGGCCGTAGCATGACGGCGGCACGCGGTCGGGAGAGGGGACATCGCGAGATGGCTGACGAGGCGCCGGAGACTCCGAAGGTACGGCTGGACAAGGGGGAGGGAGCCGGGGCGGAGGCGCCGCTGGTACCGCCGCCGGTTCATGACCAGCGGACGGTCGCGGCGATACCGGGGCCCGACGGCTCCGCCGGCGCACCGCCGCAGGGCTGGGCCAACCCCTTCGCCGCGCCGTCCGACACGCCCCCGGCTCCGCCGGTGAACCCCTTCGCGGCGCCGGATCCCGCCGGACCGCCGCCCAATCCCTACGCCCCGCCCGCGCCGCAGCGACCGCAGAGCGCGGCGGTGCCGCCACCGCCGATCGCCCCGAACGGGCCGGGGCCGGTTCCGTACGGCTACCCCGGTGCCCCTGCGCCCGGTGCTCCGGTGCCGGGGTACGGCTATCCGGGCCAGCCGCTGCCGTCCTATCCGGCCGGGCCCGGGGGGTACGGCGGCTGGCCCGGGATGCAGCCGATGCCGAACAACGGGCTGGGGACGGCCGCCATGGTGACCGGGATCATCAGCGCGATCGGGTTCTGCCTGGCGCCGGTCGCGTTGGTGATGGGGGTGCTGGGGATTGTGTTCGGGGCGATCGGGCGGGGGCGGGTGAAACGCGGGGAGGCGACGAACGGCGGGCAGGCGCTGGCCGGGATCATCTGCGGATCGGCGGGGCTGGTGCTTGCCGCCGCGTTCATCACGCTGATTGTGGTGGCGGGGAGCCAGGGGAACCAATAGAGGTCGTCGTTCGGGTGCGGCTGCGTGGGGGCTGGTCGCGCCCACGCGGCGGAGCCGCATATGGATACAGCCCCGCGCCCCTTTAGGTAGGGCCGGTCCCCTCCGCCAGAAGCCGTGCCCGCGCCTCCATCAACGCGAACCCCAGCAGGTTCAGCCCCCTCCACCGCTGCGGGTCCTCCGCCCCCGCATCCGTCGCCGCCAGGCCGATACCCCACACCCGGTCCACCGGGCTCGCCTCCACCAGGACCCGGTCGCCGGTCCCCAGGAGAAAGTCCCGTAGCCCGGGCTCGGCGCCGAACTTGTGTGCGCTGCCCTCGGCGACGATTCCGAAGCGCTCCCGCTGCCATATCGCCTCGTCGAAGCCCCGGACCAGTCGGCCCGCCTTCTTCGCCGCGGCGGGGTGTGCCGCCGCCAGGACCGCGCGCTCCGCCTCCGGGTCCCCGAAGAGCCGGGCCTTTCCCGCCATCATCCAGTGCTCGGCGGTCGCGTATTCCACACCGTCGACCACGAAGGGTGACGGCCACCACTGGCTCAGACAGCTCGCCGAGATCCGCCCGTCCGGCCTCGGCCGGTGTCCCCAGAAGTGCAGGTACTTGATCCTGGCCCCCGCCTGGACCGCCCTGATCAGGGCCTCCACAGAATCGATCTTCGCCATGCACGCCAGTCTGGCAGCCACCACTGACACTCCGTCCCGGCTTTTCCCTGCCGACTCGACACCTGGTCGACAGATTCCGTCGCGTAACCAAAAGGCAACAACGGAATCACTTGTTGGTCGCCACCTGCTCTGTCAGGATCGGCAGTCAAATCGAGCTGGAGCTACGCCACCCGCCTCTCGGGACGGGGTGACGGCGGAGGAGAAGCGACATGGACAACCCGGGCACCGCCACCCCGGAGACCTTCCCCGCGCAGGAGCGGCTCGCGGGCGGCGCGCAGTACATCGCGGGCCGGTTCGCCAAGGGCACGTCAGGCCGTACGCACGCCGTCGTCGACCCGGCCACCGGCGTGGACGTGTACACGTACGAGCTGGCCGGCACCGAGGACGTCGACCGGGCCGTGGCCGCCGCGCGGGCCGCCTTTCCGGGCTGGGCCGCGACCACGCCCGGCGACCGGTCGGACGCGCTGCACCGGTTCGCCGCCGTGCTCGCCGACCGCGCCGAGGAATTCGCCCGCGCCGAGTCCCTCCAGTGCGGCAAGCCGTTGAAGCTGACGCGTGAGTTCGACGTGCCGGGGACCATCGACAACACCGCGTTCTTCGCCGGTGCCGCCCGGCATCTGCAGGGCCAGGCCGCCGCCGAGTACTCCGGTGACCACACGTCGTACATCCGCCGTGAGCCCATCGGTGTCGTCGGCTCCATCGCGCCCTGGAACTATCCGCTCCAGATGGCCGCCTGGAAGATCCTCCCGGCGATCGCCGCCGGCAACACCGTCGTGCTGAAGCCGGCCGAGCTGACCCCGCTGACGTCGCTGCTCTTCGCCGAGGCCGCCACGCTCGCCGGTATCCCGGACGGTGTGATCAACATCGTCACCGGGACCGGGAAGGTGGCCGGAGAGCACCTCGTCGGGCACCCCGACGTGGCCATGACCTCCTTCACCGGGTCCACCGGTGTCGGCAAGCGGGTCGCCGAGGTCGCCACCGCGACCGTGAAGCGGCTCCACCTGGAGCTCGGCGGCAAGGCGCCGTTCGTGGTCTTCGACGACGCGGATCTGGAGGCGGCCGTCAACGGCGCCGTCGCGGGTGCTCTCATCAACACCGGGCAGGACTGCACCGCGGCCACGCGCGCGTACGTGCAGCGGCCGCTCTACGAAGCGTTCGTGGAGCGGACGGCCGCCCTGATGGAGACCGTGCGGCTCGGGGACCCCTTCGCGCCCGGTACCGACCTCGGGCCGCTGATCTCGCACGCCCAGCGGGACCGGGTCGCCGGGTTCGTCGAGCGGGCGCGCGGCTACGCGCGCGTGGTGACCGGCGGCGAGCCCCCGCAGGACGAGCTGAAGAGCGGCGCCTACTACCGGCCCACCCTGATCGCCGACGCGCCGCAGGACAGCGAGATCGTCCAGTCCGAGATCTTCGGGCCGGTGCTGGTCGTTCTGCCGTTCGACAGTGATGATGAGGGGATCCGGCTGGCCAACGACACCCCGTACGGTCTGGCAGCCTCCGCGTGGACCGGCGGCGTCTACCGGGCGAACCGCGCGACCCGCGAGATCAAGGCGGGCTGCGTGTGGGTCAACGACCACATTCCGATCATCAGCGAGATGCCGCACGGCGGCTACAAGGCGTCCGGCTTCGGCAAGGACATGTCGGCGTACTCGTTCGAGGAGTACACCCAGGTCAAGCACGTTATGTTCGACAACACGGCGGTACCGCGGAAGGACTGGCACCGCACGATCTTCGGGGACCGATAGTCAGATCTCCGGCCGCTCATCACGGCCCCCTTCCCGAAAGGGCATCAAGCGCATGAGGCAGTACGAGCCCGACCGCCCGACCCCGGTCGAAGTGGCCGCGATGCGGCGCAGTCTCCGCACCGGCCGGGCCGCCCTGGCCCGCCGGTCGTTCCTGGGCGGCGCGCTCGCGGTGGGCGGCGTCGGGGCGCTGAGCGCCTGCGGCATCCCCGCGGCCGGCAAGTCCCAGGGCGGGGTCTCCGCCGACGACCACTCGGCCACGGAGAAGGTCGTCAACTTCTCCAACTGGCCTGAGTACATCGACGTCGACGACAGCGGGAAGAACCATCCGACGCTGGACGCGTTCCGCAAGCGGACCGGCATCACGGTCAAGTACACCGAGGACATCAACGACAACGACGAGTTCTTCGGCAAGATCCAGCCGCAGCTCGCCGCCGGCCAGGACACCGGCCGCGACCTGATCGTCCTCACCGACTGGCTGGCCGCCCGCATGATCCGGCTCGGCTACGTCCAGAAGCTGGACGCGTCCAACCTGCCGCACGCCTTCGCCAACCTGTCGGACCAGTTCCGCAGCCCCGACTGGGACCCGGGCCGGGCCTACTCGTACCCCTGGCAGGGCATCTCGACGGTCGTCGCCTTCAACAAGAAGGCGCTGAACGGCGTCGAGGTGAAGTCGGTCTCCGACCTGCTCGACAACCCCGCGCTCAAGGGCCGGGTCGGGCTGCTGACGGAGATGCGCGACACCGTCGGCATGACCATGCTCGACATGGGCATCGACCCGGCGACGTTCACCGGGGACGACTACGACGCGGTGATCGCCCGGCTCCAGAAGGCCGTCGACAAGGGGCAGATCCGCCGGTTCACCGGCAACGACTACACCTCGGACCTCAGCAAGGGCGACCTGGCCGCATGTGTCGCCTGGGGCGGCGACATCGTGCAGCTCCAGGCGGACAACCCGGACGTCGCGTACGTCATCCCGGACAGCGGCTACATGACGTCGACCGACAACATGCTGATCCCGAACAAGGCGCGCCACAAGACGAACGCCGAGCGGCTCATCGACTACTACTACGAGCCCCAGCAGGCCGCGGAACTCGCCGCCTACATCAACTACGTCTCCCCGGTCGCGGACGTGCAGCCGTACCTCGCCAAGATCGACAAGTCGGCGGCCAGCAACCCGCTGATCGTTCCCGACAAGGCCATGCAGGCCAAGTCCCGTGCCTTCCGCTCCCTGAGCTCGAAGGAAGAGACGGCCTACCAGCAGAAGTTCGCGAAGCTCACAGGGGCGTGACGACACCATGACGACAGACAGCAGCGGCGACGTCCGCCTCACCGGCATCGGCAAGACCTACGACAACGGCTTCACCGCCGTACAGCCGATGGACCTGACCGTGCCGCAGGGTTCCTTCTTCGCCCTCCTCGGTGCCTCGGGCTGCGGCAAGACCACCACCCTGCGCATGATCGCGGGGCTTGAGGAGCCGACCACCGGCACCGTGCACCTCGGCGACCAGGACGTGACCCATCTGCCGCCGTACAAGAGGCCGGTGAACACGGTCTTCCAGTCCTACGCCCTCTTCCCGCACCTCGACATCTTCGAGAACGTCGCCTTCGGCCTGCGCCGGCGCGGCATCAAGAGCGTGAAGAAGCAGGTCGAGGACATGCTGGAGCTGGTCCAGCTCGGCGAGCAGGCGCGCAAGAAGCCGCACCAGCTCTCCGGCGGCCAGCAGCAGCGCGTCGCGGTGGCCCGCGCGCTGATCAACCACCCCAAGGTGCTCCTCCTCGACGAGCCGCTCGGCGCCCTCGACCTCAAGCTGCGCCGTCAGATGCAGCTGGAGCTCAAGCGGATCCAGACCGAGGTCGGCATCACCTTCGTGCACGTCACGCACGACCAGGAGGAGGCCATGACCATGGCCGACACGGTCGCCGTGATGAACGCGGGACGCGTCGAGCAGCTCGGCTCGCCGGCCGACCTCTACGAGAACCCGAACACCACCTTCGTCGCGAACTTCCTCGGCACCTCGAACCTGATCGAGGCCGAGGTCGACACGAAGAGCGGGGACGACATCATCCTCAAGGCCGGCGGCGGGAAGCTGGTGCTGCCCGAGGCGCGATGTTCGGCGCCGACCACGACCGGCGGCAAGGTGCTGGTCGGGATCCGGCCCGAGAAGATCTCCCTCACGCACGCCGACGACGCGGGCTCCATCCCCGAGGGCCGCAACCGCATCACCGGCAAGGTCGTCGACGCCAGCTTCATCGGCGTCTCCACGCAGTACGTCATCGACAGCCCGGTCTGCGACGAATTCGCGGTGTACGTGCAGAACATCGAGCGCGACGGGCGGCTCGTCCCCGGTGCCGACGTCGTCCTGCACTGGCGCCCGGCCCACACCTTCGGCCTCGACGCCGCCCAGGACATCGACGCCGGCACCGAGGAGGAGGCCGCCTGATGGCCACGCTCTCCGAGGCGCCCCCGCCGCTGGCGGCCGCCGAACCCGAGACGAAGAAGGCCCCGCGCAAGCGCGGCAGATGGACCCCCTACTGGCTGCTGCTGCCCGGCATCCTCTGGCTGGTCGTCTTCTTCGCCCTGCCGATGATCTACCAGGGGTCCACGTCGATCCAGACGGGCTCCCTGGAAGAGGGCTACAAGGTCACCTGGCACTTCGTGACCTACTGGGACGCGCTGAGCGAGTACTGGCCGCAGTTCCTCAGGTCCGTCTTCTACGCGGCCGCCGCGACCGTGCTGTGTCTGCTGCTCGGCTACCCGCTGGCGTATCTCATCGCCTTCCGCGCCGGCCGCTGGCGGAACCTGATCATGATCCTGGTGATCGCACCGTTCTTCACCAGCTTCCTGATCCGCACCCTGGCCTGGAAGACGATCCTCGCCGACAACGGCCCGGTCGTGCACGTCCTGAACTCGCTGCACATCCTGAGTGTCACCGACTTCCTCGGCTGGACGGCCGGCGACCGCGTGCTGGCCACCCCGCTCGCCGTGGTCTGCGGTCTGACGTACAACTTCCTGCCCTTCATGATCCTGCCGCTCTACACCTCGCTGGAGCGGATCGACGGACGGCTGCACGAGGCCGCCGGCGACCTGTACGCCAAGCCGTGGACGACGTTCCGGAAGGTCACCTTCCCGCTGTCGATGCCGGGCGTGGTCTCCGGCACGCTGCTGACCTTCATCCCGGCGGCCGGTGACTACGTCAACGCCGAACTCCTCGGCTCGACCGACACCCGCATGATCGGAAACGTGATCCAGACGCAGTTCCTGCGAATTCTCGACTATCCGACGGCGGCCGCGCTCTCCTTCATCCTCATGGCCGCGATCCTCGCCATGGTCACGATCTATATTCGCCGGTCCGGGACGGAGGACTTGGTCTAAATGCCCTTCGTCAACTTGCTCAAGAAGAATCTCGTCGTCATCGCGGGACTGCTGACCCTCGGATATCTCCTTCTTCCGAACGTCATCGTCACGGTGTTCTCCTTCAACAAACCGAAGGGGCGCTTCAACTACGAATGGCAGCAGTTCTCGCTGGACGCCTGGAAGCAGCCGTGCGGGGTCGCCGACATGTGCGGCTCGCTCTCCATCAGCCTCCGGATCGCCGCCCTGGCGACGATCGGCGCCACCGTGCTCGGCACGATGATCGCCTTCGCGCTGGTCCGCTACCGATTCCGCGCCCGCGGCGCCGTCAACTCGCTGATCTTCCTGCCGATGGCGATGCCCGAGGTCGTCATGGCGGCCTCGCTGCTCACCCTGTTCCTCAACATGGGCGCCCAACTGGGCTTCTACACCATCCTGATCGCCCACATCATGTTCTGCCTCAGCTTCGTCGTCACCGCGGTCAAGGCGCGCGTGATGTCGATGGACCCGCGCCTGGAGGAGGCGGCCCGCGACCTCTACGCCGGACCGGTGCAGACGTTCGTCAGGGTCACCCTCCCCATCGCGGCCCCCGGAATCGCGGCGGGCGCGCTGCTCTCCTTCGCGCTCTCCTTCGACGATTTCATCATCACCAATTTCAACGCGGGCTCCACCGTCACCTTCCCCATGTTCGTCTGGGGTTCGGCACAGCGCGGCACGCCCGTCCAGATCAATGTCATCGGTACGGCCATGTTCCTGGTCGCCGTACTGTTCGTCCTGGCATCGATGCTCATCAACAACCGTCGCAACAGGCAAAAGGCATAACCGCATAACCCTTGATTGACTCTGTAGGGAGTTGAAAATCATGGCCCCAAGCGCCATGAGCCGTCAGGCAGATTGGACCAAGTCTCTTTCCGAAGCACAGCCGGTCCCGTACTGGCTGGAAGACCCCGGCAAGCCCCACCCCGAGCCCGCGCTGACCGGCGCCGACACCTGCGACCTGCTGGTCGTCGGCGGCGGCTACAGCGGACTGTGGACCGCGCTCAACGCCAAGGAGCGCGACCCCGGGCGCGAGGTGGTCCTGCTGGAAGGCCACGAGGTGGGCTGGGCCGCCTCGGGCCGCAACGGCGGCTTCTGCGCCGCCTCCCTCACCCACGGGCTGCCCAACGGCCTCGCCCGCTGGCCCGGGGAGATCCACCGACTGCAGGAGCTGGGCCTGCGCAACCTCGACGAGATCGAGGCCGCCGTCGCCCGGCACGGCATCGACTGCGAGTTCGAACGCACCGGCGAGATCGACGTCGCCACCGAGACCTACCAGGCCTGGGAGCTCCGCGACTGGCACAGACAACTGGAGCAGCGGGGCCTCGCGGACGGCATCGAGTTCCTCGACGCCGACGCGGTCCGCGAGCAGGTCGCCTCGCCCACCTTCGAGGCGGGCCTGTTCGACCGTCGCGGCGTGGCCATGCTGCACCCGGCCAAGCTCGCCTGGGGCCTCAAGCAGGCCTGCCTCGCGCTCGGCGTCCGGGTGTACGAGCACACGCCCGCCCTCGCCCTGAAGGCCTACGGCGCCGGCATGGCCGTACGCACCCCGTACGGGGCGGTCCGCGCCCGGCAGGTCGCGCTCGCCACCAACATCTTCCCGAACCTGCTCAAGCGGGTCCGCGCCTACACCGTCCCGGTCTACGACTACGCCCTGATGACCGAGCCGCTCACCGCCGAGCAGCTGGGCGCGATCGGCTGGAAGAACCGGCAGGGCCTCGGCGACTCCGCCAACCAGTTCCACTACTTCCGGCTGTCGGCCGACAACCGCATCCTGTGGGGCGGCTACGACGCCATCCACCACTACGGCGGCCGGGTGCGCCGCGAGTACGACGACCGTCCGGAGACCTACGCCAAGCTCGCCGGGCACTTCTTCACCTGCTTCCCGCAGCTGGAGGGCGTCCGTTTCACGCACGCGTGGGGCGGCGCGATCGACACCTGCTCGCGTTTCTCGGCGTTCTTCGGCGCCGCGCACCAGGGGCGGGTCGCGTACGCGGCCGGGTACACCGGCCTGGGCGTCGGCGCCAGCCGGTTCGGCGCCGACGTGATGCTGGACCTGCTGGCCGGGGAGGAGACCGAGCGCACCCGGCTGGAGATGGTCCGCAAGAAGCCGCTGCCGTTCCCGCCCGAGCCGTTCGCCTGGACCGGCATCGCCCTCACCAAGTGGTCGCTGGCCCGCGCCGACGCCCACGGCGGCCGCCGCAACCTGTGGCTGCGGGCGATGGACCGGCTGGGGCTGGGCTTCGACAGCTGAGCCGGTTCGACATGTGATCCAGCTCACTTCAAAACGGTGCCGAAACCCGCGTAATGCCTCCGGAAGACCTCCCTCTCTCCCCGTGACGCGACGCCGCGTCGACGAGTGAGATGGGGAGGTCTTCTGATGACTGGGGCGAAGACGGCGGTCGAGTGGCTGGCATCCGTCGCACCGGATCCCGAGGCCTGCCGCTGGGAATGGGAGCGCAACCCGCTAGGGGTCGCGCTGCTGCCCGCCGGCAGGGCCTGGGACGTACTGATCCTGCCGGGCGAGCTCGGCTATCCGACTCTCGACGTGCTCACCCGCGTCCTCGACCAACCGGGGCCTGTCCTGGTCGACTTCGGGGACGATCGGGTGGGCTTCTTCGTGCCGCCCGGCACGGCCGCCCGGTGGCTCGGCACCGGGATCCGCACGGCGGGCGCCGGCACCTGGATCGTCGTGCCGTATCCCGGCCGGTCGACCCAGGGGGTGCGGTGGCTGGTGGCGCCGGACGGGTCGGGGACGCTGACGGATCCGGCTCTGCTGGAGCTGGCCATGCATGAGGCGGCGGCGGGGTTGGCCGACGACTGAGCGCCGTTCGCGTGTCGGTTGTCGGTCGTCTGCGGCTGCGTCGTGGCTGGTCGCGCAGTTCCCCGCGCCCCTTCGGGGCGCTGTCGCAGGTCTTGACAACTGAATTGGTCTGGACCAAGTTGAGCGCGCACCCCACCTCCAAATCCCCCATCCCCGGAGGCACTTGTGGTTCGCGCGAGACCTGTCCTCACCATGCTCACGGCCGCGTTGCTGGCCGTACCCGGTATCACCGCGCTCTCGTCGGCCGCCCGTGCGGCCGACGCGGACCTCGCCGTCAACGGCGGGTTCGAATCGGGCCTCTCCGGCTGGACCTGCACGGCGGGCAGCGGCACGACGGTCAACTCGCCCGTGCGCAGCGGCAGTTCCGCGCTGCAGGCGACCCCGGCCGGCAGTGACAACGCTCAGTGCGCGCAGACCGTGACCGTCAAGCCGAGTTCGCAGTACACCCTGTCCGGCTACGTCCGTGGCTCCTACGTCTACCTGGGCGCGAGCGGCACCGGCACCACCGACGTCTCCACCTGGACCCAGTCCGCCCCCGACTGGCAGAAACTCACCACCACCTTCACCACCGGCGCCTCGACCACCAAGGTCACCATCTACACCCACGGCTGGTACGGCACCGGCGCCTACTACGCCGACGACGTGTCGCTGGTCGGACCGGGCGCCGCCACGGGCCAGCCGCCGGCCGCGCCCACCGGCCTCTCCACCGGCACGATCACGTCCTCCAGCGTGGCCCTGTCCTGGACCGCGGTCACCGGCGCGACGAGCTACGCGGTCTACCGGGACGGGACCAAGGTCCAGACGGCGACCGGGACGTCGGCCACCGTGACCGGGCTGAACCCGTCGACGGCGTACAGCTTCCAGGTCACCGCCGTGAACGACGCCGGCGAATCCGCGAAGTCGGCCGCGGTGACGGCCACCACGACCGCGGGCTCCTCCGGAGGCTCCACCGACCTGCCCACGCACGCCCTGGTCGGCTACCTCCACTCCTCCTTCGCCAACGGCGCCGGCTACACCCGGCTCGCCGACGTCCCCGACAGCTGGGACGTCATCGACCTGGCCTTCGGCGAACCGACCTCGGCCACCTCCGGGGACATCCGCTTCAACCGCTGCCCGGTCACCGAGTGCGCGAACGTCGAGAGCGACGCCGACTTCAAGGCGGCGATCAAGGCCAAGCAGGCGGCCGGAAAGAAGGTGCTGATATCGATCGGCGGCGCCAACGGCCAGGTCCAGCTCACCACGACCGCCGCCCGGGACACCTTCGTCTCCTCCGTCTCGAACATCATCGACACCTACGGCCTCGACGGCCTGGACATCGACTTCGAGGGCCACTCGCTCTCCCTGGACGCGAGCGACACGGACTTCAAGAACCCGACGACCCCGGTGATCGTCAACCTCATCTCCGCGCTGAAGACCCTCAAGGCCAAGTACGGATCGAAGTTCGTGCTGTCCATGGCGCCCGAGACGTTCTTCGTGCAGATGGGCTACCAGTACTACGGCACCGGCAAGTGGGGCGGCCAGGACCCGCGCTGCGGGGCGTACCTCCCGGTCATCTACGCCCTCCGCGACGACCTCACCCTGCTGCACGTCCAGGACTACAACTCGGGCTCGATCATGGGCCTCGACAACCAGTACCACTCCATGGGCGGCGCCGACTTCCACATCGCCATGACGGACATGCTGCTCACCGGCTTCCCGGTGGCGGGCGACGCCAACAACGTCTTCCCGCCGCTGCGTCCCGACCAGATCGCGATCGGCATGCCGGCGTCGACCAACGCCGGCAACGGCTACGTGGCGCCGTCCGAGGTCACCAAGACCCTGGACTGCCTGACGAAGAAGACGAACTGCGGCTCGTACGCCACCCACGGCACCTGGCCGGCCCTGCGCGGCCTGATGACCTGGTCGATCAACTGGGACCGGTTCTCGAACTGGGAGTTCCAGAAGAACTTCGACGCGTACTTCGGCTGAGCAGCAGCCTCAGGGACGTCAGCAGGACGGTGGCCAGGCACCAGCTGGCCACCACGTCCAGCGGCCAGTGCCAGCCGCGGCGGACCAGGCCGTAGGAGACGCCGAGGACCAGGGCCGCGCAGACGGCGACGGCGGTCCGGCGGGCGGCGGCGGACGTGAGCCAGGGGAGGAGGAGCAGGGTCGCGGAGCCGTACGCGATCGAGGCTGTCGCCGTGTGGCCGGAGGGGAAGTAGCCGACCGCCGGGGGCACCACCGGGGTCCCCGGACGGGCGGTCCAGTCCTTGAGCGGCACGATGATCGCCGGGACCAGGGCCATCAGGACGGCGGCGGCCGTGGGCGGCAGCCACCACCGGTCTGTACCAGTGGCACGGCCGCGCCGGGCGACGTACGCGATGACGAGCACCAGGACCGGGACCGCGACCTGCACGTTCCCGAGGTCGGAGAGGAGTTCGGAGAACCGGTCCGGGTGGACGAGTGCGCTGCTCAGGCGGCTGTCCAGGCGGAGCAGGGGGCCGTGGGCCACGACCTGCCAGGTGATCAGCGCGAAGAGGAGGGCCGGAAGGCCCAGAAGCCCCAGGAGTCCCGGGAGGGGAAAACGAAGGAAGGAGGTCGGCCGCCCCGGAACAGGGGGGGTGGTTCCGAGGCGGCCGTCCGGATCGGAACGCCGCGCGCCCCGGGGGGTTTGGGGCGGGCGACCGTCCGATCGGTGAGGAGATCCGGAGCCGGAGGCCCCGGTTGTGTGCGCGAGGGCACGACCAGGTCGAAGCTGGGGAGGCCCCGGCCTGAAATCGCCCACAGTCCCCTGTGGGCGGGGTGTATCTCTCATCTGGGTAGAACCTACGGCAGGGTCCGGTGCGGCGACAGGCGGAATCGCGTCCCGTCATCCACCTCGCACACCTTCTTCACACGGCCTGACGGGGGCCGCCCCAGCCCCCCACATCACGCCAGGTGGGAAGGGTGGGGCGGTGGTGACACAGGGGTTCGAGACCCTTTGCGCGGGCTGGGAGAAGCCTGTGGCTCAGATCCGCGCGAAGGCCTGCTCGATGATGTCGAGGCCCTCGTTGAGGAGGTCCTCGCCGATGACCAGCGGGGGCAGGAAGCGGAGCACGTTGCCGTAGGTGCCACAGGTCAGGACCAGCAGTCCCTCCTGGTGGCAGGCCTTGGCGAGGGCCGCGGTGGCCTCCGGGTTCGGCTCCTTGGTGGCGCGGTCCTTGACCAGCTCGATGGCGATCATCGCGCCCCGGCCGCGCACGTCGCCGATGACGTCGAACTTCTCGGCCATGGCGGCGAGGCGAGGCTTCATGATCGACTCGATGTTCTTCGCCTTGGCGTTGAGGTCGAGCTCCTTCATGGTCTCGATGGCCCCGAGCGCCCCGGCGCAGGCGACCGGGTTGCCGCCGTAGGTGCCGCCGAGCCCGCCGGCGTGCGCGGCGTCCATGATCTCGGCACGGCCGGTCACGGCGGCCAGCGGCAGACCGCCGGCGATGCCCTTGGCCGTGGTGATCAGGTCCGGGACGATGCCCTCGTCCTCGCACGCGAACCACTGGCCCGTACGGCAGAACCCGGACTGGATCTCGTCCGCGACGAACACGATCCCGTTGTCCTTGGCGAACTGGCTGATCGCCGGCAGGAAGCCCTTCGCCGGCTCGATGAAGCCGCCCTCGCCGAGCACCGGCTCGATGATGATCGCGGCGACGTTGTCGGCGCCGATCTGCTTGCTGATCTGGTCGATGGCCTGGGCGGCGGCCTCCGGGCCGGCGTTCTCCGGGCCGGTGAGCCAGCGGTAGGCGTAGGCGACCGGAACGCGGTACACCTCGGGCGCGAACGGACCGAAGCCGTGCTTGTACGGCATGTTCTTCGAGGTCAGCGCCATGGTGAGGTTGGTCCGGCCGTGGTACCCGTGGTCGAACACGACGACGGCCTGGCGCTTGGTGTAGGCACGCGCGATCTTCACGGCGTTCTCGACGGCCTCGGCGCCGGAGTTGAACAGCGCGGACTTCTTGGCGTGGTCACCCGGGGTGAGCTCCGCGAGGGCCTCGGCGACCTCCACGTAGCCCTCGTACGGGGTGACCATGAAACAGGTGTGGGTGAAGTCGGCCAGCTGGGCGCTCGCGCGGCGTACGACGGCCTCGGCCGAGGCACCGACGGAGGTCACGGCGATGCCGGAACCGAAGTCGATGAGGCGGTTGCCGTCGACGTCCTCGATGATCCCGCCGCCCGCACGCGCGGTGAAGACGGGCAGCACCGAGCCCACACCCTGGGCCACCGCTGCGAGACGGCGGGACTGCAGCTCCTGCGACTTCGGGCCGGGGATGGCGGTGACGACGCGGCGCTCCTGCGGAAGTGCGGTCATGGGGGCTCCCTGATGAGTGGTGCGAACCGATGCGTGCCGGGCGCGTCCCGTCCGGTTGCTCCGGTGGTGCGTTTTCGGACGCTTTCCTTCTTTCTTCGCAGGCTAGGGCCGGGTGTGGGAGGTGGGCATGCTCCATGTGGGCGTTGTCGGAGAGTGACGTTGTCCGTGATGGACATAGTGCGGTCGGGGGGTCGGTGCCCGGCCGGACGGCTCCTCGGCCGCGTAAGCGGTGAACTCCCCTTGCGAGGGCGTTAGATTGGCCGCTGACGGTGGACGGAAGAACGGCTGGTCAGGGAGCGAGAGCGATGGACAGCGACGGGACGCGGGACACGCGGCGTACGCATGCGAATCCTGTACCGCGTCCGGCGGGGCCACAGGACGCGGACGCGGTGCCGACCGAGGCGCCCGCGATGCCGCCACGGCCCACGGCACCGCCGACGGCGGTCCCGCCGCTGCCGGACGGCTCGGCCTTCCTGACCTGGCTGCGGGCGCCCAGGCCCGAGGCGGCACCGGGGGTGTGGCGGTTCGGGTACCGGCCCCGGGCGGAGCAGGAACCCGAGGAACTGCCCACGCGGCAACTGCTCAGCGGCGCCCTGATCGCCTTCCTGGTGGGGTGGCTGGTCTGGTCCCTGCTGACGCACGGGTACCTGGGGGCGTGGTGGGGGCTGCCGCTCCAGCTGTTCCTCCCCGACTCGTGGCAGGGCGCGAACGCCACGATCCCCCCGACCGCGACCCGTTTCATCTACGAGGGCTACACGTACCTGGTCGCCCTCACCATCATGCTCGTGGTGGGCAGGCTCGGCCGGTGGGGTGAGGTGTGGCGGCGGTTCGTGGCGCCCCGGTTCAGGGCCGCGGCGTCCGCCGGGTCTCGCCAGGAGCCTCCGGCGCCCTCGGAGGACCCCGCCCAGTGGCCCCACCTCCGTGCCGCCGGGGCCGACGCCGCCGCCGACCGGCTCGCCGGTGAGGCGCGCAGCGGGCTGATGCGGGACGTGGACCACGCCCGGATCGCCCGCGCCTGGCAGGGCGTAGGCAGCGGCCGGCACAGCATGGCCACCTTCACCGCCGCCGTGGTCAAGGACGGCGCCGCCGCCTGCCTGCACCCCTCCGGCGAACGCGACCTGCCCGCCCGGCACGCCCGCCACGACCTGGTCACCGGCCAGGTCCGGCTCGGCACCACGGCCGACGACCCCCGCAACCCCTACCGGTACCGGGGCACCGGCCTCGCCCTCGGCCCCGAACTGCTCGGCACCTCGCTGCTCGCCGTCGGCCCGGCCGGCTCCGGCAAGACCGGCAGTCTGGTCCGCCCGCTCGCCGAGTCGCTCTGCCTGCACGCGCTCGCCGGCCGCGCCTCCGTGGTCGTGGTCGGCGCGGCCGGCGCCGGCCTCGGACCCGCCGACGCCTACGACGTGGTCGTCCGCATCGCCCACCCCGAGTCCGTCTACGACCTCGACCTGTACGGCGGCACCTCCGACCCCGACGAGGCCGCCGCCATACTCGCCGAGGCCCTCGCCGGCGACCTCGCCGACCCGCACCCCGGCAGCGACAGCCGCCGCTCCACCACGGTCCTCGCCCAACTGCTCGGGCCGTTCAAGGCGGTCCACGGCCGCTTCCCCTCCGTCCCCGAACTCCGCCAGCTCCTCGACGGCGCCCCCGGCCCGCTCGCCGCGCTCCGCAAGGGGCTGACGGCCACCGGCCACGAGTCGCTGCTGCGCGAACTCGACGCACGGGAACGCCAGATGGGACACCCGGGGGACGTCGGCGCGGTCCTCGCCGACCGCATCGCGCTCCTCGACCGCCCGGCCTTCGCCGGCTTCTTCGACACCTCCGGCCAGTCCCGCCCGTTCTCACTCAAGGCCCTCGACCACCCGGTCCGGGTCCGCATCGACCTGCCCGAACGCGGCCACGCGGACGCCTCCCGCATCCTGGCCCGCCTGGTGCTCGCCCAGTTCACCGCGAGCGTCGCGGTACGGGACGACCGCTCGCTCTTCTCCTGCCTGCTCCTGGACGACGCGACGGGCGTGGTGACGCCGGAGGCGGTCCGCGCCGTCCAGCGGCTGCGCTCGGCCAACGCGGGCGTGGTGCTGACCCTGCGCACCCTGGACGACGTACCCCGCCCGCTCCGCGGCCCCCTGCTCGGCGCCACCGGCTGCCGGATGGCCTTCGCAGGACTCACCCCCTGGGACGGACAGGACTTCGCCGAGGTCTGGGGCAAGGAGTGGACCGAGGCCCGGGACGTCACCGACCGCCAGATCATCGCGGAGACCCCGGCGGGCAAGGCGCTGCACGTCGTACGCCGGGTGATCACCGGCAAGGCGGCCACGGCACGGGCGGTCACCGTCCGGCAGGTCGAGCGCGAGCGCTGGTCGGCGTCGGAACTGGCCCACGGTCTGCCGCCGGGCCACGCCGTCCTCTCCCTGACGACGGTCAAGGGCGAGCACGCGCCCCCGCTGCTGGTGGACCTGCGGGCCGGCGGCCGGGTCTGAACACCGGGGCACACGCGACCGTACAGTGAGGCAGAATCGAGAGAGGCCGTTCATACGGGACGGCCAAAGACCACTGCCCTCGCTCACGACGCTCACGACCCAAGAGAAGATCTGACGGCCTGATGCCACCGACGCTCGCCTCGCTCGTCCACCACTCCGCGCTCAAACTGACCGTGCGCGCGGGCGAGGACCGCCTCGACGTGCCCGTGCGCTGGGCCCATGTCAGCGAACTCGCCGACCCGGTGCCGTACATGGAGGGCGGGGAACTGCTCCTGATCACCGCGCTGAAGCTGGACGCGGAGGATCCGGAGGCGATGCGGAAGTACGTGAAGCGGCTGGTCGGAGCCGGTGTGGTGGGCCTCGGCTTCGCCGTCGGGGTCAATTACGACGAGATCCCCAAGGCCCTGGTCGACGCGGCGGAACACGAAGGCCTGCCGCTCCTCGAGGTGCCGCGCCGCACCCCCTTCCTCGCCATCAGCAAGGCGGTCTCGGCGGCGATCGCGGCCGACCAGTACCGGGCGGTGACGGCGGGCTTCGCCGCCCAGCGCGAACTGACCAGGCAGGCGCTGAGCGCCGGCCCGGAGGGCCTGCTCACCGCGCTCGCGGCGCAGGTGGACGGCTGGGCGGCGCTGTACGACGCGTCCGGCGCGGTCGTCGCGACGGCACCGGAGTGGGCGGGGCGCCGGGCGGCGCGCCTGACGCCGGACGTGGAGCGGCTGAGGGAACGCCCCGCACCGGCGTCCTCGGTGGTCGGCGGCCCCGACAACGAGGACCGGGTGGAACTCCACTCGCTCGGCACCGGCCGCCGCCCGCGAGCGGCCCTGGCGGTCGGCACGGCCTCGGCGCTGGGCACGGCGGAGCGCTACGCCGTCCACTCCGCGATCGCCCTCCTCACCCTCACGACGGAACGCTCCCGCTCGCTGCACGCCGCCGAGCAGCGGGTCGGGGCGGCGGTGCTGCGCATGCTGCTCGCGGGCCAGCCGGACCACGCCCGCGGGGTCGCCGGGGACCTGTACGGCGGGCTGCTCGACGCCCCGTTCCGGATGATCGTCGCCGACGCGGGCGGTGAGCTGCTGGCCGGTCTCACCGAGGCGGTGGAGTCGGCCGCGGCCCGCTCCGGGGAGGCGGTGCTGGTGGTGCCCGAGGGGGAGCGGCTGGTGGTGCTGGCCGCGGACGGGGGTGCGGCGGTGGCGGCGTGCGTGGAGTACGCGGCAGAGCGGGAGGCGGCGCGGGCGGTGCCGGCGGAGCAGGGCGGCGGCGAGGACGACGAACTGGTCATCGGCCTTTCCGCCCCGTCCGGCCCGATCGCCGCGGCGGCCGCCTACAAGCAGGCCGAACAGGCGCTGTCCGTGGCCCGGCGCCGGGGCCGGGTCCTGGTCGAGCACGACCAGCTGGCGTCGGGCTCGGTCCTTCCCCTCCTCGCCGACGACGCGGTGAAGGCGTTCGCCGACGGTCTGCTCAGGGCGCTCTACGAGCACGACGCGACCGGCCGGGGTGACCTGGTCGCCTCCCTCCGGGCCTGGCTCTCCCGGCACGGCCAGTGGGACGCGGCGGCGGCCGACCTCGGCGTCCACCGCCATACGCTGCGCTACCGGATGCGCAGGGTGGAGGAGATCCTGGGCCGCTCCCTGGACGACCCGGACGTACGGATGGAACTGTGGCTGGCCCTGAAGGCGACGTCGGCGGATTAGCCGGGTGCTTGCCCCCCACCCACCCGACTCGCTCAGTCGAGACCGCACCGTCTCGGCATCCGCCGAGGCCCCACAGACCGGCTGCCGTCCGAGGCCCGGTGGGGGCTTGTCGCGCAGTTCCTCCCCCAGCCTTCGGCCGGGGGTACCCCCAGCGCCCCTGGGTTTCTCACCGCGCCCGGCACCAGATCCTGAAGGCCACCTGCACCCCAACCACTCAGCCCGTCCGGCGTCCGGGGACGAGAACCGGCCCGCAGTCCCGCCTTCAGCCCGTCCGGCGTTTGAGGACGAGGCCGTTCAGGGCGATGCGGGGGGTCGGGGGCGGCAGCCCCCGGAGTGGGCGGTCGAAGGGGGGCGCCCCCTGGAGGATGGGAACGGGTAGGGGCGGCGGGGGCGAGGAAAGGCGGACCGCCCCCGGACCGTGCCAATCCGGCGCACCCCCCACCCCCACCACTACACCTCGGACAAACGCACCCCCGCCCCCACCGACCTACCGTGGACCCGAACACCCTGCACACCCACCCCCAACGCGGAAGGGCCGGGACTCGCAATGACCGCCACCCACGCCTTCTGGCTCGCCGGCCGCCAGGCCACCGGCGAGGACACCTTCGACGTCACCAACCCGTGGGACGCCCGTCTCGTCGGCAAGGTCAGCGTGCCCACCGACGCCCAGGTCGAGGAAGCCGTCGCCGCCGCGTACGCCGTACGGGACGAGTTCGCCGCCACCCCGGCCCACATACGCGCCGCCGCCCTCGACCACGTCAGCCGCCGCCTCGCCGAGCGCACCGAGGAGATAGCCCAGCTGATCTCCGCCGAGAACGGCAAGCCGATCAAGTGGGCCCGCGGGGAAGTCGGCCGCGCCGTCTCCGTGTTCCGGTTCGCCGCCGAAGAGGCCCGCCGCTTCAACAGCGGCGAGGCCCAGCGCCTCGACACCGACCTCGGCGGCCAGGGCCGCCTCGCGCTCACCCGCCGCTTCCCGAAGGGCGTCGTCCTCGGCATCGCGCCGTTCAACTTCCCCCTCAACCTGTGCGCCCACAAGATCGCCCCGGCGATCGCGGCCGGCGTGCCGATCATCCTCAAGCCGGCCCCCGCCACCCCCCTCTCCGGCCTGATCATCGGCGACCTGCTCGCCGAGACGTCCGGTCTCCCGGCCGGCTCCTGGTCGATCCTTCCGGTCGCCAACGACAAGATGGCCGCACTCGTCCAGGACGAGCGCCTCCCGGTCATCTCCTTCACCGGTTCCGAGAAGGTCGGCTACTCGATCATGGACTCGGTGCCCCGCAAGCACTGCACCCTGGAGCTCGGCGGCAACGGCGCGGCCGTCGTCCTCGGCGACTACGCGAGCGACGCCGACCTCGACTGGGCCGCGACCCGCATCGCGACCTTCTCCAACTACCAGGGCGGCCAGTCCTGCATCTCGGTGCAGCGGGTCATCGTCGACGCCGCCGTCCACGACCGTCTGCTCCCGCGCATCGTCGCCGCCGTCGAGGCCCAGGTCACCGGTGACCCCGCCGATGACAGGACCGACGTCGGCCCGCTGGTCAGCGAGGCGGCGGCCGAGCGGGTCGAGGCGTGGGTGAAGGAGGCCGTCGAGGACGGCGCCACCCTGGTCACCGGCGGCGACCGCGACGGCGCCAGCTACGCGCCGACCGTCCTCACCGACGTCCCGGCCGAGGCCACGATCTCCTGCGAGGAGGTCTTCGGCCCCGTCCTCACCGTGCAGAAGGTGAACGGCGAGGACGAGGCGTTCGCCGCCGTCAACGCCTCCAAGTACGGCCTCCAGGCGGGCGTGTTCACCCACGACCTGCAGCGCGCCTTCCGCGCCCACCGCGCCCTCGAGGTCGGCGGTGTCGTCATCGGCGATGTCCCCTCCTACCGCGCCGACCAGATGCCGTACGGCGGCGTGAAGCAGTCCGGCGTCGGCCGCGAGGGCGTCAAGTTCGCGATGGACGACTACACGTACGAGCGCGTCCTGGTCCTCACCGGCCTCGCACTCTGATCTGCCACGGACAGACCGGAGAGCGACGGAACGGCCGCAGCCCGCTGTGCGGGGGCTGCGGCCGTTCGCGTACGGGCTGCTCGACCGGGTTGTTAATGGGAACCATTTTCAGGTAATGTCGTCCATGACGCTCGATCGTCGTCCCCTAGAAGGGGCCCGGCACCGATGCCTTCCGGTGCCGGGCCCCTTCTCCGTGCCGGCCGCTCCGGACCCTCAACCGGAGAAGCCGACGTGCGCGAGCCGTAGCGGGCCGCGCAGTCCGAGGCGGAGGTCGTGCACGCCCTCGGCGGCGAGGTGGGCGGTGAGCGAGATGTAGGTGTACGCGTCGGCGGTCGGTTCGTCGAGGGTCAGTACGGCCAGCGGCGGGGCGCCGTCGAGGGACAGTTCCAGGGTGCCCCGGCCCGCCACCCTGGCCGTGACCTCCGTCGTGCCGGTGCCGAAGTCGCAGTTCCGGTAGACGAGTTCGCCCGTGCCGCCGTCCGTCGGGGTGACCGCGTCGCCCGCCGTCCGCGTGCGGTCCACGATCGCGACGCCCGACTGCTCGTCGAAGTCCGCCGGTTCCAGACCGGATCCGGAGGCGACGGCCCGCGGCGCCGCGGGCTCGCCGTCGAGGACCACCGTCGTACGGAGGCGGATGTCCCCGCTGGACGCGCCGGCGAGGAGGTCGTACGGGCCCGGTTCGCGGCGCAGCCCGCCGCGTGCCACGTCCCAGAACTCGAAGGCGGAGAGCGGGACTTCGAAGATCAGACCGCTCCGCTCGCCGGGGCGCAGGGTGAGCCTGCGGTGGGCGAGGAGTTCGCGGCGCGGGCGGACCGCCGACGGATCGACGGCCCGGGTGTAGAGCTGGGCCACCTCGTCCGCCGGCACGTCGCCGGTGTTGGTGACCGTGAAGGAGACGCGGAGCGTGCCGTCCGCCGTCTCGGTCGCCAGGTCCGCGTAGGAGAAGGACGCGTAGGACAGCCCGTGGCCGAACGGGAAGAGCGGGGTTCCCTCGAAGTAGAGGTACGTCTGGCGGGCGCCGAGCACGTCGTAGTCGAGCAGGTCGGGAAGGTCGGCGTCGGAGGCGTACCAGGTCTGCGGGAGGCGGCCCGCGGGGGAGACGTCGCCGGCCAGGACGCGGGCGAGGGCGGTGCCGGCCGCCTGGCCGCCGTGGGCCGTCCAGAGCACGGCCGGCAGCCGGGCCACGTCCACCGCGTACGGGTACGACGACACCAGCGCCAGCACCGTGTCCGGGTTCGCGGTGCGGGCGGCCCGCAGGAGGCGCTCCTGGTGCGGGGGCAGGGCCAGGGTCGTACGGTCCTCGGTCTCGCGGCCGTTGATGTGCGGGTCGTTGCCCGCGACCACCAGGACCGCGTCGGCCGCGGCGGCGGCCCTGGTGACGGCGTCCGTACCGCGTTCGACGATGATCAACTCGAAGATCGAAGCGTTCTCGGCGGCAACCTTCACCCCGTCGGTGGCGACAGAGACGTGGCGATCCGTGCCGAGGTGCCGGAGGAGGTGACCGTTCTCGTGGGGTTCCAGGCGGAACGTCTCCTGGACGACCCAGCCGCCGGGCTGGTCCGCGGCGGCGCGGACGAAGCCGTCCTCGGCGGCGGAGAGGTAGCGGCCGTCCGGGGCGCGGAGGGTGAGGACACCCTCGCCCCAGTCGGCCAGGGCGAACTCGGTGCCGGTGGCGTCGGCGGTCAGCGGCGGCAGGTCCGTGCGGCCCGCGAGCAGCGCCGGGTCCAGGGCGCCGGCCGAGCCGCGCGCCTCATCGGCGGCTTCGGGGGCGGGCGGCACGTGCAGGAAGGTGCCGTCCGCGAGCCGCAGCCGGACCCGGTCCACCCCCTCCGCGAACTCCACGCGCTCCGCGCCGAACCGCTCGTACAGGCCCTCCAGGGGAGTGGAGCGGTGGATCAAAGTGCCGCTGTACCAGTCGAGTTTGCACTCGTCGGCGAGCAGACCGACCACCGCGATCCGGGCGTCGGGCGCGAGCGGCAGCAGGTCGCCGTCGTTCTTGAGGAGCACGACCGCCTGCTCCGCCGCCTCCTGGGCGAGGGCGCGGTGGGCCGGGGTGTCGAACTCGGCGACACCCGGGTGCCGGTCGTCGTGCCGGTCGTCGTGCGGATCGCCGTGCGGAACGTCGCGCCGGTCGTCGTACGGGTCGTCGTGCGGGTCGAACTCGCCGAGACGGAAGCGGACCGAGAGCTGGCGGCGGACCGCCGTGTCGATGTCCTTCTCCGTCAGCAGCCCCTGAGCCAGCGCCCCATTGACCCGGGCGATGATCTGGGAGCTGTCCGTGCCGTGGTCGGTGAAGCTGTCGACGCCCGCGAGGAGGGCGGCCGCCGTGGCCTCCTCGTGCGTGGCGAAGTAGTGCTCGTGGTCGACCAGGTTGCTGGGCGCGCCGGCGTCCGAGCAGACCAGCAGCTCCTCGTCCGTCCAGGTGCGCAACTGCTCGCGCAGGTACGGGGAGACGTGGTTGGGGCGGCCGTTGACCAGGTTGTACGCGGGCATCACCCCGGCCACCGCGCCCGCCTCCACGGTCTCCCTGAAGGCCCGCAGGTCGTACTCGTGCAGCACCCGCGGGCGGACCGAGGAGGACGAAGTGGCCCGGTCCGTCTCGTTGTTGTGGGCCAGCCAGTGCTTCAGGACGGGGGCCGTGCGCCAGTACACCGGGTGGTCGCCGCGCAGACCGCGGGTGTAGGCGGTGGCGATGGCGGAGGTCAGCTTCGGGTCCTCGGAGTAGCCCTCCTCGTTGCGGCCCCACAGCGGGTGGCGCAGCAGGTTCACCGTCGGGGCCCAGACGTTGAGGCCGACGCGGTCGTCGCGGGCGCGCATCGCCCGGACCTCCTTGGACACCGCCTCGCCGACCCGTCGGACGAGGTCGGTGTTCCAGGTCGCGCCCAGGCCCACCGCCTGCGGGAACACCGTCGCCGGGCCCATCCAGGCCACCCCGTGCAGGGCTTCCTGACCGGTGCGGAAGGCGGCGATGCCGAGGCGCTCCACGGCGGGCGCGAACTGGTGCAGGAAGGAGACCTTCTCGTCCAGGGTGAGCCGGGCCAGCAGATCGTCGATGCGCTTCGCGAACGGCAGACGAGGATCGCGGAAAGGCGGCGTGGGCGGCGTTTGAGCGGTCACGTGCGGTTCCCCTTGCGATGGAGCGACGAGGAGCTTTCGAAGCGCTTCGATGCTCATTCGACGCACCGTCGGGTGTCAAGAGACGCTCACCGAAATTTCAAGCAGGACATAAGAAGAGGTCATCCCCACGACGTCGGAGGAATCTTGGGGGCGACCCTTGTGCACCCCCGAGTGTTCACTTAACCTCGCAGCAACATCGAAGCGCTTCGACTAGCCGGTGAGCCACAAGTCGACCAGCCGACAGGCGACTACCGACTAGCCGACCCGCCCCGTCCGCCCCAGGGACGCATCACCGTGGTCGGAGGATCGCTTCGGCTCAGCCAGTTCCACTCAAGACACCGCAGCCGACGGCCACCGCCGGGTGTCCTGGTGCGCCACGAAGGGTTGACGCAATGACGCCGAACGCCGCTTCCGCCCCCTCCGGGCCGAGCCGGAGAAGTTTCCTCGCCTCCACGGCAGTCGCCACCGCAGCGGTGGCGGGCGGGATGCCGCTGCTCGCCGCCTGCGGGGCGTCGGACAGCGGGTCGGGAGGGGGCTCCTCGTCGGGCAAGGGCGCGCAGAAACTGCTGCCGGCCTACGTCGCCAACAACGTGGTGACCCCGGACATCCCGTCGAAGAACGGCTCATCGATCGGCTTCACCGGCAAGCTCGACCTGGCGACCCTGAAGACCTCGGTCCCGAAGAAGCTCGGCAAGGGCGGCAAGGTCACCGTCATGGCGCCGTTCTGGGGCTCCCCGCCCAAGCAGGACAACCCCTACTACAACGCGATGAACGACATGATCGGCGTCGACGTCGAGTGGCAGAACCAGGACGGCAACACCTACGACCAGAAACTGGGCGCGGTCCTCGCCTCCAGCGACGTACCGGACGTCGTCGTCATCCCGAACTGGAACATGGGCGGCAAGATACCCACCGCCATCATCAGCAAGTTCGCGGACCTGGGTCCGTATCTCTCGGGCGACAAGGTCAAGGACTACCCGAACCTCGCGGCCATCCCGACCGACGCCTGGCGGCGCTGCATCTTCGGCGGCAAGCTGCGCGGACTGCCGATGCCGTCCTCGTACGTGACCAACATCGTGCCCTTCTACCGCAAGGACATCTTCGACAAGGAGGGCTACCAGGTCCCGCGCTCGGCGGACGAGTTCCTGTCCCTCGCCAAGGAGATCACCAACGCCAAGGCCAAGCGCTGGGCCTGCATGGACATGAAGTGGACCGCCTGGCAGATGTTCAGCGTGCTCTCCGGCAGCGAGAAGCCGCTCGGCTGGAACCTCGTCGACGGCAAGCTGATCAACCGCATCGAGACCGACGAGTACCTCGAAGCGCTGGAGTGGACCCGCAAACTCTTCGCCGCCGGGGTCGTGCACCCCGACTCCTTGCTGGGCAAGAACGCCCCCGACCCGGGCCCCAAGTTCGCGGCCGGCGAGTTCCTGATCTACCCCAACGACATCAGCCAATGGTGGAGCCGCACCGCCGAACAGGCCACCCAGAACCCGGACTACAGGATCTGGGGCATGGACGTCTACGCCCACGACGGCGGAAGCCCGCAGGTCTGGGCCGAACAGCCGGCCGGCATCTTCGCCTTCGTCAACAAGAAGGCCTCCGAGTCCGTCGTCCACGACGTGCTGGCCGTCGCCAACACCACCGCCGCGCCGTACGGCACCAAGGAGTACATGGCCACCAACTACGGCGTCGAAGGCACCCACTACACCGTCAAGAACGGCGTGCCCACCAAGACCACCCGGGGCAACAACGAGGTCATCAACGCCTATGTCATGATCGCGAGCCCCGCCGCCACCATCGCCCACCCCGACTTCCCCGACGTCGCCAAGGCGCAGGTGGAGTGGCAGCAGCGGATGGGTGGCTTCACCAGGAAGTCCAGCTTCTTCGGCCAGATGATCACCGAGCCGTCCCGCTACACCAACCTCATGGACGACTTCGAGACGCTGGAAGACGACATCACCCGCGGCCGCAAGAAGATCAGCGACATGCAGCAGGCCGTCGCCGAATGGAAGACCAAGGGCGGCGACAAGCTGCGCGACTGGTACCAGAAGCTGCTCGACGACAACGGCTCGTCGGCGAGCTGACCCCGCACCGAGGCAAGGGAGAACGGCCGTGTCCCACAGCACGGTGCCTCGCAGCAGGGCCGAGGCAGACGACGACGGTACGGGGAGGACCCCGGTGGCGTCCGGCGGCGCCACCGGAACCGGGAAGCAGGCGAAGACCGGGAAGCTGAGCCTGCGCCTCAGATTCAGACGCGACCGCGCGCTGATCCTGATGACGCTGCCCGCGGTTCTGCTGCTCCTGGTCTTCAACTACCTGCCGATCCTCGGCAACATCGTCGCCTTCCAGGACTACGACCCGTACGTCAGCGACAACGGCATCGTCTCCATGCTGCACAGCGCATGGGTGGGCATCGAGAACTTCCAGCAGATCTTCGCCGACTCCGCCTTCTGGAACGCGGTGAAGAACACCCTGGTGCTGTTCTTCCTGCAGCTCGTGCTGTTCTTCCCGATCCCGATCGCCCTCGCGCTGCTCATCAACAGCGTGGTCCGGCCGCGGGTCCGGGCGATCGCCCAGGCGGTCCTGTACCTCCCGCACTTCTTCTCCTGGGTGCTGGTCATCTCCGTCTTCCAGCAGATCTTCGGCGGGGCGGGCCTGTTGTCGCAGCTGCTGCGGCAGCACGGCTACGACGGTCTCGACATCATGACCGACCCGTCGACCTTCAAGTTCCTGGTCACCGCGGAGAGCGTCTGGAAGGACGCGGGCTGGGGGATCATCGTCTTCCTGGCGGCGCTGGCATCCGTGAGCCCGGACCTCTACGAGGCCGCCGCGATGGACGGCGCGGGCCGCTGGCGCCGCATCTGGCACGTCACGCTACCCGCCCTGCGCCCGGTCATCGCACTCCTGCTGGTCCTGCGGGTCGGCGACGCGCTGACCGTCGGCTTCGAACAGATCCTCCTCCAGCGCGATGCCGTCGGGCCGGGCGCCTCGGAGGTCCTCGACACCTTCGTCTGGTGGAACGGCGTCCGGAACCAGGACTTCGGCTACGCGGCCGCCGCCGGCCTCATCAAGGGCGTGATCAGCCTCGGACTGGTCCTCGCCGCCAACAAGGTGGCCCATCTCATGGGCGAGCAGGGGGTGTACAAGAAGTGACCGCCGTCGTCGACAAACCTCCCGTACGGGAACGGCCGCCGTCCCGGTGGGCCGCGCCGCCCCGCCCGGTCTGGGAGGAGGAACCGAGCAGGGCCGGCGTCGCCGGCAAGGGCCTGGTCCTGACCCTGGCCTGCCTCGCCATCCTCTTCCCGCTCTGGATCGTGGTCGTCACCAGCCTGTCCTCCCGGAAGACCATCGACGAGGCGGGCGGCCTGGTGATGATCCCCAAGGGCATCACCTTCGTCGCCTACCGGGAGCTGCTGAGCGGCGGTCAGGTCACCCGGGCCACCATCATCTCCGTCCTGATCACCGTCGTCGGCACGCTGTTCTCGATGACCGTGTCGGTCCTGTGTGCCTACGGCCTCTCGCGCATCGGCTCGCTCGGCCACCGCTGGTTCCTGATGCTGCTGCTGGCGACGATGTTCTTCAGCGCCGGCCTGATCCCGACCTACCTCCTGGTCCAGTCCCTGGGCCTCACCGACAGCTATCTCGCCCTGATCCTCCCGAGCGCGGTGAGCGTCTTCAACATCCTTGTCCTGCGCGGGTTCTTCATGGGCATCTCGCAGGAACTGACCGACAGCGCGCGCATCGACGGCGCCGGCGACTTCCGGATCCTGTGGCAGATCGTCATGCCGCTGTCCAGGGCGGTGCTGGCCGTGATCACCCTGTTCTACGCGGTCGGGTACTGGAGCGCCTGGTTCAACGCGTCCCTGTACCTCAACGACCAGGACAAGATGCCGCTGCAGAACGTCATGATCCAACTGGTGCAGAAGCAGCAGGCCCCGGTGGGACTGGCCCAGTCCATCAAGACGGGCGAGCTGTCGGGGCTCGCGGTGCAGATGGCGGTGATGGTGATGGCGTTGCTGCCGGTGGCGGTGCTTTCGCCGTTCGTCCAGAAGCACTTCAAGAAAGGCATGTTGACCGGGGCCGTGAAGGGGTGACGGTCGCCCTCTGAAGGGGGTGGCGGGCGAGCGTCGGCGGCTGCGGGTGCATGGGGGTTGCTCGCGCAGTTCCTCCCCCAGCCTTCGGCCGGGGGTACCCCCGGCGCCCCTTACGGGGCGCTGCCCAGCCGCCCCTCTCCAGCCACCCAGCTGCGGGCAGGCGTGCCGCAGGGCGGCACGGGTGGGCGCAGCGGCACCCCGCAAGCGCGGGCGAGCGAAACCCCCCGCCCCCCACCCCCGCCCCGGACCACCCACCCAACCCACGCCCACCGAAGGTTCCCCATGCCAACCCTGCGCCGCAGAACCGTCCTCGCCGGCACCGCAGCAACCGCCGCCCTCACCGCCCTCCCCCTCCCCACCGCCCACGCGGCCGAGCCCCAGCCGCAGGCGTACCGCTGGCGCAACGCGGTGATCGGCGGCACCGGATTCGTCACCGGCGTCCTCTTCCACCGTTTCTAGAGACTGAGCGGGAGTGAGTCCTGTTGCCAGAACCCATGCTCAGCCGTGTGCCCCGAACGGTGTTGGGCACACTGGTCCCCCGCTTTCGCTCCTCGTCCGGCGCGCACGGATCGTGTCCGTGGTCCGGGGACGTGGGGGCGGGGTTCCTCACGCACCGGGGCCGCCGAGCCGGCCTGGACGGTCCGATGCCCCGCACGATCGCTCTGGTCGTGTGGGGGCGGTGCCGTCCGTCGCCTGATCGGGTGCCCCAGGGCGCGCCTGCCGATTGCCACGGCGGCAACGTCGTGGCGGGTGGTCTCCCTGCTCTTGGTGGTGAGGGGTTTCCGCCAGTGCTGGGCGCCCCACTTGGAGGTGTAGGCCGGGTCCACGGCGACGAGGGGGATGTCGAGTTCGGCTGCCATGCTGACCAGCCGGGCGCGCAGCTTGGCCACGGGAATGCCGGAGATGAGCTTGCGGAAGCGCTTACGGCGGCCGTGCTTCTCGCGGGTCTTCTCCGTGGTGAAGTCGAGGTCTTCGATAGCGATCGCGAGGCTGCGGCGACTGGCCCAGTGCAGCAGACGGATCAGGGCGTGGCGGACCTGGGCGTCGCGGTGCTGGGCCGTGCCGGACAGGTCGTAGCCGAAGCGGAGCGGTTCGCCGACAGGGTTGCCGTGCTCGTCGAGCCGCCAGGCGGCCAGGTGGTCGGCGTTGGTGTCCACACCGACCAGGCCCAGCGCACGCGCCGTGGCCAGCGGCACGGTCTTGACCGGCGGGATCGTCCACGATGCGGTCAGGTGCCAGCGGCCCCGCACAGTGTCTTCATGAATGCGGTAGGCGACGGCCCGGTTGGCACCGACGCGGTCGCGCCACTCATCGCCCCGGTGCGCGAAGGCCACCTTCGCGGTGAGGACATACCGGCCGTGCGGCGCGTTCGCCAGGTGCGCCAGCGGCGTGGGGAGTTTGAGGGACACCTCGCCGTCGTCGGTGACGCGGATGGTCTCGTTGCCAAACCGCTTCCCGGACTCGCCGTCCGCTTGGAGGAACCGGCGCTCGGCCTGCCACCGCTGTCGCCACTGCGGCTCGGTGAGCTGTGCTGCCTACAGGTTGTGCCGGGTATTCAGCAGCCGTTTCCCGCCGCGCACCACGTGCACGATTCCTACCTCACGGTCGGACCGTGCCCCATCGAGCCGGTCTTCGAGCACATGCAGTCGGCGGGACGTGGCGAACCACTCCTGCTGGCTGCGGTAGCCGCCTGGCGCCTGCCTGGTGCCCTTCTCACCCACGGGCCGGGACAGCCGGTGTCTGATCGTTTCGATCCCGGCCTGAAGGCTCTGGATGTGCGCCCGCTGGCCGCGCCGGGCGAGCGCCCACTGATCATGGGTGGCCTTCGTGATCGACCCGGCCCAGCGCGACGAGGACTGTTGTGTGAGGGTGCGCTTGCGCTCGGCCCACTGTTCACTGTCGTGGGCCGACCCGGCCGCACACCGGGCCTTCAGGTCACCGGAGGCCAGCGTACCGAGCAGATCGCCGACCAGGCGAAGTACCTTCTCGTCCTCGACGCTGAGGTGCTTGAGCCGGTCACGGACCGCGACCCCCGACGGGCCCGGCACCACGAACGATGCTGCCAGCTCCCGCACCTCACCCACCCTTTCATCTCCCGCACAACACAAGCTGAAGTGCCCACCACCGGACTAAACGACCACCGCCCGCAAAGGTCACGCATTCGACGTAGGAACCTTCGTTCCTACGCCCAGGCATTGGCACCCGCCGTGGCCTGGACACTCACTCACACACGCCGGAACGCGCTCGTGTGCAGTCGATCGACAGCAGTTCACCCCCCAGTGTTCGGAGCCACGATGGGACTCGCTCAGACCCCGGCCCAGCCGACCAGTGTCGTGCGCACCGGCTGGGGCGATCACGGCAACGGCGCGAATTCCGACGACGGGCAGGTCTGGGCACCCTTCGCGGCGCACTCGGTCATCGCCAAGGACGCGGCTGGGGCGACCGCCGCCGACACACGCGGCATCCAGTACCGGGCCTCCGTCCGATGACCGCCGGACGGAAGCCGCCGGGCCTCTCCGACGCCACCCGCGGCCGCATCCTCTTCGGCGGCGACTACAACCCCGAACAGTGGCCCGAGGAGACCTGGCACGAGGACGTCCGGCTGATGACGGCCGCCGGCGTCAACTCCGTGACCATGGGCGTCTTCTCCTGGGCGCGGCTCGAACCGCAGCCGGGGGAGCGGGACTTCGGCTGGCTGGACCGGCTCATGGACCTGATGCACGACCACGGCATCGGCGTCGTCCTCGCCACCCCCACCGCGGCACCGCCGCCGTGGCTGGGGCGGCTGCACCCGGACACCCTGCCCCGGGACGCCGACGGGCGCACCGAGTGGTGGGGCGGCCGCCAGCACTTCTCGCACTCCAGCGCCACCTACCGCCGGTACGCCGCCGCCATCACCGAGGACCTCGCCGCCCGCTACGCCGGCCACCCCGCCCTCACGATGTGGCACATCAACAACGAGTACTGCACCTTCGACCACGGCGACGAGGCCGCCGCCGCCTTCCGCCGCTGGCTGCGCGGGCGCTACGGCACCCTCGACGCCCTCAACACCGCATGGGGCACGGCGTTCTGGAGCCAGGGCTACGACACCTGGGACGGCATCCTGCCGGCGCGCCACGCCCACTACCTGAAGAACCCCACCCAGGTGCTGGACTTCCGCCGCTTCACCTCCGACATGCTCCTGGAGTGCTTTCAGGCCGAACGGGACATCGTCGCCCGGCACACCCCGCACATCCCGGTGACCACCAACTTCATGCCGCTCTGGATCGGCCAGGACGCCTGGCGCTGGGCCGCCGAGGAGGACGTCGTCTCCGTCGACCTCTACGCCGACCCGCGGGACCCCCTGGGCGCGCAGCACGGCGCGCTCGTGCACGACCTCACCCGCTCCCAGGCGCGCGGCCCCTGGATGCTCATGGAGCAGGCCGCCGGGCCGGTCAACTGGCGCGGGGTCAACCACCCCAAGCCCCGCGGCCTCAACCGCCAGTGGTCCCTCCAGGCCGTGGCCCGCGGCGCGGACGCCGTCTGCTACTTCCAGTGGCGGCAGTCGAGGCAGGGCGCGGAGAAGTTCCACTCCGGGATGGTCAGCCACGCGGGGGAGGAGGGCCGTACGTACCAGGAGGTCAAGCAGCTCGGCTCCGAACTGGCGGCGGTCGGGGCCGAGGTGACCGATCGTCCTATCGAGGCGGACATCGCGATCCTCCACGACTGGCACTCCTGGTGGGCCGGCGCCCACGAAGGCCGGCTCTCCACCGAGGTGGACCTCCCCGACGTCCTGCACGCCTGGCACCGGGCCCTGTGGGAGTCGAACCTCACCACCGACTTCGCCCACCCCGAACACGACCTGGCCTCCTACAAACTGGTCGTCGTCCCGCAGCTCTACCTCCTCACCGACGCCGCGATCGGCAACCTCCTCGGCTACGTCCGCGGCGGCGGCACCCTGGTCAGCGGCTTCCTGACCGGCATCGCCGACGAGGACGACCGGATCCGCCCCGGCGGCATGGACGCACGGCTGCGCGAGCTGTTCGGCATCCGCACCCTGCACGAGTGGTGGCCGCTGGACGCGGGCGAGACCGTCGCGTGCGAGGGCTTCCGGGGAACCCTGTGGTCGGAGGAGATCGAGGCCGCGCCCGGCGTCACGCAGACGGTGCCGTACCAGGGCGGTGAACTCGACGGGCTGCCCGCCGTGCTGCGCACCGGACGGGCCTGGTACCTCTCCACGCTCCCGGAGCCGGAGGCGCTGCGGAAGCTGCTCGGCCGGATCGCGGCGGACGCGGGGGTGCGCCCGGTGCTCGACGGGCTGCCCGCGGGCGTCGAGGCGGTCCGCCGGGGCGCGCTGCTGTTCCTGTTCAACCACGGGCGTGACGAGGTGAAGATCTCCCTCATGGGAACACATCGAGACCTGCTGACCGGTATGACCGTCACCGACGAGACCGTCCTCGGCCGCTACGGCGTGGCGGTGCTCAAGCCATGACCGCCACCGGCACGGACACCCGCGTCAACACCGCCACCGGCCCCGTCCACGGCACCTGGGAGCCGGCCCCCGCCGCCCGCTGGGAGGACGCCTTCCTGAGCGGGAACGGCCACCACGGGACCCTCGTGTTCGGCGATCCGGACGACGACCGTGTCATCGTCACCCATCACACCCTCGTCCGCCCGAACGGCGGCGAACACGCCCGCCCGCCCCGCCTGGCGGCCGAACTCGCCGAGCTACAGGACAGGTTGCTCGCCGGGGAGCCGGCCGCCGCCGAGAGTTTCACCGACGGCCGTCCGCTCCAGTGGGTGCAGCCCTTCCACCCCGCCTTCCAGATCCGGCTGCGCAGGCCGCACGGCCGGTCCGACGGCTACCGCCGCTCCGTCGACTTCACCACCGGCGAGGCCACCGCCACCGCCGCCGACTGGACCAGCCGGGTCTTCGTCTCCCGCGCGGACGACGTGATCGTGCAGCAGGTCGTCGGCGCCGCCGACCTCGACATCGCCCTCGACCACCGGCTCCCCGGCGCCCCGCCCGGCCTGGGCGTCGGCCACGGCGCGCTGCGCACCCCCGAGGGCGCCCTGCTCAGCCTCCGCGCCCGCTACCCCGACAGCGACCGCGCCTACACCGGCGTCACCCTGGTCGCCGTCACCGGCGGCAGCACCGGACTCGTCCCGCCGGGCGTCCGCGTCACCGGCGCCGAGTCCGTCCTCCTCCTCACCCGGGTCCGCCGCCACACCGGCGAACTCGACGTGACCGCCGAGGCACGTGCACTGAGCGACCTGCTCGCCGACCAGGAGTCGTACGACGCGCTGCTCGCCCGCCACCTCGGCCCGCACCGCACCGCCTACACCCGCGTCACCCTCGACCTGGGCGCCGACCCGGCGGAACGCGCGCTGTCAGGATCCGAGTTGCTCAGGAAGCCGGCCGAAGCGGCTCTCCTGGAACGGCTCTTCGCCGCCGGCCGCTACCACCTGCTCTCCGCCTCCGGCATCAACCCGCCCCGCCTGACCGGCCTGTGGACCGGCGACTGGGACACCGCCTGGTCGGGCGCCTTCACCAATGACGCCAACGTCAACCTCCAGACGGCCTCGGCCGCGGCCGCCGCCCTTCCCGAAGTCACACAGGCCTGCGCCGCACTGATCCAGCGCCAGCTCGGCGACTGGCGGGAGAACGCCCGCGCGGTGTTCGGCGCCCGGGGTGCGGTCGCGCCCGCGCACAGCGACGGCGAGTCCGGGCTGGCCTACCACTTCAGCCGGGAATACCCCCTGCACCTGTGGACGGCCGGCGCCGACTGGCTTCTCAAACCGCTCGTCGACCACGACGAGATCCGCGGCGAGCACGATCCCCGTACGGCGGCGGCGCTGGCCGAAGTCGCCCGGTTCTACGAGGACTTCCTCACCCGGACCGACGCCCACGGCCACCTCGTGATCGTGCCCTCCTACTCGCCCGAGAACCGCCCCGCGAACGCGAGCTGGGGCGCGATCAACGCGGCGATGGACCTGTCCGCCGCCCGGCACGCCCTGCGCACCGCGGCCGACTACCACCCGGGCCCGGACGCCGACCGCTGGCGCGCCCTCGCCGACCGGCTGCCCCCGCACCGGACCAACGCCGACGGCGCACTCGCCGAATGGGCCTGGCCCGGCCTCGACGACACCTACGACCACCGCCACCTCAGCCACCTCTACGGCGTCTGGCCGCTCGACGAGATCACCCCCTACGACACCCCGGAGCTCGCGGCCGCCGCCCACCGCGCGCTCGAACTGCGCGGCGCCGAGAACGACTCGGCCCACGGCCACCTCCACCACGCGCTCGTCGCGGCCCGCCTGCGCGACGGCGAGCGGGTCGGGGCCGCCCTCGACCGGGTCCTGGCCGGCGACTTCTTCCACGCGTCCCTGATGAGCGCCCACTACCCGCACCGCGACGTCTACAACGCCGACGCCGCACACACCTTGCCCGCCGTGCTCGTCGAGGCCCTCGTCCAGTCGACCCCGGACCGCCTGGTCCTGCTCCCGGCGCCGCCGACCACCCTGAGCACGGGCCGGCTGCACGGCATCCGCACCCGCTTCGGAGCCGACCTCGACCTCGACTGGACCCCCGACGGCGCGCGGGCCGTCCTGAAGCCGCACCGGACCCTCCGCGTCGGCCTGTGGACTTCCTCCGGCAGTCGGCCGCTCGACCTCGTCGCCGGAGAAGACCACGTCCTCACCCTGGGGACGTGGTAGCCACCGCACCTCCCCCCACCCATGGAAGGGACACCATGGCAACACGCACGCTGAGCAGAGTCGCCACCGCCCTGATCGCCCCCGCGCTCGCCCTCGGCGCCACCGTCGGCCTCGCCGCGGCCCCCGCCTCGGCCGCCGTCTGGAGCTCCTGCGACCAGTGGGGCAACACCACCCTGAACGGCTACACCCTCTACAACAACATCTGGGGATCCGGCGCCGGCACCCAGTGCATCTGGGCCAACTCCGGCACCAACTGGGGCGTCAACGCCAACCACCCCAACACCGGCGGCATCAAGTCCTACCCCAACTCCAAGAAGGTGATCAACAAGACGATCACCTCTCTCGGGTCGCTCACCAGCAGTTACAACGTGACCGTCCCGTCGTCCGGCGCGTACAACACGTCGTACGACATCTGGGACACCGGCTACGCCAACGAGATCATGCTCTGGGTCAACAAGACCGGCGCCGTCGGCCCGCTCGGCACCTCGCAGGGCACCCTCACGCTGGGCAGCAACACCTGGACCGTCTACAAGGGCAACAACGGCTCGAACAACGTGTATTCGTTCGTCCGCAGTTCCAACTCCACCTCCGGCACGATCGACATCCTGCCGATCCTGAAGTGGATCAAGGACACCAAGGGCTGGTTCGGCAACGTCACCATCGGTGACGTGCAGTTCGGCTTCGAGATCACCTCCTCGTCCGGCGGGCTGGACTTCACCGTCAACAGCGAGAGCGTCAGCAGCAGCTGAGCCACCGGGGGCGGCCCCGCCACCAGCGGGGCCGCCCCTTGTTCTGTCACGCCCGGTCGACCTCGGCGCGCAGCGCGTTGTAGTCCGCGAAGGCGGTGTCGACGTCCGCGCGGGTCAGGCCGTAGCGGGCCAGGTCGTAGCTGTGCACGCGGGTCCCTCTGGGGCGGGTGGCGACGGCCGGGAGGCGGGCCGCGTCGGCCTCGGTCCAGCGGGCGCCGACGGCCGCGTAGAGCTTCGGGGCGCCCGCGGCCGGGTCGGCGCCCAGCCAGGAGTACGGCACGTCGACGAGGGACTCGCGGGGGATGCGAGCGCGGGACGCAAGGCCGCGGGCCGCCGAGCGGGCCAGCAGCTGCAGCCAGGTGGCGCCGATCCGGTCCAGGTCGAGGGGGCGGGTGTTCACCGCCATGCCGTGCTCGACCAGGCTGCAGAACGAGGCCACGGCGGTGGCCGGATCGCGGTGCGTCCAGACGATCGTGGCGTCCGGGAAGACCGCGCGCAGCGCGTCCAGGTTCTCCAGGTGCAGCGGCGACTTCAGCACCCAGCGGCGGCGCGGGCGGCCGTACTGGAGCACCTGGTAGATCTGCTTGAGGTAGCGGTAGTCGGCGCCGAAGTCATGGCTCTCGTGCCAGGGCAGGTACTCCGGGATCACCGCCTGGGACAGCGGCATCACCGTGTGCGGCAGCGCGAACGTGCACTCCTCCGGGCCCTCGGGGCGCAGGTTGTGGATGTGCCGGAACCGCGGGGAGAAGAGGTTGATGCCGCCGACCAGGCGGCGGGCGGTCGTGATCGCCTTCTCCCGTTCCTCCGGCGGGAGTTCCAGGTCGGGGGTGAGCAGCTCCCAGAGCAGTGGGCAGCGGTGGTCCGCGGAGAGGGACAGGATGCCGTGGGTGAGCGTGGTGGCGGTGCGCGGCAGGCCCACCACGAACACCGGTCGCTCGACGGGCTCCCGCTCGATCTCGGGATGCTCGGCGAGCAGCCGGCGGATCCGGGCCCGGTTGGCGAGATGCCGGCCGACGTGGCCGCGTGCGGACAGCCAGCCGACCGGGGTGAGATGTTCGGCTCCCGCCCAACATCGGAGCAGGTGACGGAAGCCGTCGGTGAAGCGCTCGTCGTCCTCCGTCGGCCCGGCCGCGTCGAGCAGCCGGTCGAAGGCCCGGTCCGGCGTGCGGCGGGCGCGGAAGCCGGGTCTGAGGAGCAGGTTGGCGAGCGCGAGGGGGAACGGACCTGAGGGCACGGCAGCGGGACCCTTCGTGGGGGGACAGGGAAGGGGATACTGACTACCCCCTCCAACTGCCTGACCACACTGCCGAGTTGAGACATTTACCGGCCGGTAACGGGAGGCGTCGCAATCCGGCCGGACTATTCCGCGACCGGTAGTTCCGCCCCGTCCCGCAGGAACAGCGGGATGCGGTCCAGCGGCGCGTCCACCGTCACCGCCGCGCCGCCCTCGTACGACTCACCCGTCCACGCGTCCGTCCACCGGGCTCCCGCCGGCAGATACGTCGTCCGGACCGTGGCGCCCGCCGTCAGCACCGGCGCCACCAGGAGGTCACGGCCGAAGAGGTACGCGTCGTCGACCGTCCAGGCCGCCTGGTCCTCGGGGAACTCCAGGAACAGCGGCCGCAGCACCGGCAGGCCCTCCTCGTGGGCCTCCCGCATGACCCGGAGGACATACGGCTTCAGGCGCTCGCGCAGCCGCAGGTACTTCTCCAGGATCGCGCCGGCCTCCGCGCCGTACGACCACACCTCGTTCGGGCCGCCGGTCATGTCGGGGCCCAGCGGCATGCCCGGGTCGCGGAAGCCGTGCAGGCGCATCAGCGGGGAGAGCGCGCCGAACTGGAACCAGCGGACCATCACCTCGCGGTAGGCCGGGTCGTCCGGGTCGCCGCCGTGGAAGCCGCCGATGTCGGTGTTCCACCAGGGGATGCCGGAGAGGGCCGTGTTGAGGCCGGCCGCGATCTGGTGGCGCAGGGTCGCGAAGTCGGTGCCGATGTCGCCGGACCACAGCGCCGCCCCGTACCGCTGACTGCCCGCCCACGCCGAGCGGTTGAGGGTGACGACCTCCTCGCCCTCGGCCCGCAGGCCCTCGTAGAACGTCCGGGAGTTCTCGGCCGGATAGCTGTTGCCGACCTCCAGTCCTGGGCCCGTCCAGTAGCGCAGGTTCTCCTGGAAGCCCGGCTTCAGCTCGGGCTCGCAGGCGTCCAGCCAGAACGCCGTGATGCCGTACGGGTCCAGGTAGTTCTCCTTGACCCTCGACCACACGAAGTCCCGGGCGTCCGGGTTGGTGGCGTCGTAGAAGGCGACCTGGACGGTCGACGCCACCTCCTTGTCCGGCCAGTCGGCGTGGGCCGTCGGGCCGTACTGGGTGCCGATGAAGTAGCCGCGCTGCTCCATCACCGGGTGGTTCTCGCTCAGCGGGGACACCGACGGCCAGACGCTCACCACCAGCCTGATGCCGAGCTCGTCGAGTTCGCGGACCATCCCGGCCGGGTCCGGCCACTCCTTGAGGTCGAACTTCCAGTCGCCGAGGTGGGTCCAGTGGAAGAAGTCGCAGACGATCGCCGAGACGGGCAGGCCGCGGCGCTTGTACTCCCGGGCCACGGCGAGGAGTTCGTCCTGGGTGCGGTAGCGCAGCTTGCACTGCCAGAAGCCCGCCGCCCACTCCGGCAGCATCGGTGAACGGCCGCTCACCGCACTGTAGTTGCGCTGCCCGTCGGCCGGGGTGCCGACGGTGATCCAGTAGTCGAGCTGGCGGGCGGAGTCGGCCACCCAGCGGGTGCCGTTGCCGGCCAGCTCGACGCGGCCGATCGCCGGGTTGTTCCAGAGCAGGGTGTAGCCGCGGCTGGAGACCAGGACCGGGATCGAGACCTCCGCGTTGCGCTGGACCAGGTCCACAACCAGGCCCTTCTGGTCCAGGCGCCCGTGCTGGTGCTGGCCCAGGCCGAACAGCTTCTCGCCCTCGTAGGCGGCGAACCGCTGCTCCAGACGGTGGTGGCCGTTGCCGACCGCGGTGTAGAGGCGGGAGCCGGGCCACCAGAAGTGGGCGCGCTCCTCGGCCAGCACCTCCGAGCCGTCGTCGGTGCGCAGGAAGCGGACCAGGCCCTCTGCGGACACCTCGACGGTGAGCTGACCAACCGTCAACTGTCCTTCTTCGTCAGCGATCTTGACGGTCGATCCGGTGGCCGGGGGCTCGTCGAGCAGGGCGCCCGGCAGCCCTTCGAGGATCGGCCCGCCGAGCCGGGCCCGTACCCGGACCGCGTCCGGCCCCCAGGGCTCGATCCGCAGTGTCTCCTGACGGCCGCTCCACTCCAGGGCGCCGTCCCGCTCCCGGAACGTGCCGACGGTGGGGGAGGACTGCGCGAGGCTGACCTTGGGCTGCACTGTGGCAGACGGGTTTTCGGCAGGCTGATTCACGTGCGCGCTCCTGAATGAGTGCAGACATGGGGGTGCCCCGGCTCGGCAGGACACGGTGAGCAGGGAGAGCGGTTCAGGACCCGGCCGGCGCCGGTCCTGTGCTCGCCCGTACCGTCAACTCGGGTGCGATCAGCACGACTTCGTCACTGCCCCGGCCGTCCAGCTTGGCGACCAGGTGCTCCACGGCGTACCGGCCCATCTCCTGCGCGGGGATGGCGACCGAGGTCAGCCGCACCGAGGCCTGGACGGCGACCTGGTCCGGGCAGACCGCGACCACGGACACGTCCTCCGGCACGGCCCGGCCCTGCTGGCGCAGCAGCGCGAGCAGCGGCTCCACCGCGGACTCGTTCTGGACGACGAAGCCCGTGGTGCCCGGGCGTTCGTCGAAGATCCGGGCCAGTGTGGCGGCCATCGCGTCGTACCCGCCCTCGCACGGCCGGTGCAGCACCCTCAGGCCCAACTCCCGGGCCCGGGACCGGAGTCCGTCCAGGGTGCGCTCGGCGAAGCCGGTGTGCCGCTCGTAGACGGCCGGGGCCTCGCCGATGACAGCGATGTCACGGTGACCAAGCTTCGCGAGGTGCTCCACACACAGTGCGCCGGTCGCCCCGAAGTCGAGATCGACGCAGGTCAGCCCGGAGGTGGAGGCCGGCAGACCGATGAGCACGGAGGGCTGGTCGGTCTGCCGCAGCAGCGGCAGCCGCTCGTCCTCCAGCTCCACGTCCATCAGGATCATGGCGTCGGCCAGCCCGCTGCCGGTGACCCGGCGCACCGCGTCCGGACCCTCCTCGCCGGTGAGCAGCAGGACGTCGTAGCCGTGCGCGCGGGCCGTGGTGGCCACCGCGATCGCGATCTCCATCATCACCGGCACGTACATGTCGGTACGGAGCGGGATCATCAGCGCGATGATGTTCGACCGGCTGCTGGCCAGGGCGCGGGCGCCCGCGTTCGGGTGGTAGCCCAGCTCCCGGATGCTCTGCTCGACCCGCTGCCGGGTGATGGCGGAGATGGACCGCTTGCCGCTGAGGACATAGCTCACCGTGCTCGCCGAGACTCCGGCGTGCTGGGCGACCTCGGCGAGGGTGACCATCCAGCTCTCCAAGCTTTGTGAAGCGCTTCGACAGTGCGCATTGCTGACAGGTGGCGAGTGAGGGTGGTTCGACAGTAGCCTCAGTGCGGGTGGGTGTCCATAGGTTGTCGAAGCGCTTCGACAACGAATTGCCGAGGCGATATCGGCAACCTTTCCAGGGGGCGGCGGCCACAGAGAGGTCGTACGGCCGTCCGACGGGTCGTACCCGAACCGTCCCCCGGAAGGACCCCTCGATGCAACACCGCAGACCGCGCCTGTCCAAGACGCTGCTCGCCGCCTCGGTCGCGCTCACCGCCGCCGCGGGCGTCACCGTGGCGCAGGCCGGCGAGTGCGGCAAGCCGAGCGCGGCCAGCGCCGCGCTCGGCAAGTATTACGCCACCTTCTCGGCCGCGCCCGGCTGAACCCGTCGCTCGGCGGCAGCACCCGATGACGCCAATCCGGTCGACGCCACGTACAACTGTGTCCCCGGCGTTCGCCGGTTCGTGCCTTCAAGGGCTGGCGGACTGACAAAGTGACGCTAGCGCGTCGGCCCACTCGTGCGGCGGCTCATCACCGCATCCGGTGACCAAATCGACGACTTCACCCAGGCCCTGGTCCGCCGCAAGCTGCTGAGCAACGACAAGTACCTCTCCGGCATCGAGTCGGGTACCGAGGTCTTCAAGTGCTCGGGTCGGCTGGACACCACGTCGTACTCCGTCGACATCGGCTGAGAAACGCGTCGGGGCGGTCGGCCCGTCAGCCGATCGGACCGCGAGGGCTGGTAGGTACGGCCCGTTTCGGGTACCAACGATCCAGTAGCACTGGTCGGTAACGAACGGTCCTCAACAACCCCTTTCGTGGCGAGGTGAGCCTCAATGTCCGCCCCCACCACCAAGAAACCCACCGTCACTGAGCGGGAGGCCCGCCAGGTGGCGGAGGCCGCCCGGGAACAGGACTGGCGCAAGCCCAGTTTCGCCAAGGAACTGTTCCTCGGGCGCTTCCGGCTCGACCTCATCCACCCGCATCCGCTCCCGGCGGACGACGACGTGCAGCGCGGCGAGGAGTTCCTGGCGCGGCTGCACGAGTTCTGCGAGACGAAGATCGACTCGGCGCTCATCGAGCGCGAGGCGCGCATCCCGGACGAGGTGATCGCCGGCCTCAAGGAGCTCGGCGCCCTCGGCATGAAGATCGACACCAAGTACGGCGGCCTCGGCCTCACCCAGGTCTACTACAACCGGGCCCTCTCCCTGGTCGGCTCCGCGAACCCGGCGGTCGGCGCGCTGCTCTCCGCCCACCAGTCGATCGGCGTGCCGCAGCCGCTGAAGATCTTCGGCACCCAGGAGCAGAAGGACGCCTTCCTGCCGCGCTGCGCCCGCACCGACATCTCGGCGTTCCTGCTCACCGAGCCGGACGTCGGCTCGGACCCGGCGCGCCTCGCCACCACCGCCGTACCGGACGGGGACGACTATGTCCTCGACGGGGTGAAGCTGTGGACCACCAACGGCGTGGTCGCCGACCTCCTGGTCGTCATGGCGCGTGTCCCCAGGACGGAGGACAGCAAGGGCGGCATCACGGCCTTCGTCGTCGAGGCCGACTCACCCGGCATCACCGTCGAGAACCGCAACGCCTTCATGGGTCTGCGCGGCATCGAGAACGGCGTCACCCGCTTCCACCAGGTCCGGGTCCCGGCCGCCAACCGCATCGGCGCCGAGGGCGCGGGCCTCAAGATCGCCCTCACCACGCTCAACACCGGGCGGCTCTCGCTCCCCGCGATGTGCGTGGGCGCCGGCAAGTGGTGCCTGAAGATCGCCCGCGAGTGGTCGGCGGTCCGCGAGCAGTGGGGCAAGCCGGTCGCGCTGCACGAGGCGGTCGGCTCCAAGATCAGCTTCATCGCGGCGACCACCTTCGCCCTGGAGGCGGTCGTCGACCTGTCCTCCCAGATGGCCGACGAGAACCGCAACGACATCCGCATCGAGGCCGCCCTCGCCAAGCTCTACGGCTCCGAGATGGCCTGCCTGATGGCGGACGAGCTGATCCAGATCCGCGGCGGCCGCGGCTTCGAGACGGCGGAGTCGCTGGCGGCCCGCGGCGAACGCGCCGTCCCCGCCGAGCAGCTCCTGCGCGACCTGCGTATCAACCGCATCTTCGAGGGCTCCACGGAGATCATGCACCTGCTGATCGCCCGCGAGGCCGTCGACGCCCACCTCTCGGTCGCCGGCGACCTCATCGACCCCGACAAGTCCCTCCAGGACAAGGCGAAGGCGGGCGCGAACGCGGGCGTCTTCTACGCCAAGTGGCTGCCGAAGCTGGTCGCGGGTCCGGGCCAGCTCCCCACGTCGTACGGCGACTTCAAGCACGGCGTGGACCTCGCCCCGCACCTGCGCTACGTGGAGCGGCACGCCCGCAAGCTGGCCCGCTCCACCTTCTACGCCATGTCCCGCTGGCAGGGCCGGATGGAGACCAAGCAGGGCTTCCTGGGCCGGGTCGTGGACATCGGCGCCGAGCTGTTCGCGATGAGCGCGGCCTGCGTCCGCGCCGAACTGCTGCGCCGCCAGGGCGACCACGGCCGCGAGGCCTACCTGCTCGCCGACGCGTTCTGCAGGCAGTCCCGCATCCGCGTCGACGAGCTGTTCACCCGCCTCTGGTCGAACACCGACGACCTGGACCGCAAGGTCGTCAAGGGCGTGCTCGGCGGCTCCTTCGAATGGCTGGAGCAGGGGATCGTCGACCCGTCGGGCGAGGGCCCGTGGATCGCCGACGCGACCCCCGGGCCGTCCCAGCGGGAGAACGTCCGCCGCCCGTTCGGGTGAGGACGGCCGCTGCTACAGGCTGCCCGGTGGCATGAGCCACTGAGTGGGCTGGCCGGTGACCGACGCGATGGTCTCGAAGTCGTTGTCGTAGTGCAGCACGGTGAGGCCCTGTATCTCGGCGGTGGCGGCGACGAGGAGGTCGACCGTCCCCGCCGAGCGGTGCCGGCCCTTGGCGGTCAGCTCCTCCTGGACGCGCCATGCCCGCGTCAGCGCGCGGTCGTCCAGGGGTGTCCAGCAGAACAGGGCGTCCAAGTCCTCGACCATCTGCACGCGGTTCTCGGCGTTCCTGGCGCTGTAGAGGAACTCGATCTCGGTCACCGGGCATCGGGCGACGAGTCCCTCTGCGAGGGGGCTCTCCCAGTGGGCGAGGGCAGGCTGCCTGAGGACCCGGACGAGGGCGCTTGTGTCGATGAGGTATTTGGCCGTGGTCATCGTCGATAGTTCGCCTTGTCCAGGAGGATGTCGAAGTCACCCGCGTCGGCCTGCGCGGCCAGCCGGGCCAGCGCGAGGGCACGCTTCTTACGTTCGACGCCTTCTTTCAGGGCCGCGGTCACGGTGTCCTTCTTCGTCTTGGTCCCGAACGCTATGGCCGCCTGCGCCAGCAGTTCCTCGTCGATGTCGATCAAAGTCTTGGCCATGGCGACACTCCCCGTATATCAAGCCGAGTCTTGCGTATATAGAGTACCGCGCCGCCCATGAGGGGACGCCCTGTCCTCCCTGTCACCCGTTGCCGCCACAATGGGGGGATGACCGACAGTCCCGCCAGTCCGGCACCCCTCGCCGACCCGCACCTCGTGTACGACCCGCTCGTGGGCGACGGCCCGAAGGACGTGGTGATCCTCGGCTCCACCGGATCGATCGGCACCCAGGCCATCGACCTCGTCCTGCGCAACCCCGACCGCTTCCGGGTCACCGCGCTGTCCGCCCACGGCGGCCGGATCGCCCTCCTCGCCGAGCAGGCGCACCGGCTGCGGGTGCGCACCGTCGCGGTCGCCCGCGAGGACGTCGTACCGGACCTGCGCGAGGCACTCGCCGCGCTCTACGGCCCCGGCGAACCGCTCCCCGAGCTCCTCGCCGGACCCGACGCGGCCACGCACGTCGCCGCCTCCGACTGCCACACCGTGCTCAACGGCATCACCGGCTCCATCGGCCTCGCGCCCACCCTCGCCGCCCTGGAGGCGGGCCGCACCCTCGCGCTCGCCAACAAGGAGTCGCTGATCGTCGGCGGCCCGCTGGTCAAGGCGCTCGCCAAGCCCGGCCAGATCATCCCGGTCGACTCCGAGCACGCGGCGCTCTTCCAGTCGCTGGCGGCGGGGACCCGGGCCGACGTCCGCAAGCTGGTCGTCACGGCGTCCGGCGGGCCCTTCCGCGGCCGTACCAAGGCCGACCTGGCACACGTCACCGTCGAGGACGCGCTCGCCCACCCCACCTGGGCGATGGGACCGGTCATCACGATCAACTCCGCGACCCTGGTCAACAAGGGGCTGGAAGTCATCGAGGCGCACCTCCTCTACGACATTCCCTTCGACCGCATTGAGGTGGTCGTGCATCCGCAGTCGTATGTCCACTCGATGGTCGAGTTCACGGACGGATCCACGATCGCGCAGGCGACGCCCCCCGACATGCGGGGGCCGATCGCCGTCGGTCTCGGCTGGCCCGAACGGGTCCCGGACGCGGCGCCCGCCTTCGACTGGAGCAAGGCCTCCACCTGGGAGTTCTTCCCGCTGGACAATGAGGCCTTCCCGTCCGTGAACCTGGCCCGGCACGTCGGTGAGCTCGCGGGCACCGCGCCGGCGGTGTTCAATGCGGCCAACGAGGAGTGCGTCGAGGCCTTCCGGTCCGGTCTGCTGCCCTTCAACGGCATCATGGAGACCGTGACCCGGGTGGTCGAGGAACACGGCATCCCCCGTACGGGAACTTCGCTCACCGTGCCGGACGTACTCGAAGCGGAGACCTGGGCACGGATCCGGGCCCGGGAACTGACAGCGCAGAAGGCGACCGCGGAGGCGCGTGCATGACAGCCCTGATGATGATCCTCGGCATAGTCGTCTTCGTGATCGGCCTGCTGGTCTCGATCGCCTGGCACGAGCTGGGGCATCTCTCCACCGCCAAGCTCTTCGGCATCCGCGTCCCGCAGTACATGGTCGGCTTCGGCCCGACCATCTGGTCGCGCCGCAAGGGCGACACGGAGTACGGCATCAAGGCCGTCCCGCTGGGCGGCTACATTCGCATGATCGGCATGTTCCCGCCGGGCGCCGACGGCCGGGTCACCGCCCGCTCCACCTCACCCTGGCGCAGCATGATCGAGGACGCCCGCTCGGCAGCCTTCGAGGAACTCCAGCCCGGCGACGAGACCCGCCTCTTCTACACGCGCGCCCCCTGGAAGCGCGTGATCGTGATGTTCGCGGGCCCCTTCATGAACCTCATCCTCGCGGTGGCACTCTTCCTCACCGTCCTGATGGGCTTCGGCATCAGCCAGCAGACCACCACGGTCAGCTCGGTCTCCCAGTGCGTGATCGCGCAGAGCGAGAACCGCGACACCTGCAAGAACACCGACGCCGCCTCCCCGGCCGCCGCCGCGGGCCTGAAGGCCGGCGACAAGATCGTCTCCTTCAACGGCGTCCGGACGGACAGCTGGAACCAGCTCTCCGACCTGATCCGGTCCACCCCCGGCAAGGAGGTCGCGATCGTCGTCGACCGCAAGGGCCAGGACGTCACCCTGCACGCGAAGATCGCCACCAACCAGGTCGCCAAGAAGGACTCCAGCGGCCAGATCGTCCAGGGCCAGTACGTCACCGCCGGCTTCCTCGGCTTCAGCGCCGCCACCGGCATCGTCCGCCAGGACTTCGGCGACTCCCTGACCTGGATGGGCGACCGCGTCGGCGAGGCCGTCGACTCGATCGTGAGCCTGCCCGGCAAGATCCCGGCCCTGTGGGACGCGGCCTTCGACGGCGCCCCGCGCCAGGCGGACTCCCCGATGGGCGTGGTCGGCGCGGCCCGCGTCGGCGGCGAGATCTTCACCCTGGACATCCCGCCGACGGAGCAGCTGGCGATGGCCCTGATGCTCGTGGCCGGCTTCAACCTCTCCCTGTTCCTCTTCAACATGCTCCCGCTGCTGCCGCTGGACGGCGGCCACATCGCGGGCGCCCTGTGGGAGTCGCTGCGCCGCAACCTGGCAAAGGTGCTGCGCCGCCCGGACCCGGGTCCGTTCGACGTGGCGAAGCTGATGCCGGTGGCTTATGTGGTGGCCGGGGTCTTCATCTGCTTCACCGTCCTCGTCCTGATCGCCGACGTGGTTAACCCCGTGAAAATCTCCTAGCCACACGGCGTTCGAAGCGGCCCGGAACACTGAGTTCCGGGCCGCTTCCATTGAGTGGGTTTACAGGTGGGGGATGTGCTCGCTCCTGTGCCGGTGCCGTAATCTCGAAGCCTGGAACCCGCTCACGACGGGACCTGGACCTAGATCCACGACTTGGGGTTGCACAGCAGATGACTGCGATTTCTCTCGGCATGCCGTCCGTTCCGACCAAGCTCGCCGAGCGCCGGAAGAGCCGGCAGATCCAGGTCGGCTCCGTGGCGGTCGGCGGAGACGCCCCGGTCTCGGTCCAGTCGATGACCACGACCCGTACGTCCGACATCGGCGCCACCCTCCAGCAGATCGCCGAGCTGACGGCGTCCGGCTGCCAGATCGTGCGCGTGGCGTGCCCGACGCAGGACGACGCGGACGCCCTGGCGACCATCGCCAAGAAGTCCCAGATCCCGGTCATCGCGGACATCCACTTCCAGCCGAAGTACGTCTTCGCCGCGATCGAGGCCGGCTGCGCCGCCGTCCGCGTCAACCCCGGCAACATCAAGCAGTTCGACGACAAGGTCAAGGAGATCGCGGCGGCCGCCAAGGACCACGGCACCCCGATCCGCATCGGCGTCAACGCCGGTTCCCTGGACCGCCGGCTGCTCCAGAAGTACGGCAAGGCGACCCCCGAGGCCCTGGTCGAGTCGGCGCTGTGGGAGGCGTCCCTCTTCGAGGAGCACGACTTCCGGGACATCAAGATCTCCGTCAAGCACAACGACCCGGTCGTGATGATCGAGGCGTACCGGCAGCTCGCCGCCCAGTGCGACTACCCGCTCCACCTCGGCGTCACCGAGGCCGGCCCGGCGTTCCAGGGCACCATCAAGTCGGCCGTCGCCTTCGGCGCGCTCCTCTCCCAGGGCATCGGCGACACGATCCGCGTCTCCCTCTCCGCGCCTCCCGTCGAGGAGGTCAAGGTCGGCAACCAGATCCTGGAGTCCCTCAACCTCAAGCAGCGCGGCCTGGAGATCGTCTCCTGCCCGTCCTGCGGCCGGGCCCAGGTCGACGTCTACAAGCTCGCCGAAGAGGTCACCGCGGGCCTCACCGGCATGGAGGTCCCGCTCCGCGTCGCCGTCATGGGCTGCGTGGTGAACGGCCCCGGCGAGGCCCGCGAGGCCGACCTCGGCGTCGCCTCCGGCAACGGCAAGGGCCAGATCTTCGTCAAGGGCGAGGTCATCAAGACGGTCCCCGAGTCGAAGATCGTGGAGACCCTCATCGAGGAGGCCATGAAGCTGGCCGAGCAGATGGAGGCGGAGGGCACGGAGTCGGGCGAGCCGTCGGTGTCGGTGGCGGGCTGAGACCGCCTTCGGGCGACGGCGGGATTTCCTCGCCCCCGCCGCCCCTACCCGTCCCGTCCCGAAGGGGCCCCGCCCCTGCGACCCCGTCCAGGGGCTCCGCCCCTGGACCCCGCTCCTCAAACGCCGGCGGGGCTGGACTGCCTTCACGCCGGAAGGGCTGGACTGCCTTCACGCCGGCGGGGGCTGAGGCACCTTCTTCCCGCCCTCGGGCGTTCGAGGACGAGGCCGGAGGCCGACGCGGGGCTCTGGGGCGGCAGCTCCCAGGGACGGGACCCCAGGCGACGGCCACTTCACAGCACACGGGGCGGCACGGCCAAGCTTCCGCAGGTACAGTGCGGAGATCAGCAGAACCCCTCAGCGTGAGGCCCCGCACGTGTTGACGCAGACCACCTCACGGGTGCTCGAACCGAGTGACCTGGACGCCGCGCTCGCCGTACTCGACCGCGAGCCGGTCACGAACGCCTTCGTGACCTCACGTGTCCAGGTGGCCGGCCTCGACCCCTGGCGCCTCGGCGGCGAGATGTGGGGCTGGTACGAGGACGGCATGCTCACGTCCCTCTGCTACGCCGGCGCCAACCTGGTCCCGATCTGCGCCACTCCGCGCGCCGTCCGCGCCTTCGCCGACCGGGCCCGCCGGGCCGGCCGTCGCTGCTCCTCGATCGTCGGCCCCGCCGAGGCCACCGCCCAGCTGTGGCGCCTCCTGGAACCGCACTGGGGCCCGGCCCGCGAGGTCCGCGGCCACCAACCCCTGATGGTCACCGACGGCATGCCCGCAGACATCGCCCCGGATCCGTACGTCCGCCGCATCCGCAAGGACGAGATGGAGGCGATCATGCCTGCGTGCGTGGCGATGTTCACGGAGGAGGTGGGCGTCTCCCCACTGGCCGGCGACGGCGGCCTCCTCTACCAGGCGAGGGTCGCCGAACTCGTCGGCTCCGGACGCTCGTTCGCCCGGCTCGACGACAACGGCAAGGTCGTCTTCAAGGCGGAGATCGGCGCGGCCACGGCCCGGGCCTGCCAGATCCAGGGCGTGTGGGTCGCCCCCGAGTACCGCGGCATGGGCCTGGCGGCCCCCGGCATGGCAGCGGTCCTGCGGTACGCCCTCGCCGACGTCGCTCCCGTGGTGAGCCTCTACGTCAACGACTTCAACACCGCGGCGCGAAGAACCTATCTGAGGGTGGGCTTCCAGGAGGTCGGAGCCTTCATGAGTGTGCTGTTCTGACGGTTCTTCTCCCATGGGCGTGAGGGCAGCGCCCCGATAGGGGCGCTGGGGGTACCCCCGGCCGAAGGCTGGGGGAGGAACTGCGCGAGCAACCACAACCCACCCGCACTCGGACGACAACGCTCCGCCCCCTGTACGCTCCCCACATGGACCTCGTGATCGGCCCCCTGGACCTCCCCGCCCACGTGGACGAGGCCCTCGCAGTCCAGGCCATCGCATTCGGCCTCGGCCCCGACGAGGTTGCGGTCCGCCGCCAGATCGTCCTCCGCCACATGCAGTACGCCGGCGCCAGGGCCCTCGGCGCCACGGCCGACGGCCTGCTCGTCGGGTTCGTCTACGGCATGCCGAACTCCCGCACCCACTGGTGGTCCACCGTCGTGGAGCCCTACCTCCGCGCCCAGGGCAACGCCGACTGGCTCGACGACTCCTTCGTGATCACCGAGCTGCACGTGCACCCCCACCACCAGAACCGCGGCATCGGCCGCCGCCTGATCTCGCTCATCACCGACGGCGCCGCCGAGCCCCGCTCGATCCTCTCCGCGATCGACACCGACAGCCCGGCCCGCGGCCTCTACCACTCCCTCGGCTACGTCGACCTCGCCCGCCAGGTGCATTTCCCCAGCGCCCCGAAGCCGTACGCCGTGATGGGCGCGCCCCTGCCGCTCCGCCGCAAGTAGCCCGTCGTCGCTAACCGATTTCCACCGGCACAGCGTGCCCGGCTAACCTCCTAGCCATCACCCTTTTCCGGCAGGAGTACGAGAACCATGGCGAACGCACCGGTCCAACGCATGTCCCAGTTGATGGCGAAGACGCTGCGTGACGACCCGGCGGACGCCGAGGTCCTCAGCCACAAGCTCCTCGTCCGCGCCGGCTACGTCCGCCGCACCGCTGCCGGAATCTGGTCCTGGCTGCCGCTCGGCCTGAAGGTGCTCTCCAACATCGAGCGGGTCGTCCGCGAGGAGATGGACGCGATCGGCGCCCAGGAGGTGCTGCTCCCGGCCCTCCTGCCCCGGGAGCCGTACGAGGCGACCGGCCGCTGGGAGGAGTACGGCGCCGAGCTGTTCCGCCTCCAGGACCGCAAGGGCGGCGACTACCTCCTCGGCCCGACCCACGAGGAGATCTTCACCCTGCTGGTGAAGGACCAGGCGTCCTCGTACAAGGACCTGCCGGTCATCCTCTACCAGATCCAGAACAAGTACCGGGACGAGGCCCGCCCGCGCGCCGGCATCCTGCGCGGCCGTGAGTTCCTCATGAAGGACTCCTACTCCTTCGACCTGGACGAGGACGGCCTCGCCAAGTCGTACGCCCTGCACCGCGCGGCATACCAGCGGATCTTCGAGCGCCTCGGCCTCGACTACCGCATCGTCGCCGCCACCGCCGGCGCCATGGGCGGCTCGAAGTCGGAGGAGTTCCTGGCCCCGGCCGAGGCCGGCGAGGACACCTTCGCCGACTGCCCGAACTGCGACTTCGCGGCCAACACCGAGGCGATCTCTTACACGCTGAAGCCGGTGGACGCGTCCGGCGTGCCCGCTCTCGAGGAGATCCCGACCCCGGACACCCCGACCATCGAGACCCTCGCCGCCCACCTCGGCGTCCCGGCCTCCGCCACCCTGAAGAACCTGCTGGTGAAGGTCGACGGCGAGATCGTGGCCGTCGGCGTGCCGGGCGACCGCGAGGTCGACATGGGCAAGGTCGAGGAGCACTTCGCCCCGGCCTCCGTCGAGCTGGTCAACGAGTCCGACTTCGCCGGCCGTCCCGACCTGGTCCGCGGCTACGTCGGCCCGCAGGGCCTCGGCGAGAAGGTCAAGTACATCGCCGACCCGCGGGTGGCCCCGGGCACCTCCTGGATCACCGGCGCCAACAAGGCGGGCACGCACGCCAAGAACGTGGTGTCCGGCCGTGACTTCGAGGTCGACGAGTACGTCGATGTCGTCGTCGTGCTGGAGGGCGACCCCTGCCCGAAGTGCGGCACCGGCCTCAAGCTGGACCGCGCCATCGAGATCGGCCACATCTTCCAGCTGGGCCAGAAGTACACCAACGCCCTCAAGCTCGACGTCCTCGGCCAGAACGGCAAGCCGGTCCGCGTGACCATGGGCTCCTACGGCATCGGCGTCTCCCGCGCCGTCGCCGCCCTCGCCGAGCAGACCGCCGACGAGCACGGCCTGGTCTGGTCGCGCGAGGTCGCCCCGGCCGACGTGCACGTCGTCGCGGCCGGCAAGGCCCTGCAGACCGAACTCGCCCTGGACGTCTCGGAGAAGCTTCGGGCGGCCGGGCTGCGCGTCCTGGTCGACGACCGGGCCGGGGTCTCCCCGGGCGTGAAGTTCACGGACGCCGAACTGATCGGTGTGCCGCAGATCCTGGTCGCGGGCCGCCGCTCGGGCGAGGGCGTCCTGGAGCTCAAGGACCGCAAGACGGGCGAGCGCGAGGAGCTCACGGTGGACGAGGCGATCGCCCGCCTGACCGCCAACTGAGCCTCAACTCCGGGGAGGGGCTGTCCGAGTACGACATTCGGCGGCCGCTGACTCCCACGGGTACGAATCTGCTGGGGCTGGTCAAGCATCTCGCC